>NZ_JAAKZZ010000123.1 GCF_011045075.1 Streptomyces boncukensis
CCAGCCCCTCCGCGACGGGCACCGGCTCGCCCGGCGCCTCCCAGCACTCGACGGTCAGCGGCCGCGGCGAGGTGTGGACACACGGCCTGACGCGCTCGTCCAGGACGCGGCGCAGCCGGTCTTCGAGGGTGCGGCGATCGTCGTGCATGGCTCAGCTCCTCGGAAAGTGTCCGGCGGACTCTGCTGGACAGGGCCCTACCCCCCGTGCGCGGCGGGCAGTCCGCGGGTGCGGGGGGAGTGCGGTCCCGCGGGCCCGCCGCCCCTCAGCGGCCGGTCGTGGCCGCGCGCTCACGGCTTGGCCGAGCGGTAGTAGCGGCGGGCCCCCTCGTCCAGCGGCACGGGGTCGGTGTAGATCGCGGTGCGCAGGTCGACCTTCTGGGCCGCGTGCACCTCCCGCCCGATCTCGTCGCGGCTCTTGATGACGGAGCGGGTGACGCCCTCGGTCAGCGCCGGGTCCACCCGGTCCGAGGTGAGCAGCAGATTGGCCACGGCCAGTGTCTTGACCGACTTCCCCTTCTGCACGGACGGATACGCGTCAGGGGCCATCACGGCGGCACGGTAGTAGCGCGTGTCCGGCTCCTGCTCGTGCAGCCGGGGCACCAGGTCGCCGAGCGGCACGAAGCGTATGTCGGCGCGCTCGGCGAGCTTCTCGATGGCGCTCGTCGGCAGGCCGCCGGACCAGAAGAACGCGTCCAGCTTCCCCTCCGTCAGCATGCGCGGCATCCGGTCGATGCCGAACGGGACCGTCTCCACGTCCCGCTCGGCATCGAGCCCCGCCGCCAGCAGCAGCCGACCGGCGATCAGCGAGACGCCGGAGCCCTCCTCACCGACGCCCACCCTGCGGCCCTCCAGGTCCGCGGTGCTGCGCACCGGGGAGTCCTCCGGGACGACCAGGTGCATGTAGTCGTCGTACAGCCGTCCGCAGGCCCGGATGCGCGCCGCGTTCGCACGGCCCTCGTTCCGGTACGCGGCGACCGCGTCGGCCGCCGCGATGGTGAAGTCCGTCCGCCCGGCCGCCACCCGCTCCACGTTGTCGACCGAGCCCTGGCTGTGCCGCAGTCGCAGATCCACCCCCGGCAGGTCCTCCGACAGGTGCCGCTCCAGCAGCTCCCCGTACCGCTCGTAGACGCCGGTGCGCACGCCGGTGCTGAAGGTGACCCTTCCGCTGGGTGACTCTCCCGGCTCTGGAACGAGCCACCAGGCGAGCAGCCCGCACACCACCGCTGCGGCGCCGGCGCCCCACAGCGCGCGCCGGGTCCGCGCCGTGCGCGGCCCGCGCGCACCCGGAATCCGCAGCCTGACCATGGCCCGGATACTGCCAGCAAGAAGGGGGCGCCGTCAGCGGTGGGAAGCAGACCGTCCCGCGGCGGGCGCGACACCTGGCCGCCAGGCCGCGGGTGACCGGCCGCGGGTGGCCGGCCCGGCTGCCGGTTCCGGGGTCCGGAGCCCTCCGCCGAAACGCCTACCCTGGTGTCATGAGCGCGCACGATGATCTTACTCGAAGCTACGAGATCCGTACGTTCGGCTGCCAGATGAACGTCCATGACTCCGAGCGGATGGCGGGTCTGCTGGAGGACGCCGGCTATGTGCGCGCCTCCCAGGACGCGGAGGCCGTCGACGTCGTGGTGTTCAACACCTGTGCCGTGCGGGAGAACGCGGACAACCGCCTGTACGGCAACCTCGGCCAGCTCGCGCCCAAGAAGGCGAACCGTCCCGGGATGCAGATCGCGGTCGGCGGCTGCCTGGCGCAGAAGGACCGCGACACCATCGTGCGCAAGGCCCCCTGGGTGGACGTGGTCTTCGGCACCCACAACGTCGGCAAGCTCCCTGTGCTGCTGGAGCGCGCCCGGACGCAGGACGAGGCGCAGGTCGAGATCGCCGAGTCGCTGGAGGCGTTCCCCTCGACCCTGCCGACGCGCCGCGAGAGCGCCTACGCCGCCTGGGTCTCCGTCTCCGTGGGCTGCAACAACACCTGCACGTTCTGCATCGTCCCGCAGCTGCGCGGCAAGGAGAAGGACCGCCGCCCCGGCGACATCCTCGCCGAGATCGAGGCCCTGGTCGACGAGGGCGTCAGCGAGGTCACCCTGCTCGGCCAGAACGTCAACGCCTACGGTTCCGACATCGGCGACCGCGAGGCGTTCAGCAAGCTGCTGCGTGCCTGCGGGCGCGTCGAGGGCCTGGAGCGCGTCCGCTTCACCTCGCCGCACCCGCGCGACTTCACGGACGACGTGATCGCCGCCATGGCCGAGACGCCGAACGTGATGCCGCAGCTCCACATGCCGCTGCAGTCCGGCTCCTCGCGGGTGCTGAAGGCCATGCGCCGCTCGTACCGCCAGGAGCGCTTCCTGGGCATCATCGGGAAGGTCCGTGCCGCCCTGCCCGATGCGGCCGTGTCCACCGACATCATCGTGGGCTTCCCCGGCGAGACCGAGGAGGACTTCCAGGAGACCCTGCACGTGGTGCGCGAGTCCCGCTTCGCGCAGGCGTTCACCTTCCAGTACAGCAAGCGCCCCGGGACCCCGGCCGCCGAGATGGACGGCCAGATCCCCAAGGAGGTCGTGCAGGAGCGGTACGAGCGCCTGGTCGCCCTCCAGGAGCAGATCTCCTGGGAGGAGAACAAGAAGCAGGTCGGCCGCACCCTGGAGCTGCTCGTCGCCGAGGGCGAGGGCCGCAAGAACGACGCCACGCACCGCCTCTCCGGCCGCGCGCCCGACAACCGCCTGGTGCACTTCACCCGCCCCGGGGAGCCGGTGCGTCCGGGCGACGTCGTCACCGTCGAGGCCACCTACGCCGCACCGCACCACCTCATCGCCGAGGGCCCCGTCGCCTCCGTACGGCGCACCCGTGCCGGCGACGCGTGGGAGCGCCGCCAGGCGGCCCCGGAGGGCCCGCAGGGCGGACAGCCGGTGATGCTCGGGCTGCCCTCGGTCGGTGCCCCCGCGCCGCGGCCCGAGCCCGCCGCACACGGCGGCTGCGAGGTCTGCTGACCGTGGCCCGCTGGGGACTCATCGTCGAGGAGCTGCCGGTGGGCGGGAACGCGCTGCCTCTCGCCAATGTGCTCGCGGAGTTCGAGGCCGTGAGCCGGCGGGAGGCCGAAGAGCTGGCCAAGCCGCACATCCGCGCGTACACCCCGCGCCACCCCATGACCCCGAAACGCAACAGGCTGTACCGCACGGCCGACGGCTGGATGCTCGTCGGCGAGGGGGCGTTCCAGAAGCACTACCCGTACCACTTCCGGGTCTGCGAGCTGGAGTGGGACTCGGACGCCGCGCCCGTCGAGGACGCCGACCACTGACCGCGGCGCCCCGCCGGCAGCCCGTGTCCCCGGCCGGTCGCCCGCGTGCCCCGGTCGCCCGTGTGCGCCACCGCTCGCACGGCCGGGTGACGTGCGGCCGGGGCAGGGTAGGCGTGCCGGGCAAACCCCCCTAAGCTGCGCGCCATGCTTGTCGCCGCCGCCGTATGCCCCTGCCCGCCGCTGCTCGTTCCCGAGGTCGCCAGCGGCTCCGCTCACGAGATGGACGGGGCGCGCGCCGCCTGCTACGACGCCATCGGCGTCCTGGCGGCCGCCCGACCCGACCGGCTCCACGTCCTCGGCCCCGCGGGCCAGCCGGGGCGCGGCCCCCACCCGCAGGGGGCGCGCGGCTCGTTCCGCGGCTTCGGCGTCGACCTGGAGGTCAGCCTCGGCAAGGGCGACCCGGCCCGCCGCGAGCTGCCCCTGTCCCTGGCGGTGGGCGCGTGGCTGCTGGAGCGCACGGGCTGGACCGCCGCCCCCGTCGAGGGCCTCGGCATCGGCGAGCCGCTGGCCCGCGAGCGCTGCGCCACCGCAGGCAAGGAGCTCGCCGGCGCCGCCGACCGGGTCGCCATGCTGGTGATGGGGGACGGCAGCGGCTGCCGCACCCTCAAGGCCCCGGGCTACTTCGACGACCGCGCCGCCGCGTTCGACGCCGAGGCGGCCCGCGCCCTCGGCACGGCCGACGTCCCCGGGGTGCTCGCCCTGGACCCGGAGCTGGCGTACGAGCTGCACGTGGCGGGCCGCTCCTCCTGGCAGACCCTCGCGGGGGCCGCGGAGGGCGCCGGGCTGGACGGACGGCTGCTGTACGAGGACGCTCCGTACGGCGTCGGCTACGTGGTCGCGAGCTGGTCCTGACGCACGGGTGGGGGTGTGCGGGCGCCAGGCGCTCACACACCCCCACGGGGCGCTTCCGGGGCCGTCAGGCGCCGCTCAGGAGCCGGAGCCCTGGCCGGAGCCTTTCCCGTCGTCCTTGCCGTCGTCCTTGGTGCCCTTGCCGTCGTCGGCGAGGCGGTCGGCGGCTTCCTTGGCCTTCTGGGTGCCGGACCTGATCTGGCCGGTGTACTTGCCCTTGGTCTTGGAGTCCGCGACCTGTGCGGCCTTGTCCAGCCCCTGCTGCACCCGGTCCCCGTGCTGGTTCAGCAGACCCTTGACCTTGTTCATGAAGCCCATCGCGGCCACCTTCCTCGCAGCGCGCCCAGGCGTCCCCGGACGGCTCGGCTCACTTGCGGGCGCTCTCACCGGTCCCGCTGTCGGCGGCCTTCTCGGCCGACTGCTGCTTGGGGATGCCGACTCCGCTGTCCCCGGACTCGACAGTAGCGGCCCGGTCCGCCGCCTCGCTCCCCGGCTCCCCTTCCGCGCCGTCGGCGCTCTGCCCGGCCGGATCCGCTGCGGACGCCGCCTCCGCGCCCTCCCCGGGCTCCGCCGTGCCCTCGGCGGAGCCGCCCACCTCGGTGTCACCGGTGGCGCCGGCGTCACCGGTGACACTCGTGTCACCGGCGTCAGCCGCGGGCCCGGCGGCGGCGTCAGCCGCGGGCCCGGCGGCGGCCTCGGCCGCGGCCGGAGCCGGGCCCGCGGCGCTGTCCTTCGTTTCCTCTGCGTTCCCCGCGGGGGCCGGCGCGGGCGCCGGGTCCGCACCTTCCCGCGCGTCGGCGGCGGCGACAGCGGGCTCCTGTGCCGTCCCCGCGTCCACCCCGGTTTCCTCCGTGGGGGTGGCCTCGGCGGCACCCCCCGTTGACGTGGTGGACGAACGACGGAGAAGCCTCGCAAACACGCCCATATCTACTCCAGACCATACTCGTGCGGGCGGAATCCCGCGCCTTGTGGAGCGTCTCTTTGCGCCGCCCCGAGGCGCCGGTGCGGAAACCGGCTGCCGGAACCTCGCAACGGGGAACGACGCCGCCCCCGGGGCGTCACGTCGCTCGTTCGAGGAGTCGCGGGGAGGTTTGCGAGACTGACGGTGTGAAACCCGCTAGCTCCCCCGCCCCTGCCGCACCGCCCGTCGTCGCGGTGGTGGGGCCCACCGCCGCCGGCAAGTCCGAGCTGGGCGTCCACCTCGCCCGCGAGCTGGGAGGCGAGGTCGTCAATGCGGACTCGATGCAGCTCTACCGTGGCATGGACATCGGCACCGCCAAGCTGACCGCGGAGGAGCGGCAGGGCGTCCCGCACCACCTGCTGGACATCTGGGACGTCACCGTGGCGGCCAGCGTCGCGGAGTACCAGAAGCTGGCGCGCGCCACGATCGACCGGCTGCGCGCCGAGGGCCGGGTCCCCGTCCTGGTCGGCGGCTCCGGGCTGTATGTGCGCGGGGCGATCGACGCGATGGACTTCCCCGGAACGGACCCCGAAGTGCGCGCCCGGCTGGAGGCCGAGCTGGCCGAGCAGGGCACCGGCCCGCTGCACGCCCGGCTGGTGCACGCCGATCCGGAGGCGGCGCGCGCCATCCTGCCCAGCAACGGCCGCCGGATCGTGCGCGCCCTTGAGGTCATCGAGATCACCGGACAGCCGTTCACCGCCAACCTCCCCGGGCACGAGGCGGTGTACGACACCATCCAGATCGGCGTCGACGTCGCCCGCCCGGAGCTGGACGCCCGGATCGCGGCGCGCGTGGACCGCATGTGGGAGGCGGGGCTCGTCGACGAGGTGCGGGCACTGGAGGCCGCCGGGCTGCGCGAGGGGCGCACCGCCTCCCGCGCGCTGGGCTACCAGCAGGTGCTGGCGGCGCTCGCGGGGGAGTGCACCGAGGAAGAGGCGCGGGCCGAGACCGTACGTGCGACCAAGCGCTTCGCGCGCCGTCAGGACTCGTGGTTCAGGCGGGACCCACGGGTGCAGTGGCTCAGTGGTGCGCAGTCGGACCGGGGGGAACTCCACGGGCACGCGATGGTGTTGCTCGAAAGCGCGGTCACAGCCTGATCACGTGATGGCATCGGGAAGCGCCGGGCGAGCCTGGCGGCCCCGAGAGCGTGCCATCATCGACCTTCGATCGAGCCGTGAAGCCGGAGTTGGGAGGGCGTGTGGCGATGGAGGCCAGCCCTCGTGACGGCGACGGGACGGACGAGACGGTCGCGGGCGCGGCGGCGGGCGGCGACCGGCCGCTGCCGGATCCGCGCGACGCACTCGCGGAGGCCCTCGACGGCCCGGACGGCCCGGAGCCGCAGGACGAAGCGGAGCCGGAAGCAGACGGCCCCGCGGACGGCCCTTCCGACGGCCCGGACGCGGCCGAGGAGGCCGTGGACGCCGCCGTGGAGCCGCAGGAGCTGCGCCCGCAGCGCAAGCTGCGGCTGTGGCAGCTCGCGCCGATCGTGGCGCTGGGCGCCCTCGGCTCCCTGATGTTCGCCTTCCCGCTGGCCTTCGAGCCCGGCGGGAGCTCCGGCGCTGTGGTGTCCATGCTGGGCCTGCTGATCTGCGGCTGCGCCGCCGGCTGGGGCGTGATGGCGGCCCGGAGGGTCGGCCACACCTGGCCGGGGCTGCCGGCGCGCGGCTCGGACCGCCGCCCGGACTGGCGGGTGGTCGCGGTGTACGCAGTGGTGGTCTGCACGGTTGTCGTCCTGGCCGTGCTGCGGGTCGCCCGCCTGCGGTGAGCGCCGGCCCACGTCCGGCATGCCGGTCCCGTACGATCGGGTACGTGACCAGCGTGCAGCGTGTGCCGTTCCTCAAGGGGCACGGCACGGAGAACGACTTCGTGATCATCCCCGACCCGGACGGGACGTTCGAGCTGTCCGCGGCCGATGTCGCCCGGCTGTGCGACCGGCGCGCCGGTATCGGCGGTGACGGCCTGCTGCGCGTGGTGCGCGCCGCCGCGCACCCCGAGGCCCGCGCCCTGGCCGAGTCCGGCGGGTCCGGCTCCGGCGACGGCTCCGGGTCCGGGGACGGCTCCGGGTCCGAGGACGGCTCCGGGTCCGAGGACGGCTCCGGGTCCGAGGACGCGGAGTGGTTCATGGACTACCGCAACGCCGACGGCTCGGTGGCGGAGATGTGCGGCAACGGCGTGCGGGTCTTCGCGCGCTATCTGGAGCGTGCCGGCCTGGTCGAGCCCGGCGACTTCACCATCGTCACCCGCGCCGGGCCGCGCCGGCTCCATCTCGCCAAGGACGGCGGGGACATCACCGTCGGCATGGGCATGGCGCAGCTGCCCGCGGGAGCGGACGGGGAGGTCACCGTCAGCGCGGCGGGCCGCAGCTGGCCCGCCCGCAGGGTCGGCATGGGCAATCCGCACGCCGTCGCCTTCGTGGACGAACTCGCCGATGCGGGACCCCTTCTGGACGCCCCCGAGACGGCTCCCGCCGACGCGTTCCCGCACGGCGTCAACGTCGAGTTCGTCGTCGACCGGGGGCCGCGGCACGTGGCGATGCGGGTGCACGAGCGGGGCTCGGGGGAGACGCGCTCCTGCGGCACCGGAGCGTGCGCCGTCATGGTGGCGGCGGCCCGGCGGGACGGCGCACGGCCCGAGCGGGACGGCGTCCCCGCGACCTACACGGTGGACGTGCCCGGCGGGCGGCTGGTCATCACCGAACGAACCGACGGCGAGATCGAGATGACGGGTCCCGCCGAGATCGTCGCGGAAGGCAGAATCGATTCCGGCCTCCTTCCGTAAGGCACCGGGTGCGAACGTCGCACGATGGAGTGATCCCGCTCACAGCGGGCAACGCCTGGTCAACGGTGCGTGATGGGGTCATAGGTCCACACCCCGGCTCCGGGGTGTGCGGGAAGCGGGAGGTGCCCATGAGCGCGGTGCGCAATCTGCGGAAGCTCAGCAGGGCAGCGCTGCTGAGCGCCACCCCGCGCAACGCGCTGCCCGACGCCATCGAGCACGTCGCCAAGGTGCACCGGGCGCACCATCCGGAGGCGGACCTGCGTCCGCTGCGCCGCGCGTACGTCCTCGCCGAGTCCTCGCACCGTGGGCAGATGCGCAAGAGCGGCGAGCCGTACATCACCCATCCGCTGGCGGTCACCCTGCTGCTCGCGCAGCTCGGTGCCGAGACCACGACCCTGACGGCCTCCCTGCTGCACGACACCGTCGAGGACACCGAGGTGACGCTCGACCAGGTGCGCACGGAGTTCGGCGACGAGGTGTGCTACCTGGTCGACGGGGTGACCAAGCTGGAGAAGGTCGACTACGGCGCCGCCGCCGAGCCCGAGACCTTCCGCAAGATGCTCGTCGCGGCGGGCGACGACGTCCGTGTCATGTCCATCAAGCTGGCCGACCGGCTGCACAACATGCGCACCCTCGGCGTGATGCGCCCCGAGAAGCAGGCACGTATCGCCAAGGTCACCCGGGACGTCCTCATTCCGCTCGCCGAACGGCTCGGCATCCAGGCCCTCAAGAGCGAGCTGGAGGACCTGGTCTTCGCGATCCTGCACCCCGAGGACCACCGCCGCACCCGCGCGCTGATGCGGGACCACGCCGCGCGCGCCGACCCGCTCACCGAGATCGCGGCTCAGGCGCGCCGGCTGGTGCGCGAGGCGGGCATCGCGGCCCAGGTGCTCATCCGCCCGCGCCACACCCTCTCCGTCCACAAACTCCTGCTGAAACGCGGCGAGCTGGGCCCCGGCGACTTCGGGCGGCTGCTCGTCCTGGTGGGGGAGGACGCGGACTGCTACGCCGTGCTGGGCGAGCTGCACACCTGCTTCACGCCGCTCATCTCCGAGTTCAAGGACTTCATCGCGGCCCCGAAGTTCAACCTCTACCAGTCCCTGCACACCGCCATCGCCGACGACCGCGGGCGGGTGGCCGAAGTCCTGGTCCGCACCCGCCGGATGCACCGCGTGGCCGAGGCGGGAGTGATCGCCCTGGGCGACCCGCACGCGGCGTCCGAGGAGGCCGTCCCCGAGGCCCTCGGCGAGCCGGCGGCCGAGCGCACCGACCCCACCCGGCCCGGCTGGCTCTCGCGGCTGCTGGAGTGGCAGAGCCACGCCCCCGACCCGGACACCTTCTGGACGGAGCTGCGCGACGAGCTCGCCGCGGACCGCGAGATCACCGTCTACTGCGCGGCTCCCGCGGGCTCCGAGCCGGGCCCGGCCGGCGGTGCCCTGCCGCTCCCGGCCGGCGCCTCCTGCGTCGACGCCGCCTACGCCCGGCTGGGCGAGGCCGCGCACCGCTGCATCGGCGTGCGCGTCAACGGACGGCTCACGGCGCTCAGCACGGTGCTGCACGACGGGGACGCCGTCCAGCTCTTCCTGGAGTCCGCAGCGGGCGGCTCCTCCGGCCCGTCGCCCGAGTGGCTGGAGCATGTGCGCACCCCCGCAGCCCGTATCGCCATCCGCCGGTGGCTCGCCCAGCACGCGCCCGGTGAGGACGGCCGGCGGGAGCCCGGTGCCGCCGTCCGGGAGCACGACGGCGCCGTCCCGGCACCGGGCGCACACGAGCCACCGGAGGCGCACGGCGCACCGGGCACGCACCGTGCACCGGGCGCGCACGTGGCGCGGGGCGCCGGCGGTCCGCCGGGCGGTCCGGATCCGGACGCCCCTGGACCGGACAGCCCGGATCCGGGCGGCACGGGCGGAGCCGGCGCGGGTGCAGCCGGCGCGGATCCGGCGCCGGCCGAGAGCACGCCGGTCGTCGACGACCGGCCGAACGCCCCCGTACGGCTGGCGCGCTGCTGTACGCCCGTCCCGCCCGACGCCGTCACGGGGTTCGCGGTGCGCGGCGGCGCGGTCACCGTGCACCGCGACACGTGCCAGGCGGTGGCCCGGATGACGGCCTCGGGGCGGATCGCGCTGGACGTGCGCTGGCAGCAGAGCGTGACCGGCTGCCGGGTCACCCTGTACGCGGAGGCGCTGGGGCGGCCCCGCCTGCTGGCCGATCTGACGGAGGCCATCGCGGCGGAGGGCGCAGCCGTCGTCTCCGCCGACGTCGAGCCCCCGCGCGAACAGCGCGTACGCCACACCTACACGCTCCAACTCCCCGACGCCCGGGGCCTCCCCGCGCTGATGCGCGCGATGCTCCGGGTGCCCGGCGTCTACGACGTGACGCGCGCCGTCCGCCGCCCGTCCGCCATCTGACGCCCCGGCCCCGAAGGGCCCCCACAGCGCGCGGCCCCATTCGGGTGGGCCGCCCACGCGCCGCCCCGCCGGGCGCGCGCCGCGCTGGTAGCGATGGGCCATGGCCTGCACAGCTTCCCGCATCCGCCGCCGCTGCACCACGGTCGCCGCGGTCTCCGCCACGGTCCTCGCCCTGGTCGCCGCGAGCGTTCCGGCCCCCGAACCGCTCGGCGTCGGCGACCGCCTCTTCCCCGGGCTCGGCAACCCCGGCTACGACGTCCGCGCGTACGACATCTCCTTCCGCTACGACGGCACCCCGGACCGGCCGCTGCCGGCGCGCACGCGGATCGACGCCCGGGTCACCGCGCGCCATCTGGACCGGTTCCACCTGGACTTCGCGGGCGGCACGGTGCGCGGCGTCCGGGTGAACGGACTGCCCGCACAGCACCGCCGCGCCGGCGAGGACCTGGTCGTCACCCCGGGGATCCCCGTGCGGCGGCACATGCCGCTGCGCATCGACATCCGGCACACCAGTCCCACCGAGGGCGTCGAGCACGGCGCCTGGGTGCGCACGAAGGACGGCCTGGTCATGGCCGCGCAGCCGGACGCGGCACACCGTGCCTTCCCCGCCAACGACCACCCGTCCGACAAGGCGCGCTTCACCTTCCGGCTCACCGCGCCGCGCGGCGTCACGGCCGTGGCGGGCGGCACGCTGGTGGGGCGGAACCCCGCCGGCGGCGGGCGCATCACCTGGACGTACCGGCTCGCCCGCCCCATGGCCACCGAGCTGGCCCAGGTCTCCTTCGGGCGCTCCGCCGTGCTGCGCCGCGAGGGGCCGCACGGCCTGCCGGTACGGGACGTCGTGCCACGCGGGCAGCGCGAGCAGCTGGAGCCCTGGCTGGCCAGGACACCCGCCCAGATGGCGTGGCTGGAGCAGCGGCTGGGCCGCTACCCCTTCGAGAACTACGGCGTGCTCGCTGCCGAGGCCCCTCTGGGCTTCGCCCTGGAGACCCAGACCCTCTCGCTGTTCGGACGCCGGTTCCTGACCTCGCCGACCTACCCGTCCTGGTACAAGCAGTCGGTCATGGTGCACGAACTGGCCCACCAGTGGTTCGGCAACAGCGTCACGCCCCGCAGGTGGAGCGACCTGTGGCTCAGCGAGGGCCACGCCACCTGGTACGAGTGGCACTACGGCGCCGAGCGGGGCGGCTTCCCGGTCGCCCGCCGGCTGCGTGCCGCCTACCGGCACTCGGACGCGTGGCGCGAGCGGTACGGTCCGCCCGCCGCGCCGCGCGTGCCCGCGCAAGGCGAGCGCCCCAAGGTCTTCAGCCCTGTGGTGTACGACGGGTCGGCGCTGGTGCTCTACGCGCTGCGGCAGCGGATCGGCGAGGCGGACTTCGCACGCCTGCAGCGGGCCTGGACCGCCCGGCACCGCGACGGCAACGCCACCACCGCCGACTTCATCGCCCTGGCCGGCGAGGTGTCCGGTCAGGACCTCACCGGCTTCCTGCGCGCGTGGCTGTACGGGAAGAAGACCCCGCCGATGCCCGGCCACCCGGACTGGCGCAGTGCGCCCGGCGGCAAATCCGGGTGACGGCGCCCCCGCGGCGTGCGACTATCGCTGTGGCCGCGCGGCCGCCGCGCACCGGGCACGGCGGCGCCCCGGGAATCTTCCCCGGGGTGTGCGCGTTCTCCCGGTACAGAAGAGTCCCTCGACGTAAGGATGCACTTGACCCTCTCCTCTTCCCTTCCACAGAACGGCAACCGCCTCGACAGGACGAACCGCCGGGCCGACGCCCTGATGGAAGAGGACGTCGCACGGAGTGACGCGTTCGACGAGGACCGTGACGGCGAGCAGTACGACCGGTCGGAGCGCGCGGCACTGCGCAGGGTGGCCGGCCTCTCCACGGAGCTCGAAGACGTCACGGAGGTCGAGTACCGGCAGCTGCGCCTGGAGCGCGTGGTGCTGGTCGGCGTCTGGACCTCCGGCACCGTCACCGACGCGGAGAACTCGCTGGCCGAGCTGGCCGCACTCGCCGAGACCGCCGGCGCGATGGTGCTCGACGGCGTGGTGCAGCGCCGCGACAAGCCCGACGCGGCCACCTACATCGGCTCCGGCAAGGCCGCCGAGCTGCGGGACATCGTCCTGGAGACCGGGGCCGACACCGTGATCTGCGACGGCGAGCTGACCCCCGGGCAGCTGATCCACCTGGAGGACGTCGTCAAGGTCAAGGTGGTGGACCGCACCGCCCTGATCCTCGACATCTTCGCGCAGCACGCCAAGTCCCGCGAGGGCAAGGCGCAGGTCGCCCTGGCCCAGATGACGTACATGCTGCCCAGGCTGCGCGGCTGGGGCCAGTCGCTCTCCCGGCAGATGGGCGGCGGCGGCTCCGGCTCCGCGGGCGGCGGCATGGCCACCCGGGGCCCCGGTGAGACCAAGATCGAGACGGATCGTCGGCGGATCCGCGAGAAGATGGCGAAGATGCGCCGGGAGATCGCGGAGATGAAGACCGGCCGCGAGATCCAGCGGCAGGACCGCAGGCGGCACAGGGTGCCCTCGGTGGCCATCGCGGGCTACACCAACGCGGGCAAGTCGTCGCTGCTCAACCGGCTCACCGGCGCGGGCGTGCTGGTGGAGAACGCGCTGTTCGCCACCCTCGACCCCACCGTGCGCAAGGCCGAGACCCCCAGCGGCCGGGCCTACACCCTGGCCGACACCGTCGGCTTTGTGCGCCACCTTCCGCACCACCTGGTGGAGGCGTTCCGCTCCACCATGGAGGAGGTCGCCGAGGCCGATCTGATCCTGCACGTGGTGGACGGCTCGCACCCCGCGCCGGAGGAGCAGCTCGCCTCCGTACGCGAGGTCGTCGGGGACGTCGGCGCCGCCGAGGTCCCCGAGATCGTGGTGGTCAACAAGGCGGACGCCGCCGACCCGCTCGTGCTCCAGCGGCTGCTGCGCACCGAGAAGCACGCGCTGCTCGTCTCGGCCCGCACCGGCCAGGGGATCGAGGACCTGCGCGCGCTCATCGACAGCGAGCTGCCGCGTCCCTCGGTCGAGCTGGAGGTCCTGCTGCCGTACACGGAGGGCAAGCTCGTCTCGCGTGTGCACAGCCAGGGCGAGGTGCTCTCCGAGGAGCACACCGACAGCGGCACCCTGCTCAAGGCCCGGGTGCACGAGGAACTGGCCGCCGTGCTGCGCCGGTTCCAGCCGGTGGCGTAGCTCCGCCCGGCGCGCTTCCCGCACCCGGGTACACGCGCACACGGCGACGGCCCGCCCCCTCGCCGAACGGGAGGGGGCGGGCCGCCGCCGTGCCGCGGGCCGTGGCTCTCAGCCCCGGCCCGCGTACTTCTTGCTGATCGCGTCGAAGACGCCCTTGGCCGTCGCGCCCAGCCGCGGGCCCGCGAGCCAGGTGGCGGGACGCGGGCCGATCGAGTTGACCGAGACCAGCTCGGCCTTGCCGCCCGCGCCCTTGACCAGCCACGGGCCGCCGGAGGAGCCCCCGGTCATCGTGCAGCCGATGCGGTAGAGCGGCGGCTGCGTCCGGTCGAGGGTCAGCGTGCCCGGCCGGTCCGTGCAGCGGTACATCCGCGCCCCGTTGAAGGGCGGCGCCGCCGGGTAGCCGTAGGAGCTGACTCCCGGGGCCCGGGACGCCGAGGGGGCCTGGAAGTTCACCTTCACGGCGGCGCCGACGGTCTCCTCCAGCGACTTGCCGGTCTTGTTGACCGGCTCGACGCGCAGGACGGCGAAGTCCTGCTGTGCGCCCCCGCCGCCGGCCTTGGCGCCCTTCTGGATCCAGTAGTTGGTGGTCTGCGCCCACTTCACCCACCACTGGCCGTACGGCGCGACCTGTCGCGGCCCTGCGCTCCGCACGGCCGAGGGGGAGAGCCCCGTGTTGTTGTAGGCCGGGATGAAGGAGATGTTGCGCAGCCAGCCGCCGCTCCTGCCGGAGTGGACGCAGTGCCCGGCGGTGGCGACCAGGTTGGACTTGCCGGGGCTGCGCGGGTCCTTCACCACGGTGCCGGAGCACACCATGGGCCCCTGCGGGGTGTCCATGAAGATCTTGCCCGCCGGGGCCGCGTGCCGGGTGTACGGCGTCGGCACGCTCTTCGCCCGCACCGGGCTGGGCGCGGCGCTGCTGCCCCCGCCCCCGCCCCCGCTGCTCGCGCTGCCGGAGGTGTTGCGCACGTTGGCGGGGACGCGCTTCTCGTTGTCCTCCGCCTTCCGCATCCGGCTGGGCTTCCAGTGGTCCTCGATGTACGGGTTGAAGAAGTCGGCCGCCTCACGGAGCCACCGCTCCTTGTCCCAGTTCTTCCAGGCGCCGTCGCGCCACTTGTCGAGGTCCTTCAGCGAGGTGGGCAGGTCGTCGGGCAGGTCGTCCGGCAGCCCGAGCCGGTCCTTCGCGTCCTTGGCCTTGTCCGCGGCGTCTCCGCCGTCCCCGGAGCTCCCTGAGTCCCCGCCGCCGGGCGAGGCCGACGCGCCGGAGCGGGAGCCGTCGTCCTTGCCGGACGCGTCATCCTCGCCGCCGCCCGAGTCGCAGGCGGTCGCCGTCAGGGCGAGCGCGGCGACGGCCGCAGCCGCGGCCATCGCTCGCCGCCCGCTACCGGTTCTGCGTATCAGTGACATGGGTGAGTCCCCCGTTCAAAACGGCGCACCACAGCGCCGTCATTCTGCGTACTTGCAATTCAGGTGCTCGTGTGCGGAGGCCCGTGCGTGGCACGGGCCGCGGTCAGCCCTTCGCGCTCACCGCGTCGAACACCTGCTTGGCCTCCTGGCCGAGGCGCGCCCCGGCCAGCCAGGTCCGGTTCGTGGGGCCGATGGACGTCACGGAGAGCAGCCGGGTGCCCGTCGTGTCGAGCCACGGGCCGCCCGAGGCCCCGGCGCTCATCGTGCAGCCGATGCGGTACATGGTGGGCTGGCCCGGGTCGAGGGTGAGCCGGCCCGGCTTGTCCGCGCACTGGAACATCTTCGCCCCGTCGAACGGCGGCGCGGCCGGATAGCCGACGGCCCGCAGGCCCTTCAGCGACGTCACCGACGGTGTGCTGAAGTCGACCCGCAGGGCGTGCCCCACCGTCTCCTCCAGCGACCTGCTGCCCTTGTTCTCCTGCTGCACCTGGATCACGGCGAAGTCCTGCGGGGCCCCCTTGCCGCCCCGCTTGGCGCCGTTGTTGATCCAGTGGTCCGTCGTCCGTGCGTGCTTGGCCCACCAGATGCCCTGGGGCGCGATCTCCTGCTTGGGCCGGCTCGCCACCTGCGCGTTGGGCAGTCCCCCGGGGTTGTAGTCGGGGACGAACACCACGTTGCGGAACCAGCCCTTGCCCTTGCCGCCGTGCACACAGTGCCCGGCGGTGGCGACCAGGTTGGACTTGCCCGGCTTGCGGGGGTCCTTCACGACGGCGCCGGAGCAGACCATCGAGCCCTTCGGGGTGTCCATGAACACCTTGCCGGCCGGCAGCTTGTCCTGGTTGTACGGCGTTGCGACCGGCGCCGCGCTGACCGGGCTCGGAGTGGGGTCGGTGACGCCGTCGTCCTGGTCGGAGCCGCTGTCACCGCCGCCGCCCGGTTCGTCGTCGAGGTCGGAGTCGTCGACCTTGCGGTCGTTGCCGTCGGCGTCCTTCATCCGGTCGGGGTCCCACAGGTCCTTGATGATCGGGTTGAAGAACTCCTTGGCCTCGTCCAGCCACTTGTCCTTGTCCCAGTTCTTCCACTGCCCGTCCCGCCACTTGTCCAGGTCGTCCAGCGAGGTGGGGAGGTCGTCGGGCAGGTCGTCCGGCAGTCCCAGATCCCGCTTGAGATCGCTCACCGGATCGTCCGCCTGGGTGGTGGAGGCGTCGGGCCTGCCGCCCGCGTCGTCGTCCTCGTCCGGCCCGCAGGCTGTGGCCGTCACCGCCAGTGCCGCGGCGACCGCTGCCGCGGCCAGCGCCGAACGGCGCCGCGCGGACCTGGCTTTGGATGACATGGCTGAACTCCCCCTGAAGTGGATCGTCGTGCGTGCGCTTGTCATGCACCTCGCCGGGAGGGGCGGGGCCCCACTATGCCCGGTGAGGTGGGGGACGGAGTCAGCAGGGTCCACGGTTCCCCTCGCCGGCCCCCTGCTCAGCAGGGAGCGTGGGGCCGGAAGAGATCTTGCGGAGGCCCGTGATCCGGCGCCGTCGGCTTCGTTGGTACGTACGGGGGAGAGCGGCTCGCTGTCCAGCGCGCCCAGTCGACACCACCGCGAGGAGACCACAGTTGAACGCGCGCTCCGGACCCGAAGGCGCCCCGAAGGGCCCGGTCCGTAAACGCCTTGCCCGGCTGATCGACCCGGCCGTGCCCAGGCAGTCGCGCCGCGGCCCGCGGCACGAGGAGCTGAGCACCGGGCCATACGCCCCCGGCCCGGTCCGCTCGCACCCGGAGGGCACCCCGGACGGCGAACACGACGCCGACGGCCCCGGCCCGCCGGACGGCCGGGACGCCCCTGACC
>NZ_JAAKZZ010000124.1 GCF_011045075.1 Streptomyces boncukensis
CCAGTTCCTTGATGCGGGTCATGAACGTCTCGAACATCGAGCGGGAGGCCCCCGCCGAGCTGCGGGCGATGAGGAAGCGGATGCCGACGTCCCGGGCGAAGGGGAGGTGCTCGGTCAGCACCGCGAGAGGGTTCCCGCTGGACGTCGCGACGAGTTCGTAGTCGTCGACGACGATGAACACCTGCGGGCCGGTCCACCAGCTGCGGTCCCGCAGCTGTTGCGGGGTGATGTCGGGGGCGGGGGCGCGCCGGGTCATCAGGTCGCGGAGCGCCGTCATGTGTGCCTCCATGGCGTTCGACATCGGCGCGTACTCCAGGAGGTGGGAGTCCGGGACGGTGCCCAGCAGCGAGCGCCGGTAGTCGCCGACGACGATTTTCGCCTCGTCGCCCGAGTAGCGTTCGGTGATCTGTTTGACGAGCAGCCGCAGCAGCGCCGTCTTGCCCGCCTCGCTCTCGCCGAAGACGAGGAAGAACGGGTCGGTCTCGAAGTCGACGAAGACCGGCTCCAGGCTGTTCTCGTCGATGGCGAAGGCCACTCCCTGGTCGGGGAAGGCGGCGCCGCCCGGAAGGCGGGAGGCGGGCAGCTCGCGGGGCAGGAGGCGGACGTGCGGTGCCGGGTCGCCCGTCCAGTGGGCGCCGACGGTGCGGCACATCTCGGCGCTCGCGTCGGACAGCTCCGCGTCCGAGCCGACCCCGTCGATCCGCGGCACGCCGCACATGAAGTGCAGCCCCTCCATGGTCTGGCCGCGCCCGGGGACGCCTGCGGGGATGTTCTGCGCGACCTTGCGGTTCAGCTCGGAGTCCATGGTGTCGCCCAGGCGCAGCTCCAGCCGGTTCATCAGCAGGTCCTTGAGCGCCGCGCGCACCTCCATGTTGCGGGAGGCCGTGATGACCAGGTGGATGCCGTAGCCGAGGCCGCGCCCGGCGATGTCGCCGATGACGCCGTCCAGGCCCTCGTACTCGTTGCGGAAGGTGCCCCAGCCGTCGATCACCAGGAAGACGTCACCCCACGGCTGGTCGGTGATCTCGCCGCGGGCGCGGCGCCTGCGGTAGGTGGCGATGGAGTCGATGCCGCAGGCGCGGAAGTACTCCTCGCGCCGGTTGAGGATGCCGTACACCTCCGCGACCGTGCGCCGCACCCGCTCCGGGTCCAGCCGGGAGGCCGTGCCGCCCACATGCGGCAGGTCCGCGATGGCCGACATGCCGCCGCCCCCGAAGTCGAGCCCGTAGAACTGCACCTCGGCGGGGGTGTGGGTGAGTGCGAACGACGAGACGAGGGTGCGCACCAGCGTCGACTTGCCGGACTGCGGGCCGCCGACCGCCAGCATGTGCCCGGCCGCGCCCGAGAAGTCCAGGTACAGCGGGTCGCGCCGCTGTTCGAACGGCTTGTCCACCAGGCCCAGCGGCACGACGAGCTGCCCCAGCTTCGGGTAGTCCGCGACGGTCAGCCCGCGGCCGTCCACCGGGGTCAGGCCCGGCAGCAGCTCGTCCAGCGGCGGGGCGCTGTCCAGCGGCGGCAGCCACACCTGGTGCGCGGGCGTGCCCTGCCCCTCCAGCCGCCGCACCACCACGTCCAGCACGGTGTCGGACAGCGCGTCGTCCTCTGGCGCGGCCCCGTCGGCGCCGTCCGCCCCCTCGCCCGCCGCCGCCCGTACGGCGTCGGCCGGGTCGGGGCGCGGTACGGGTACGGGCGCGGCCGTGAACAGCACCGGGCGGCGGTTCGCCGGGAGCGGGCCGGGCGCGCTCAGGTCGGCCCCGTCGGCCGCGCGGTAGACCCCCGAGACGTACGCCGCCTTGAACCGGGTCATCTCGTCCGTGCCGAACTTCAGATAGCCCGAACCGGGCACCGACGGCAGGTGGTACGCGTCCGGTACGCCGAGCGCGGCCCGCGACTCCGCGGCCGAGAAGGTGCGCAGTCCCACCCGGTAGGACAGATACGTCTCCAGGCCGCGCAGCCGGCCCTCCTCCAGGCGCTGCGAGGCCAGCAGCAGGTGCACGCCCAGCGACCGGCCGATGCGGCCGATCTGGATGAACATGTCGATGAAGTCCGGCTTGGCGGTCAGCAGCTCGCTGAACTCGTCGATGACCAGGACGAGGGACGGGACGGGGTCCAGCGGGGCGCCTGCCGCGCGGGCCTTCTCGTAGTCGTGGATGTTGGCGTAGTTGCCCGCGTCGCGCAGCATCTCCTGGCGGCGGTTGAGCTCGCCCCGGATGGAGTCGCCCATGCGGTCGACGAGCGTCAGGTCGTCGGCCAGGTTGGTGATGACGGCGGCCACGTGCGGCATCTGCGCCATCCCCGCGAACGTCGCACCGCCCTTGAAGTCGGCCAGCACGAAGTTCAGCGTCTGCGAGTGGTGGGTGACCGCCAGCCCCAGCACCAGGGTGCGCAGCAGCTCCGACTTGCCGGAGCCGGTCGCGCCCACGCACAGCCCGTGCGGCCCCATGCCGTCCTGGGCCGCCTCCTTGAGGTCCAGCATCACCGGCTGCCCGTCCTCGCCGACCCCGATCGGCACCCGAAGCCGCTCCGCCTGGGTGCGCGGCCGCCAGGTGCGGGCGACGTCGACGGCCGCCGGGTCGCCCAGGTTCAGCAGGTCGGTGAACTCCAGTTTGGCGAGCAGCGGTTCGTCGTCGTCCCCACCGGTGCTGACCCGCAGCGGCGCCAGCTGGCGGGCCAGCGCCTCGGCCCCCTCGTACGACAGGAGGTCCGGCGTGCCGTCGTACACCAGCCCGTCGGCCGCCTCCAGCCGCAGCAGCCGGGGCCGCGCGACCATCGAAAGCCCGCCGCGCGCCGCCTCGATCTCGCCCGGCACCACCTCCACCACCGTCACGCTCTGCAGGCCCTCCGGGGCCGCCAGCAGCGAGCCCGGCGGGACCACCGTGCCGTCCAGTACGACGAGAACGTGCTGCTGCTCCAGCAGCGGCTCGGCGGCGGCGTTGAACCGCGGACGGCCCTCCAGCCGGGACGCCAGCAGGGCCTCCAGTTCCAGTGCGTCACCGACGATCAGGCGGCGGGCCCCGGCGCCGTCGGCGAGCTCCGGCGCCTGCGCGTGCGGCAGCCACTTGGCCCACTCCCAGCGCCCGTAGGAGTCCTGGCCCGCCGCGACCGCGATCACCAGGTCCTCCGGGGAGTGCAGCGCGGCCAGCCCGCACACCATGGCCCGGACCGAGCCGTAGACCGACTCCGGGTCGCCGCTGAGCGTCACGTGGTAGAAGGCGCGCAGCGACACCGCCATCGGCAGCCCGTCGAGCGTGCCGTGGGTGTTGAGGAACTGGTGCATCGCGCCCGCCGTCAGCGGCTCCAGCTCGTCCACCGGCGCAGTCTCCGGTGCGACGAGCGGAGTCGCGAGCTGCTGCGCGCCCAGTCCGACCCGCATCTGCCCGAAGTCCCCGTCGGCGGGCCGCCGCTCCCACACCCGGCTGCCCTCGGCTACCAGCGACCACAGCTGGTCGGGGGAGGGGTTGAGATAGAACTGCGCGTCCCGCTGCCTGAGCGCCGTCCTGCGCACCTTGCGGCGGGTCTGCGCGAGGTACTTCAGATAGTCGCGGCGGGTCTGCGCCATGTCGCCCTGGGTGCCCCTGCGGAACCGCACGATCATGGCAATGACCATGGCAAGCATGGACGCCAGCATCACCACGCCCATGATGCGCATCATCGGGTGCCCGCTCACCCCGGGCATCAGGAAGAACATGCTGGACCCGCCCATGCCGAGCATGGGCAGCAACTGCAGCAGCATGCCCTCCTGCTGACCGCGCGGCAGCTCCGGCGGAGGTTCGAGCCGCAGCTCCTGGTCCGGCACGTCGGGCGGCAGCGCCCGGGGCGGACGCTTCACGACGATCTGGGTCACGGGCGCACCACTCTTCTCGTCTACTCGCGTCTTCTCGCGTCGTTGCGCGGCTTCGCGCGTTGTCCACGCGGCCCTGGTGATTCCGGTGCGGAGCGGGACCGTTCGCATCGGGCGCCCCAGTCCGGCATCCCCGTCCGGCGGCACCGTCCGCGGCCCCCGTCCGGGCGCCCCGTCCGCGTCCCCCGTCCGCGTCCCTTCCGCGGCGCAGATCCTAGTGGCCCGCCCGCCCGGCCGGGAGCGGTAGGGTGGCGCGCGGTGCACGCGCGGGCGCGGCGCGTGGTGCACGGGGGCAGACGGGGAGCAGGGAGCGCAGGGCGGACGAGGGGGATCCAGGAGTGAGTACGACGGCTTCCGCAGCGGCCACGGGGCCGGGCACCGGCCCGGGTACGGCACCGGGCACCGGCCCTGCCGGCGCTCCGGGACCAGGCGGTACCCCGGGGCCTGCGCCGGGCGCCGCCGCGGCCGGCACCGGCTTCTGCCGGGTCACCATCGTCGCGCCGGACAGCCGGATCGACGTCGCCCTCCCCGAGGACATCCCGGTCGCCGACATCCGCCCGGAGATACTCCGGCTGTCCGGCCAGCGGCCGGCCGAGGGCGCCCCCGTCGGCTACCACCTGGTGCGCCGCGACGGCACCGTGCTCGACAGCTCCCGCTCGCTCCTGGCGCAGCGCATCCTCGACGGCGAGGTGCTCAGCCTGCGCCCCTTCGCCGAGTCCCTGCCGCCCGCCGTCTTCGACGACGTCTCGGACGCCGTCGCCAGCGCCGTCACCCGGGACCGCAGGCTGTGGGACGACGGCATGGTGCGCGTGGCCGGACTCGTCGGGGGCGGCGTGCTGCTGGTGCTGATGGCCGGAGTGCTGTGGTCCTCCGACCCCGGCCGGCACGACATGCACGGCCTGTCCGGCGTCCTGGCCGCCGTCACCGGGGTGCTGCTGGTCGCGCTCGCGGCCGTGCGCGCCCGGGTGTACGACGACCGGCCGACGGCCGTCGCGCTGGGCCTCGGCGCCCTGCCGCACATGATGATCGCGGGCTCCGGGCTGCTGCCGCTGGAGGACGGGCACGGCATCGGCAGGCTCCAGTTCCTGCTGGGCTGCGTGGCCGTGCTGATCGCCTCCGCCGTCCTGGTCGCGCTCGCCCCCTACGGCGACGGACCGTTCGTCGCCGCGGCCTTCACCGCGACTGTCGGGACGCTCGTCACCTTTGTCGCGATCATGACGGAGATGCGGCCGGTGCAGAGCGCCGCCGTCTGCGCCCCCGTCGCGGTCGGCGCGCTCGCCTTCCTGCCCGGCCTCTCCACCCGCTTCGCCCGGCTGCCCATCGGCTACGAGGCCGCCACCAGCGCCGCCGCCCGCGACTACGACACCGACCCGGACGCCGCGCCGCGGACCCAGGGGCCCATCGACGCCGAGCGGATCGCCGCCCAGGCGCGGCGCGGGCACGAGCTGCTGGTCGGGCTGGTCGGCGGCTGCGCGGCCGTGGTGGTCGGCGCGGGCGCCGTCCTCGGCTTCTCCGGCTCCGGGTGGGGGCAGCTGCTCGCCCTCGCGACCGGCCTGGCGATGCTGCTGCGCGCCCGGCTCTTCCGCTACACCTCGCAGGTCGTCAGCACGCTGGTCGCGGGCATGGCCGCGCTGGTGCTGCTCGGCCTGGGACTGGCCGCCGGCTTCCCCGACGACGGCACGGCGCTGCGCACCGTGTGGCTCGGCGCGGCACTGGCGCTGGCGGCGACCCTGGTCGTCGGTATCGGGCTCACCGTGCCCCGGACGGGGGTCACGCCCTTCTGGGGCCGCTTCGCCGAGATCCTGGAGACCTTCGTCCTGCTCACCCTGGTCCCGCTGTGCCTGGCGGTGCTGGACGTCTACTCCAAGGCCCGCGGTCTGACGAGCTGACCCGCTGTGCGAGCGCCGGGCGGTACCGGGCGGTAAGGGGTGCCCTTCCGCCCTGCTACGCTGCTAACGGCCCTCCGAGTATTCGAAGCCTTCCCTGTGACGCAGACCAGGGGCGCTCGGTGGCCGGAATCTCAAGGAGTACGAGTGTCGTCTCTCGACGCCGCGACGAAGAAGCAGATCATGGCCGAGTTCGCCACCAAGGAGGGTGACACCGGCTCCCCGGAGGTCCAGGTGGCGCTGCTCTCGCGCCGTATCAGCGACCTGACCGAGCACCTGAAGACCCACAAGCACGACCACCACTCGCGTCGTGGTCTGCTGCTGCTGGTCGGCCAGCGTCGCCGCCTGCTGCAGTACCTCGCGAAGAAGGACATCCAGCGCTTCCGGGTGCTGGTCGAGCGCCTCGGTATCCGTCGCGGCGCGGCGGGCGCCCGCTGAGACGCGCTGGAGGGAGCGGTTCCCGTGCCCGGGGGCCGCTCCCTTCGACATACCTCGGCACCCCTTCGGGGGCTCGCCGTATCTCGCGGAAGGCCGAGCCTTTGTAGGCTTGACTCGCGAGGAAAAACACATCACAGGACGAGGCAGTCGCGCACCCGCCCGAAGCCGGTCCTCGGTAGTGGCACCCGGACACATCGGTTCCGGGCGCTTCGATCGAAGACCGGCCCGCACTGGGAGCGCTCTGCCGCACGGCCCGTCGGACGGCGGGCCCGGACAAGGAGATATGCCTGGTGGAGAACGAAACCCACTACGCCGAGGCCGTCATCGACAACGGCTCCTTCGGCACCCGTACCATCCGCTTCGAGGCGGGCCGTCTCGCGAAGCAGGCCGCCGGCTCCGCCGTGGCCTACCTGGACGACGACACCATGGTGCTGTCGGCCACCACCGCCTCCAAGCAGCCGAAGGACCAGCTCGACTTCTTCCCCCTGACGGTGGACGTCGAGGAGCGGATGTACGCGGCCGGGAAGATTCCCGGCTCCTTCTTCCGCCGCGAGGGCCGCCCCTCCGAGGACGCGATCCTCACCTGCCGGCTGATCGACCGCCCGCTGCGCCCGTCCTTCAGGACCGGCCTGCGCAACGAGATCCAGATCGTCGAGACGATCATGGCGCTCAACCCGGACCACCTCTACGACGTGGTCGCGATCAACGCGGCCTCCTGCTCCACGCAGCTCTCCGGGCTGCCGTTCTCCGGTCCGATCGGCGGCACCCGCGTCGCCCTGATCAAGGGCCAGTGGGTCGCCTTCCCGACCCACAGCGAGCTGGAGGACGCCGTCTTCGACATGGTGATCGCGGGCCGGGTGCTCCAGGACGGCGACGTCGCGATCATGATGGTCGAGGCCGAGGCGACCGAGAAGACCATCGAGCTGGTCGCGGGCGGCGTCGAGGCGCCGACCGAGGAGGTCGTCGCCGCCGGTATCGAGGCCGCGAAGCCCTTCATCAAGGTGCTGTGCAAGGCCCAGTCCGACCTCGCCGCGCAGGCCGCCAAGCCGACCGCCGAGTTCCCGGTCTTCCTCGACTACCAGGACGACGTCCTGGAGGCCCTCACCGCCGCCGTCCGGGACGAGCTGGCCCAGGCCCTCACCATCGCGGGCAAGCAGGAGCGCGAGGCCGAGCTGGACCGCGTCAAGGGCCTGGCCGCCGAGAAGCTGCTGCCGCAGTTCGAGGGCCGCGAGAAGGAGATCTCCGCGGCCTACCGCTCGCTGACCAAGACCCTGGTCCGAGAGCGCGTGATCAAGGAGAAGAAGCGCATCGACGGCCGCGGCGTCACGGACATCCGTACGCTCGCCGCCGAGGTCGAGGCCATCCCGCGGGTGCACGGCTCGGCGCTGTTCGAGCGCGGCGAGACCCAGATCCTGGGCGTCACCACGCTGAACATGCTCCGCATGGAGCAGATGCTGGACACCCTCTCCCCGGTGACGCGCAAGCGCTACATGCACAACTACAACTTCCCGCCCTACTCCACCGGCGAGACCGGCCGCGTCGGCTCCCCGAAGCGCCGCGAGATCGGCCACGGCGCGCTGGCCGAGCGCGCCCTGGTGCCGGTGCTGCCGACGCGCGAGGAGTTCCCGTACGCGATCCGCCAGGTCTCCGAGGCGCTGGGCTCCAACGGCTCGACGTCCATGGGCTCGGTCTGCGCCTCCACGATGTCGCTGCTGAACGCCGGTGTGCCGCTGAAGGCCCCGGTCGCCGGCATCGCCATGGGCCTGATCTCGCAGGAGGTCGACGGCGAGACGCACTACGTCACGCTGACCGACATCCTGGGGGCCGAGGACGCCTACGGCGACATGGACTTCAAGGTCGCCGGCACCAAGCAGTTCGTGACCGCGCTCCAGCTCGACACCAAGCTCGACGGCATCCCCGCCTCGGTGCTGGCCGCCGCGCTGAAGCAGGCCCGCGACGCGCGGCTGCACATCCTCGATGTGATGAACGAGGCCATCGACGTCCCGGACGAGATGTCCCCGAACGCGCCGCGGATCATCACGGTGAAGATCCCGGTGGACAAGATCGGCGAGGTCATCGGCCCCAAGGGCAAGATGATCAACCAGATCCAGGAGGACACCGGCGCCGACATCACCATCGAGGACGACGGCACGATCTACATCGGCGCCGCCGACGGCCCGGCCGCCGAGGCCGCGCGCACCGCGATCAACGGCATCGCCAACCCGACGATGCCCGAGGTCGGCGAGCGCTACCTGGGCACGGTCGTGAAGACCACCACCTTCGGCGCGTTCGTCTCGCTGCTCCCGGGCAAGGACGGCCTGCTGCACATCTCGCAGATCCGCAAGCTCGCGGGCGGCAAGCGCGTGGAGAACGTCGAGGACGTCCTCGGCGTCGGCCAGAAGGTCCAGGTCGAGATCGCCGAGATCGACCAGCGCGGCAAGCTCTCCCTCATCCCCGTCCTGGACGAGGACGCGGAGAGCGGCGAGTCCCAGGACACCGAGGACGACGACAAGGACGAGTCCGAGAAGTGACGCGACCGTCCCGTACGACGGCCCGCCCCGCCGGCACGGCAGGGCGGGCCGTCGCCCGTACCAGGACCCTGCTGAAGGGCGAGTCGGGCACCGGCACCGTCCGCAAGACCGTGCTGCCCGGCGGGCTGCGGGTCATCACCGAGACGCTGCCCACCGTCCGCTCCGCGACATTCGGCATCTGGGCGCACGTCGGCTCGCGCGACGAGACGCCCGCCCAGGGCGGCGCCACGCACTATCTGGAGCATCTGCTCTTCAAGGGCACCGAGCGGCGCAGCGCACTGGACATCTCGGCGGCGCTGGACGCGGTCGGCGGCGAGATGAACGCCTTCACCACGAAGGAGTTCACCTGCTACTACGCGCGCGTGCTGGACACCGACCTGCCGCTCGCCATCGACGTGGTGTGCGACATGCTCACCGGCTCCGTCATCGACCCCGCGGAGGTCGAGGCCGAGCGGGGCGTGATCCTCGAAGAGATCGCCATGACCGAGGACGATCCGGGCGACTGCGTGCACGACCTGTTCACGAAGACCCTGCTGGGCGACTCCCCGCTGGGCCGCCCCGTGCTGGGCACCGTGGACACCGTCAACGCGCTCACCCGCGACCGCGTCGCCCGCTTCTACAAGAAGCACTACGACCCGACGCGCCTGGTGGTCACCGCCGCGGGGAACGTCGACCACGCGAAGGTGGTGCGCCGGGTCCGCGCCGCGTTCGAGAGCGCCGGCGCGCTGGCGCGTACCGAGGGCGCGGAGCCGCTCGGGCCCCGCACCGGATCGCGCGCCATACGCGCGGCCGGACGGGTCGAGGTGCTCGACCGGGGCACCGAGCAGGCGCATATCGTGCTGGGCATGCCGGGCGTCTCCCGCAACGACGAGCGCCGCTGGACCCTCGGCGTGCTGAGCGCGGCCCTCGGCGGCGGGATGAGCTCCCGCCTCTTCCAGGAAATCCGGGAGAAGCGCGGGCTGGCCTACAGCACCTACGCGTACACCTCGGGTTTCGCCGACTGCGGGCTCTTCGGGGTGTACGCGGGCTGCCGCCCCGGCCAGGTCGCCGACGTGCTCAAGATCTGCCGCCAGGAGCTGGACCAGGTCGCGCGGAACGGGCTGCCGGACGAGGAGGTGCGGCGCGCGATCGGGCAGCTCTCCGGCTCCACCGTGCTCGGCCTGGAGGACACCGGTGCGCTGATGCACCGCCTCGGCAAGAGCGAGCTGTGCTGGGGGGAGCAGATGTCCGTGGACGCCATGCTCGCCAAGATCTCGGCCGTCACCCCCGACGACATCCGCGAGGTGGCGCGCGATGTGCTGGGCCGCCGGCCCTCGCTCTCGGTCATCGGCCCGGTGGACGACCGGCGGCTGCACCATCTGCACGAGGCCGTCGCGTAGCCCCCTCCCGCAATCTCCGCCCCTGTCCCCCGAAGGAATGCAAAAGATGAGCAAGCAGCGCGTAGCCGTCCTCGGAGCCAGGGGCCGGATGGGCTCCGAGGCCGTCCGGGCGGTCGAGGCCGCCGAGGACATGGAGCTGGTGGCGGCGCTCGGCCGCGGCGACCCGCTGGACGCCCTCGCCGAGACGGGTGCCGAGGTCGCCGTCGACCTGACGCACCCCGACTCCGTCATGGCCAACCTGGAGTACTGCGTCACCCGCGGCGTCCACGCGGTCGTCGGCACCACGGGCTGGACCGAGGAGCGGCTGGCGCTGCTGCGCGGATGGCTGGACGCCTCGCCCGGCACCGGCGTCCTCATCGCCCCGAACTTCGGCATCGGAGCCGTCCTCACCATGCGCTTCGCCCGGCAGGCGGCCCGCTTCTTCGAGTCCGTCGAGGTCGTCGAGCTGCACCACCCGGGCAAGGCGGACGCGCCCAGCGGTACGGCCGTGCGCACGGCGCAGCTCGTCGCCGAGGCCCGCCGGGACGCCGGGCTGCCCGCGCAGCCGGACGCGACCAGCACGGCGCTGGACGGGGCCCGCGGCGCCGATGTCGACGGGGTGCCCGTGCACGCCGTACGGCTCCGCGGACTGGTCGCCCACCAGGAGGTGCTGTTCGGCGACGAGGGGGAGACCTTCACCCTCCGGCACGACTCGCTGCACCGCTCGTCGTTCATGCCGGGGGTGCTCCTCGGCGTCCGCCGGGTGTCCGCAGCCCCCGGCCTCACCTTCGGTCTCGAACACTTTCTCGACCTGGACTGATGGGGGACTGAGCTCGGCGTGCGCGCGCGGATCACGTACTTCGTCCTGGCGGCCGTCCTGGTCGTCTACTTCGTCATGGTCGGCAGCCGGGGTGTGCTGCTCATCCGGCAGGGCACGGCGGTCACCGTGGCGCTGGGCGCCGCCGTGCTCGTGCTGCCTGCGCTCGGCCTGTGGTTCCTCTGGCACACGACGCGCTTCGCGCGCTCCGCGGGCCGGCTGGCCAGGGAGCTGGAGGCGGAGGGCGGCCTGCCGCCGGACGAGCTGCGGCGCACGCCCTCCGGGCGCGTCGACCGCGACTCGGCGGACGCGGTCTTCGCCAGGCGCCGCGCGGAGACGGAGGAGAACCCGGGGGACTGGCGGTCCTGGTTCCGGCTCGCGGTGGCCTACCACGACGCCCGGGACACCGCCCGCGCCCGCAGGGCGATGCAGCACGCCATCGCCCTGCACGACGGCCGCGCCGCCGCTGCGGACGCCGGGCCGCAGCCCCGGCGTCCGGATCCGGCTGCGGACGGGACTCCGGCTACGGACGGGACTGGGCCGCCCAGCCCTCGATGACGTCGGCAGCCCGGTCGAACGCCTCGCGCCGGGCGAGGAAGTCGGCGTTGTGGTCGGTGAGCAGCACCTGCGGCGCTGTGCGCGGCCCCGGGGAGCGCGTCAGGGCCTCGCCCTGCACCGTACGGGGCAGGCCCAGCCACCGCACGGGCCCCTGTACGGTGCGCAGGGCGCCCACCTCGCCCCAGGAGAGCGTGCTGGTGCGGAAGAGGGTGGTCTGGCGCAGCCCGTGCGCGCTCACCCACACCCCGGCCCGCAGCAGCCGCAGCGCGAAGACGATCACGAGGAGCCCGCCCCCGGCGGCGCCCGCGGCGCCCGGCAGCGACCCCGTGAACGCGATGATCATCGCGGAGAAGAGCAGATACGAGGCCAGCAGCAGCAGTATCGCCCCGCCGCCCACCCGCCAGGGCCCCGGCCGGTAGGGGCGGCGCCAGGTGTCGCTCCCGGCGTGCGGCAGCGGCACGGCGGCGTCGGCCTGGGCGTCCGGCTCACGGTCGGCCGTCAGAAAGGCAAGGGGCACGGTCGTCCTCACTCACACCTATGGGGTAGCTGTGAGCGAGGAGACTAGCGAGAGGGGTGGGGCCGGGCCACCCCGGGCACCCCCGGGGCGTGTCAGCGGTTCTCTGCGGTACTGGACTCGCCGGCCGAGGAGCCGTGCTGCTCCAGGTCGAGCGCGGGCAGGCCGACGAGCAGGGACCCGACGAGCCCGCCGACGATGGTGAGCCCCACCAGGACGCTCCCGGTGACCTGGCCGAAGCTGCGGCGGGGCGGGGGCGGAGGGGTGACATTGCTGCGGAACCGTTCGGCCTCGGCTATGAAGGTGAACGGCACTGTCTCTCCGCGGCGGAACATGGCGGACGCTCCTGAAGATCGCTCTGAGTTGTTAGCAGCTGTTAGTTGGGGAAACGTCCGAACTCGCCGGAGAGTGCCCGTTCACGCCGGACGCATGTGAAAAATATCAATGGCCGGGACGGCGTATGGCACCGGGGTGCCCTATCTCCACCCTGAGTCCCTTTTGTCCTTCTTTGTCCTTTGAGATACGGACATAGCACTCTTCCTACGGCGTGCTCGGCGGTGGCCCGTAGGCTGGGCGCCGCTTTGGCAGACGTATGTGCGTGGAAGGACCGCCGGTGACCGAGACACCAGACCAGACAGCCCCCAGCTTCCGCAGCGACATGACCGTGGAGCTGGTCAAGCACAGCGCCGCGGACACGGATGTGCTCTGGGCCGCCCGGGTCTCCACAGCGGGCGAGGCGTCCCTGGGCGAGATGGACAAGGACCCGGAGCGCTCCAAGGGCCTCATCAACTACCTGATGCGGGACCGGCACGGCAGCCCCTTCGAGCACAACTCGATGACGTTCCTCATCAGCGCCCCGCTCTTCGTCTTCCGCGAGTTCCACCGGCACCGCGTCGGCTGGTCCTACAACGAGGAGTCGGGCCGCTACCGCGAGCTGCAGCCGGTGTTCTACGTCCCCGACGAGACCCGCAAGCTCGTCCAGCAGGGCCGTCCCGGCAAGTACGAGTTCGTCGCGGGAACGCCGGCGCAGCACGAGCTGACCGGCCGCGCGATGGAGGACTCCTACCGCCAGGCGTACGAGACGTACCAGGAGCTGCTGGCCGCCGGCGTCGCCCGCGAGGTCGCCCGCGCCGTGCTGCCCGTCGGCCTCTACTCCTCGATGTACGCGACCTGCAACGCGCGCTCCCTGATGCACTTCCTCGGTCTGCGCACCCAGCACGAGCAGGCCAGGGTGCCGAGCTTTCCGCAGCGGGAGATCGAGATGGTCGGTGAGCTGCTGGAAGGGCACTGGGCCGCGCTGATGCCGCTCACGCACGCCGCCTTCAACGCCAACGGCCGCATCGCGCCCTGACCTCCCCGGTACCCCCGCTCGGGTGTCCGCATTGCAGCATTTCGAGAAGTTCATCTAGGCTGAATAAACGGCCCCGGTACTGCCTGAACCCCCGAGCAGGCAGTACCGGGGCCCCAGCACCCCGGCTCTCCCGGCATCCGCCCCGCCCCGACCGCGCACAGCACGGTGCGCTGCGAGTAGCGTGGACCTCATGGCTCCGACCTCCACACCGCAGACGCCCTTCGGGCGGGTCCTGACCGCGATGGTCACGCCGTTCACCGCGGACGGCGCCCTCGACCTCGACGGCGCGCAGCAGCTCGCCGCCCATCTGGTGGACGCCGGCAACGACGGCCTGGTCGTCAACGGCACCACCGGAGAGTCCCCGACCACCAGCGATGCGGAGAAAGCCCAGCTCGTACGGGCCGTCGTAGAAGCCGTAGGGGACCGCGCTCACGTCGTCGCGGGCGCCGGGACCAATGACACTGCGCACAGTGAGGAGCTGGCCCGCGCTGCGGAGCGCGCGGGCGCCCACGGCCTGCTCGCCGTGACGCCGTACTACAGCAAGCCCCCGCAGGAGGGCCTCTACCGTCACTTCACCGCCATCGCCGACGCCACCGAGCTGCCGGTGATGCTCTACGACATTCCGGGCCGCAGCGGTGTGCCGATCAACACCGAGACCATCGTCCGGCTTGCCGACCACCCGCGTATCGTCGCCAACAAGGACGCCAAGGGCGACCTCGGCCGCGCGAGCTGGGCCATCGCCACCAGCGGCCTGGCCTGGTACAGCGGTGACGACATGCTCAACCTCCCGCTGCTCTCCGTGGGCGCCGTCGGCTATGTCTCGGTGGTCGGACATCTGGTCGCGCCGGAGCTGCGCGCACTGCTGGAGGCCCATCTCAGCGGGGATGTCGCCAAGGCGACGGAAATCCACCAGAAGCTGCTGCCGGTCTTCACCGGAATGTTCCGCACCCAGGGCGTGATCACCACCAAGAGGACGCTCGCCCTCCAGGGCCTCCCGGCCGGTCCGCTGCGGCTGCCGCTGGTCGAGCTCTCCGAGGAGGAAACCGAGCAGCTCAAGCACGATCTCGCGCATGGCGGGGTACACCTGTAGCCCACAGACTTCACAACTGCATACCGCCGGACTCCGAGAGCGGGAGGGCCGGCACCAGCACGACCACACACATCACGCACGACATGTACGCCCCGCGTACGCCTCATACATTTCGCGCGCCACGTGCCCAGGTGGGTGCGTGGCGCGCGCGGTAAGGAGAGTCTTTTGAGTCATCCGCATCCTGAGCTCGGCCCTCCGCCGAAGCTCCCGGAGGGTGGCCTGCGCGTCACCCCGCTGGGGGGCCTCGGCGAGATCGGCCGCAATATGACCGTCTTCGAGTACGGCGGCCGGCTGCTGATCGTCGACTGCGGCGTCCTCTTCCCCGAGGAGGAGCAGCCCGGCATCGATCTGATCCTCCCGGACTTCAGCTCGGTCCGGGACCGGCTCGACGACATCGACGGCATCGTCCTCACCCACGGGCACGAGGACCACATCGGCGGTGTCCCCTACCTTCTGCGGGAGAAGGCGGACATCCCGCTGATCGGCTCCAAGCTGACGCTCGCGCTGATCGAGGCGAAGCTCCAGGAGCACCGGATCCGGCCGTACACCCTGGAGGTGGAGGAGGGCCACCGCGAACGCATCGGCCCGTTCGAGTGCGAGTTCGTCTCCGTCAACCACTCCATCCCCGACGCTCTCGCGGTCGCCATCCGCACCCCTGCGGGCCTGGCCGTGCACACGGGCGACTTCAAGATGGACCAGTTGCCGCTGGACGGCCGCCTCACCGACCTGCGGGCCTTCTCGCGGCTCGGCGAGGAGGGCATCGACCTGCTGCTGTGCGACTCGACCAACGCCGAGGTCCCCGGTTTCGTCCCGCCGGAGCGGGACATCTCCGGGGTGCTGCGCCAGGTGTTCTCCAGCGCGCAGAAGCGCATCATCGTGGCCAGCTTCGCCAGCCATGTGCACCGCATCCAGCAGATCCTGGACGCCGCCCACGAGCACGGACGCCGGGTCGCCTTCGTCGGCCGCTCCATGGTCCGCAACATGGGCATCGCCCGCGACCTCGGCTATCTGAAGGTCCCGGCGGGGCTGGTGGTCGACGTCAAGACCCTCGACGACCTGCCGGACGACGAGGTCGTGCTGGTCTGCACCGGTTCCCAGGGCGAGCCGATGGCCGCGCTCTCCCGGATGGCCAACCGCGACCACCAGATCCGCATCGTCCAGGGCGACACCGTGATCCTGGCGTCGTCGCTGATCCCGGGCAACGAGAACGCGGTCTACCGGGTGATCAACGGCCTGACGCGCTGGGGCGCCAATGTTGTCCACAAGGGCAACGCGAAGGTCCATGTCTCCGGCCACGCCTCGGCGGGCGAGCTGCTGTACTTCTACAACATCTGCCAGCCGTCGAACGTGATGCCCGTGCACGGCGAGTGGCGCCACCTGCGCGCCAACGCGGAGCTGGCCGCGAAGACGGGAGTGCCGCCCGCGAACATCGTGATCGCCGAGGACGGTGTGGTGGTCGATCTGGTCGGCGGCAAGGCCAAGATCACCGGAAAGGTCCAGGCGGGCTATGTCTACGTCGACGGGCTGTCCGTCGGCGACGTCACCGAGTCCTCCCTCAAGGACCGCCGCATCCTCGGCGACGAGGGCATCATCTCGGTCTTCGTGGTGGTCGACAGCACCACCGGCAAGATCGTCGGAGGGCCGCACATCCAGTCCCGCGGCTCCGGGATCGACGACGCGGCGTTCGCCGCGGTCATCCCCAAGCTCGACGAGGCGCTGGCCCGGTCGGCGCAGGACGGTGTGGCCGAGACCCACCAGCTCCAGCAGCTGGTGCGGCGCACGGTCGGCAAGTGGGTCTCCGACAGCTACCGCCGCCGCCCGATGATCCTCCCCGTGGTCGTCGAGGTCTGAGCAGGCGCAACCGACGGCGGGGCGCCTCGATTTGCTTCCGGGCGCCCCGCTCCAGTACGTTTACATCTTCACCGCAACGGAAACCCGAGACGTCCTGCGTCTGAACGGGGTCCGGAGCCCGGAATTCTGATTCGGCTCGGAAAGAGCACGGAAAAGGTTCTGGTAAGGTGGAGAACACCGAAGGGAAGCGCCCGGAGGAAACCTGAGAGGTTTTCCGAAGGAAGCGTCCGTTCCTTGAGAACTCAACAGCGTGCCAAGTAGTCAACGCCAGATTTTTGGTATGCCTCGTCAAGGGGTTTACATAGCGAGGACATTTGTTCTTCGTTGGATGATTGATGCATTCACGGAGAGTTTGATCCTGGCTCAGGACGAACGCTGGCGGCGTGCTTAACACATGCAAGTCGAACGATGAAGCCGCTTCGGTGGTGGATTAGTGGCGAACGGGTGAGTAACACGTGGGCAATCTGCCCTACACGTG
>NZ_JAAKZZ010000125.1 GCF_011045075.1 Streptomyces boncukensis
GACTACGACTTCCCCCGGGCCCGCGCAGCTGCCCCGGCCCCCACGGCCCCGGCTCCGGCCCGCGCCGAAGGGGCGCCCGCGCGGGCGCCCCGGGACCGCTGGCTGCACCAGCCCGAGTGGGTACGGGCCCGGCGCGCCGCCGAGCCCGCAGGACCGCCCTCCCGGCGCACGGTGGTCGTCGTCTCCGACGGGGGCCGGCGGGCGCGGGAGCGCTGGCGCGGCCTGGAACGGCACAGCGCCCGGGTCGTGCACGTCACCGCCGCCGGGGCGTACGCCCGCCGCGCACCGGACCGGTACGAGACCGACCCCGCCGACCCCGGCTCCCTCGCCCGGGTCCTGGAGGAGGTCACCCGCGCGGCGCCGGACGGCGTGGACTGGCTGCACGCGCTGCCCCTGGGGGTGGACGGCGACCCCGGTGAGGAGTCGCTGGACGCCGCCCTGCGCACCTGTCTGGACGCGCCGGCCGCGCTGTGCCGGGCGCTGGCCGGGCTGCCGGAGGAGCGGCGGCCCCGGGTGTGGTGGCTGTCCCACGGGGCGCAGCCAGCCGCCGGGCCGGTGGACCGGCCCGAACTGGGGCTGCTGGCCGGTGCGGTGGAGGTACCGCGCCAGGAGCTGGGCCTGGACACCCGCTGGCTCGACCTGCCGGGCGCCGACCCCGCCGACTGGTCGGCGCTGCTGCCGCTCGCCCTGGCCGCGGACGGCCCCGCCACCCGCCTCGCCCTGCGCCGGGGCTACTGGTGGCAGCTCACCCACCAGCCGGTCGCATCGCCCGCGCGGCGGGACACCGGGCTGCTCACCGGCGCGGCCCCAGGCGCCGCCACGGACGCGGGCGTCCATCTCGTGCTGGGCGGCACGGGCGGCGTCGGCGGTGCCATCGCCGCCTGGCTCCTCGAACACACCGAGGGCCGGGTGGTGCTGCTCGCCCGCCGGGCGGAGCCGCCCCGCGCCCTGGAGCGCTGGGCGGGACGTGTCACCACCGTCACCGCCGACCTGGCGGCGGATCCGCTCGATGCCGTCCTCGCGCGGCTGGCCCCGCACCTCGCCGGCCCCGGCCGCCTCACCAGCGTGATCCACGCGGCCGGTGCCGCCGCGGGCGGCCTGCTCATACGCCGCGACGGCGCCGCGACGGCGGCCGCGAGCCGGGCCAAGCTGCGCGGCGCCCTCCTGGTGGAGCGCCTGATCGCGGACCGCTCCCCCGCCTGCGCCGTCTACTGCTCGTCCATGTCCGCGGCGTTCGGCGGCGTCGGCCAGTTCGACTACGCGGCGGCGAACGGCGCGCTCGACGCCTTCGCACGCCACGAGGGCGCCGGGCACGGAGGCGCCGAGCACGGAGGCGCCGAGCACGAAGGTACCGAGCACGAAGGTACCGAGCACGAGGGCGCCGAACACGGAGGCGCCGGGCACGGGAGGGCCGGGACCGACGGCTTCGGCGGGACCGGCGGCTCCGGCGGCTCCGGCGGCACCGTGCGGCTGGGCATCGGCTGGGACGCGTGGCGGGACGCCGGCATGGCGCGCGCGGCGCTCGGCGGCGATGCGCGGCACCGGGCCCATCTGGAGGTCGGCCTGTCCACGGCGGAGGCACTGGAGGTCCTCGGCGCGGCCGTCGAACTCCAGCTCCCGCACCTGCTGGTGTCCACCACCCCGCTGGAGGCGTCCCGGTACTTCTACGAGCCCGCGCGGACCACCGCCGCCGGGCCGCACACCGCTGCGCACGAGGCGGCCGGCGAGCTGACCGCGGCCCTGTGCCGACTGCTCGGCGTCGACAGCGCCGACAGCCTCGACCCGGACGCTTCCCTCTACGACCTCGGCGCCGACTCCCTCACCCTGCTGGACCTGCTCTCCGAGATCAAACGGCTGTGCGGCGTCGATCTCGACCTCGCCGAGCTCGGCCACGAGGTGAGCCTCAACCAGCTGCTGTCCCGCGCCCGTCCCGACCGCTCCACCGCAGACGGGTCGGCCGCAGGCGGGCCCGTGGCCGTCGAGGTGTGGCAGCCGGGCCACGAACGCGAGGTGCTGTGCCTGGTGCACCCCGTCGGCGGCGACATCCAGGCGTACCGGCCGCTGGTGTCCGCGCTGGCGTCCCTGGGGGCCGGGCCGACGGTCTGCCTCATCCCCGACCCGGCCCTGCGCGAGAGCGGGACGAGCCCTCCCGCCTGGTCGGTCGCGGAACGCGCGACCCGCTACCACGCCGCGCTGCGCGCCCGGTTCCCCGGCCCGGATGTGCGGTTCCGGTTCGCCGGATGGTCGTTCGGCGCCTGGGTCGCGCTCTCCATGGCGGCCGAGGCGGAGGCCGCGGGGCGGCCCGCCGATCACCTGTATCTGCTGGACCCGCCCGCTCCGGACGCCGGGGCGCGGCTCGGCGGCTACGACGAGGCCGCCATCCGCACGGTGTTCGACCGCGAGCTGCGCGGCAACGGGGAGCACGCGCCGCTCACCGGCACCGGACACGCGTACGCCGAGCGGCTCGCCCACTGCTGCCGCGCGAACCTCGCCGCCATGGCCGCCCACCGGCCGCCGCGCCTGTCGCACACCCCCAGCACCCTGTGGCTGGCCACCAGCGCGCTCGCGGACCCGCCGGACGCGCACGCGTGGGACGCGCTGCTGCCGCACCCCTCCTCCGTGCACCGGGTGGACGCCACCCACTACGGCCTCGTGGCCGCGCCGCACGCCGAGAGCGTCGCGCGGGCCATGCGCCGGCCGCGAACGCCCGGGGAGTGAACCCGCCACCGCCGCCCACCCACGGAGGAGTCATGGAACAGTTCGCGCTGGATGCCCTGGAGCGGGTCACCACCCGTCCCGCTGAGGACTACGGCACGCTCGGCGTCGCACCGCTCACGCCGGTCATCGGCGCCGAGGTCACCGGCCTGGACCTGGCCGAGGAGCTGACGCCCGCCGAGCAGGAGGCGGTCAAGCGGGCCTTCCTCACCCACCACGTGCTCGTCTTCCGCAACCAGCGGATCACCCCCGAGGACCACAAGCGGTTCGCCGCGCTCTTCGGTCCGCTGCACTCCGTGGTGCTCCCGGCCGAGGGCTCCGACCCGTACGTCCTGGAGATCAGCGCGGACCGTACGTCCCGCGACGTCGCGGGCAACGGCTGGCACGCCGACGGCACCGCGGAGGCCGAGCCGTCGCTCGGTTCGATGCTGTACCTCACCCGCACCCCGGAGCCCGGCAGCGGCGGCGACACGCTGTTCGCCAATATGCACCTCGCCTACGACATGCTGTCCCCGGCGATGAAGACGTTCCTGGACGGGCTGACCGCCGTGCACGACGGTCTGCGGCCCTGGCGGATGCTGGGAAAGACGCCGCCCCCCGAGTACGAGGTGCCGCGCACCGAGCACCCGGTGGTGGTCCGGCACCCCGACACCGGCCGCAAGCTGCTGTTCGTCAACGACCCCTACACCTCCCACATCCCCCAGCTCTCCGCCGCCGAGAGCAGCGCGGTGCTGGAGATGCTGCACATCCACACCGCCCGGACGGCGCTGCTGCAGTGCCGGGTGCGCTGGACGCCGAACACGCTGGTGTTCTGGGACAACCGCTGCGTCCAGCACCACGCCGTGTGGGACTACTACCCGCACTCCCGCTACGGGCAGCGCGTCGCCATCGACGGCACCCGGCCCCGGGCCTGACCGGGCCGGGAGCAGCCACCCGGTGCGAGCGCCGCCGCCCACCGGGGAGAAGATAGATACATGGCCACTACAAGCAGTACCCGCGAGCCCCGTCCCGCCGTCGCCACAGCTCCCGGGCGGCTGCGGGGCCGCGCGGCCGGGCCGGACGGCGCCGTCGCCGCGTTCCTGGGCGTTCCGTACGCGGCCTCGCCGACCGGAGCGCTGCGGTTCGCGCCGCCCCGCCCGCACCCGGGCTGGTCCGGCGTCCGGGACGCGGCCGAGCCGGGGCCTTCGGCGCCCCAGGCGGCGTCCCGGCTGGAGGCGGTGATGGGCGCCCGGACGCCCGACTGGGACGAGGAGGGGTGCCTGACCCTCAACGTCTGGACCCCGCGCGCGGCGCTCGGCCCGCGCCCCGCACGCCCGCGCGCGGTCCTGCTGTGGTTCCACGGCGGCGGGTTCACCAGCGGCTCCGGCGGCTGGGACTGGTACGACGGGGCGCGGCTGGCCGCACGGGGCGACATGGTGGTCGTCACCGCCAACTACCGGCTGGGGCCGCTCGGGTATCTCCACCTGCCGCAGATCGGCGCCGACAACCTCGGCACCCGGGACCAGACCGCCGCGCTCGCCTGGGTGCACCGCACGATCGCGGAGTTCGGCGGCGACCCCGCGCGGATCACGGTGGGCGGCCAGTCCGCCGGCGCCTTCTCGGCGGTGGCCCTGTCCGTCGACCCCGCGACGTCCGCGATGGTCCACCGGACGGTGGCGCAGTCCAGCCCGGCCGGGCTGGACCCCCAGGAGCCGGCCGAGGCGGCGCGCGCCGCCGACCGCTTCCTGCACCTGCTGGGGCTGCCCGGCCGGGAGCAGGGCCAGGACCGGGATCAGGACCGGGAACTGGGCCGCCGGCTGCGCGCCGTGCCGGCCGCGGAGCTGCTGGACGCCTACGCCGCGCTGTCGGCGGAGTGTTCACGCCCCGGACGGATCCTCCCGCCGATGTGCCCGGTGCTGGGCGGCGCGGGCTTTCCGGTGCGGCCCGCTGCGGCGCTGCGGGACGGTGCGATGGAGGGGCGCCCGGTGCTGGCGGGCACCACGGCCGACGAGATGACGGCCTTCGGCTCCCGGGGCGAGGCGCTCGCCGCCGACACCGCGCGCGTGTTCGCCGACGGCACGACGGAGATCGTCCGGCAGACCGCAGCGCGCGGCACCGCCGCGTTCCGCTACGTCTTCGAGCGCCGCCCCCGCCCGGACCCCGCAGGACTCGGCGCCTGTCACTGCGCCGAGCTGCCCTTCCTCTTCGGCACCTTCGACGCCTATCCGGGCGCGCCGATGCTCGGCGCGGTCGACGAAGCGGACCGCTCGCTGGGCCGCGCCCTCGCCGGTGCCGTGGCCGACTTCGTCAACGGCGGCTCGCCCTGGCCGTCGTACGGCGGCGGACACCCGCACGTCGAGTGTTTCGGGCGCTCCGCCGGGGAAGGGTGACCGTACCCGGCGGAACGGTCCGCTCCGCTGCGGGCCGGCTCTCCGCGGAGTCCGCGCGCAAGGAGGCCGGGCATCGGCCGGTGCACCACGCGAAACCCGTGGCCAACCAGGCTGTCGACGCTACTCTGGTATCCGGAGGGTGCCGTCCCGCAGTGCGAGCGGCGTGTGCGCCGCTCGCGCGCGAGCAGAGGGAGCTGACGTATGTCAGGGGAGTCCACTCGTGCGACCATCGACGCCTACTTGACGAGACTGAGCGAGCGTGACCTGGACGGGGCGGTCGGGCTGTGCTCGGACGACGTCGTCTGGGACGTGCCGTTCTCCGGCGCTGTCCCGTGGTCCGGGCAGCACACCGGGCACGCCGGAGTGCGGGAGTTCTTCCGGCAGATCCACGAGCACCTCGTCCCCGAGGAGTTCACCATCGCGCACATCGTGGTCGACGGCACCGAAGGGGTGATCCTGGGACATCTGCGGGACACCGTGAAGGCCACCGGCGCGCCGCTGGCCACGCACTTCGCCGCCCATGTCACGGTCACCGACGGAAAGATCAGCCACTACCGGCTCTTCGAGGACAGCCACGGCCTGGCCCGGGCGCTGGCCCCGGCCGGGAAGGCGTAGCCGTGAGTACCCCACGCGAACCGTCGCATCCGGCGGTGCGCGCCTTCGTCGCCGCCGTCAACTCCGGCGACCGGCAGGCGTTCCGGGCCGCCCTCACCGCCGACGCGACCATGTCCGACGTGGAGGTGGAGCACGACCTCGCGGAGTGGTCGGAGCGCGAGATCTTCTCCTCGGACGCGCGGATGGAGGTCGTGTCGGAGTCGGCCGACGGGCTGTCGCTGACCGCCCGCTACCACAACGACGTCTGGGGCGACATCGACACCGCGTGGACCTTCACCGCGACCGGCGACGGAAGAATCAGCCGGTTCGAAACGGGCCCGGCCTGAACCGGCGCCCTGCGGCTGATTCCCGTGCGCGCGCCGGATGCTCGGCCAGGGCGGCGGCCGTGAACGGGCAGAGCGCGGAGCGGACCCCGGGGCATCCCGGGGAGGTACGGGTGCGCGTGCTGGGCCCGGTGACGGTCGAGACGGCGGGCCGGCGGCTCAGTCTGGGGCCGCAGCAGCGGGCGCTGCTCGCGGCGCTGACGCTCGCCCGGGGGCGGCCGATCAGCCGGGACCGGCTGATCGAGCTCATCTGGGAGGGCGCCACCCCGGAGGGCGCGGTGGCCACGCTGCGCACCCATGTGCTGCATCTGCGCCGGGTGCTGGAGCCGCAGCGGCGCGCCCAGCTCGGCTACCGGATCCTGGTGAGCGTGGGCGGCCAGCGCGACACCAGCTACGCGCTGCAGCTCGGCGACGACCAGGTCGACGCGCAGCGGTTCCTGCGGCTCACCGAGGAGGCCCGGTACGCCGCCGGCAACGACGACGCGCGCACCGCCGTGCGACTGCTCGACCGGGCGCTGGCGCTGTGGTACGGGCCGGCGCTGGAGGAGGTGCGGGACCGCGGCTTCGCGCTCGCCGAGGTGAACCGGCTCGAAGAGATGCGGCTGGTGGCCCGGGAGGACCGCGTGGAGGCGCTGCTGGCGCTCGGCGGGCACGACGAGGTGATGGGCGAACTCGCCACGCTCGTCGCCGAGCACCCGCTGCGCGAACGGCTCAGGGCGCAGCTCATGCTCGCGCTGTACCGCGCGGGGCGGCAGGCGGACGCGCTGGCCGCGTACCGCGACATCTACCGGCTGCTGGACGAGGAGCTGGGCGTGGCGCCCGGCCGTCCGCTCGCTGAGCTGCACCAGCGGGTGCTGGGCGCCGACCCGGGGCTGGACCTGGCGCCGGAGCGGCAGCGCACCGAACTCGCCCCCGCCGCCGCTCCCCCGCGCCCCGTGCCGCGCCAGCTCCCTCCGGACGTCCGCAGCTTCACGGGCCGCGAGACCTATCTGCGGGAGCTGGACTCCCTGCTGCCCGCGGGCGAGCCGACGGCGGGCCAGACCCTGGTGATCTCCTCGCTGCACGGCATGGCCGGCGCCGGGAAGACCGCGCTGGCCGTGCGCTGGGCGCACTCCGCCTCCGCGCGCTTCCCCGACGGCCAGCTCTTCCTCCCGCTCAACGGGTACGGGCCCGGCCGGGCGCTCACTCCCGACGAGGCGCTGGGGCAGGCGCTGCGCGGCCTCGGCGTGGCCCCCGCGCACCTGCCGGAGGGGCCGGACGAGAAGGCGGGGCTGTACCGCTCGCTGCTCGCCGACAAGCGGGTGCTGGTCGTCCTGGACGACGCCGCCGGGCTGGACCAGGTCCGGCCGCTGCTCCCGGGCTCCCCGTACTGCTTCGTGGTCGTCACCAGCCGCAACGACCTGCGCGGACTGACCGCCTTCCACGACGCGCACCGGGTCGGCCTGGAGGTGCTCTCCGACGACGAGTCGACGGCCCTGCTCGCGCGCGCGGCCGGCGCCGACCGGGTGCGGGACGAACCCGAGGCCGCGGCGGCCCTGGTGCGGCTGTGCCGGAACCTGCCCCTGGCGCTGCGCATCGTGGCCGCGCACCTGGTCGGCGACCGGTACCGCCGTATCGTCGACGTGGTGCGCGCCCTGGAGGACGGCGGACGGCTGTCCGGGCTCACCGTCGAGGGGGAGCAGCAGATCTCGGTGCGCGCGGCGTTCGAGCAGTCCTACCGCACACTGCCCGAGGCCGAGCGCGCGCTGTTCCGCAGGCTGGGACTGGCACCGATGGCCGAGCTGCCCGCGCAGGCCGTCGCGGCCCTGGCGGGCACGGAGCAGGAGGAGACGGCCCGCTCGCTTGAGCGGCTGGTCAGCAGGAGCATGTTGGACGTCCCCGTGCCGGGCCGGTACCGCTGCCACGAGCTGCTGTGGCGGTACGCGGCGGAGCTGGCGGAGCAGGAGGACGAAGCGGCCGAGCGCGACAGCGCGCGGCGGCGCCTGCTCTCCTGGTATCTGACCGCCGCCGACCGCGCCGCGCACACCCTGCACGGCACCTTCTACTCCTGGTACACCGGCACCGCGAGCGAGCCCACCGAGCCCGGCGTGCGCGGGCGGGACTTCGCGGGCGCCGCCGACGCCGACGGCTGGCTCACCACCGAGTATCTGAACCTGCTCGCCTGCACCGAGCAGGCCGCCGTGCACGGCCCGCAGGAGTACGCCTGGAAGCTGATGCTCGCCCTGCACGGACATCTGACGGCGTACGGCCAGCGCTCCGACTGGCTGTGCGCGGCGCGCGAGGTGCTGCGCGCGGTCGAGGCCACCGAGGACCACTACGGGCAGGCCGTCATGAACTGGAGCCTGGGCTACGTCCTGTGGGAACTGGGGCGGCACGACGAGTCCGTCGCGCACAGCAGGCGCGCCGAGGAGCGGTACGGGCAGCTGGGCGCCGAGGCGGAGCGCGGCGGGGCGCTGCTGGGGCTCGCCGCCGCGCACCGGGAGCGCGCGGAGCACGAGCCGGCCGAGGCGTACGCCCGGCAGGCGCTGGACCTCTACGAGCAGTGGGACGAGGACGCGGGCCTGGCCTGGGCGGCGCACCTGCTGGGCCTCGTCCACCTGGACCGCGGCGCGCTGCCCGCGGCCCGCGCGCACTTCGAACGCGCCCGGCAGGCGGGAGAGCGCTCCGGGGACGCGCACTCGGCGCTGCTGCCGCGCTACGGGCTGGGCACCGTGGACCGTCTGCTGGGCCGCACCCAGGACGCGCTGACCCTGCTCAGCCCGGTGGCGGCCGCGCAGGATCCGCTGCTCTCCTCGTACGCGGGAGAGACGGCGCTGTGCGCGCTCGCCCTGGCCTGCCGGGACACCGGCGACCCCCGGCTGGCCCTCAAGCACGCCGCCGACGCGCTCAACTCCACGCAGCGCGCACACCGCCGGCTCTCCGAGCCGGAGGCGCTGAACACCGCGGGCGCGGTGCTGCTGAGCCTGGGGGACCTGCAGGACGCCGAGCAGCACTACCGGCGGGCCCTCGACCTCGCGGTCGACGCGGCGTGCCGGCGCGCCGAGTCGGTGGCCCGCACCGGCCTCGCGGCGGTGCACCGCCGTAGCGGGCAGCCGCGTGTGGCGCTGGGGCACGCCCGGGGAGCGCTGGAGACGGCACGGCGGGCGGGACTGCGGCTCGCGGAGGGGGACGCGCTGGTGGAGCAGGCCCGGGTGCACGCGCAGGCGGGCCGGCGGCGCAGGGCGCGGGAGGCGGCGGAGGCGGCGGTGCGCGTCTTCAGCGAGACGGGGTGCGTGGCGGGCCTGCGGGAGGCCGCGCCCCTGCTGGACACGTAGCCATGGCCACGGGGTTGCCCCGGCCGGTCCGCCGCCGCCTGCGGGTGTCTTGTGGCTGGTCGCGCAGTTCCCCGCGTCCCTCCGGGGCGCTCAAGGCGGAAAGGGGCAGGGGCAGCCCCTCCCGTGTCACCAGAGCGCCCTGGTCACAGCGGTGGCCAGCGCGGCGACGAGCACCACGAGCGGCACCGCGAGCTTGAGGCGCCACGCCACGAGCGCCGCGGCGAATCCGGCGAGCCGCGCGTCGAGCACGATGCCGTCCGAGTCCGCGGAGTCCACAAGCTGGGTGACGACGAGCGCTGCCAGCAGCGCGGGCGTCAGACAGCTCACGAACCGGGGGAACCAGAGGGGCAGTTCGCGCTCGCCCATGAGCAGCGCCCCCGCGCCCTTGAGCAGGAACGTGGTGCCGGCGAGTGCGGCCACGACCAGCCAGGGCTCGCTCATGACGCCGTCCTCCAGGTCCACACCACCGCGATGCCGACCGCCAGCGCGATGGCCAGGTCGGGCGTGCCCAGCGCGGTCAGGGCGAGCGCCCCGGCCGCCGCGGCGGCCCCCGCGCCGGGGCGGGTGAGCGCCGCGCGGCCCAGCCGCCGGGCGATCCCGGCGGCCGGCGCCGGGGCGTCGCCTTCGCCTGCGCCTTCGCCGTCCTGCCTGGGCGCCAGATGCGGGGCGAGCAGCAGGAAGAACAGCACGGGCGAGACGGCGTCGAGGCCGAGGGTGAGGATGTCGACGGCCTTCAGCGGTCCGAGCGCGCCCAGCAGGGTGCCGGCGACCCAGCCGACCCACAGCACGGCGCCGGAGGAGAGCAGCCGGGCGCGGTCGAAGCGCCCGTCGGCGTCGCTGGCGATGGCCCAGGACTCCTCGATGACCAGCTGCGACTCGACGGAGCGGCGGGCCCGTCCGCCGCGCAGCGCGGGCAGGATGGCGAAGCCCATCACCAGGTAGCGCAGGTTGAGCAGCGTGCCGGTGACGACTGCCGCGGCCCAGCCGCCGCCGTTGATGAGCACGGACACCGCGGCGAACTGCGCGGAGCCGACGAAGACGACACCCGACATCGAGCCGGAGGCCAGCGCGGAGAACCCGGCGCCCTCGGCGAGCACCCCGAAGGAGATGCCGAAGGCGAAGACGGCCACGGTGAACGGCACGGCGGCACGGGCCCCCGCGGCGTAGGCGGCGCGGCGGCCCGAGGGGCGCTCCCGCGCCTGGGTCACGCCCGGAACCCGCGCTCGGCGTAGGGGAACCCCTCCAGTTCGTTGGCGGCCTCGGTGTCGTCCCGGCGGGACGCGTAGTAGATCCGCACCTCGTCGATCAGGCCGGCGTCGTCGAACCGGTAGACCTCGGCGCCCCGCAGCACCGTGCCCAGGCCGGGCTTGACGCTGGTCCACTCGCACACGGCGGTGCGGGTGCGCTCGTCGGCGTACACGCCGTCGACGGTCCACGACGAGGAGTTGGCGCGCACGTCCGCGCCCCAGCGCTCCACGATGGGGTCGATGCCGTACACGGGGCCGTGCATGCCCTTCGCGAGGTAGTGCACGACGTTCTCCGAGACGCACTGGGCGAACAGGTCCCGGTCCACCGCGTTGCACGCCGCGAAGTACCGCCGCACGGCGGTCTCCATGGTGTCCCGGTCCGGGCCCGCTCCCGGTGCGGACCCGGCCGGCTGTGCTGACTGCTCCATCGGTCACCTTTCCGCTGGTGTGAAGGCGAGTGCGGGTGCGGAGGCCAGGGACGCGCGGACCGTGCGCAGGACGCGCTGCTCCCCGGTGAAGCGGTACCGGTCGCCGTCCGCGCCCTCCGGCAGCAGGGTGCGCACCAGGGCCTTGGCGGCCGACCGGTATGCGCGCGGTGTGGTGGCGGCGGCCTCCAGCTCCGCCACCGCGTCGGCCAGTTCGCGCAGGGCCGCCAGAACGCGCGGGCGGTGCAGCCGCAGCGCGCCGCCCTCCGGGGTGAGCGCGTCGCGTTCGCGCAGCCAGGAGAAGAGGAACACGCCGGTGGCCGCGTCGAAGCTGCGCTGTGCGTCGTCGGCCAGCGGGTAGCGGAAGACGCGCTCCAGCAGGATCATGTCGATCTGCTCGGAACCGTGCGGGACGCCGTCGGCGGCGCAGGCGAGCGCGGTCCGCGCGTCGACCTTCAGCTCCTCCAGCACGCCGATGAACCAGTTCATCTTCAGCTTGACGTGCTGGTCCAGGGGCCAGGGGCCCTGGTGGTGGAAGTAGTCGTGCAGATAGCCCCACAGGGCGCGGGCCTGGTAGCAGGTCTCCGGGTCGAGGCCCTGCGAGGAGCGGGGCACCGAGTCCGGGGTGAGGACGGCCTCGGCGGACGGCAGCGCGTAGGTCTCGTGGATCCGGCGGAACTTGCTGAAGAAGAAGATCGCGTACGCCTGGCCGCGCACCTTGTCGTGCGCGGCCACGTTCTCGGGGAAGAAGACCAGGCAGTTGCCCCGGGCGAAGCCGTCGCTGCCGGCGAGCAGCACCGTGGCCTGGCAGTTGTTCTTCGGGTGCGGGAAGTCACGGGCGAGCCGGCCGAGCGCGTCCGGCTCCCGGCGGCGCACCAGGAAGAACTCCAGCCGGCTGCCCACCGGCGGCACGCTGTTGGTGGTGTGCACGGGCGCCAGGAACGCGGCCCAGCCGCCGTCCGGGGGCGCGGCCAGGGCGTCCCGGGAGCGCGCGAAGTGCGGCGGCGTGTCCAGTCCGGCCGCCACCCAGTCGGCCACATCCGCGGTGAGCGCGTCGGCCTGCTCGGCGCGCCCGTGGCTCCGCAGCCAGGCCGCGCCCTCCGCGCCCACGGCGGTCAGCTCGCGCGCGGCGTCCGCGGAGGGCGCGGCGACGGTGCCGTCGTCGCGCTGGCGGCGGCGGAACGCGTTCACGCGGGGGATCAGCGTGCGGGTGAGCGCGTACGCCTCGGGCACCATCGCGTCGTCGTACGGAAGCGCCCCGCTCATTCCCCCTCCCCGTGGACCTGGTGGACGGTGAAGACCATGGGGACGGGGCCGAAGTTCCGCACCACGTCGAGCCCGTGGGCGCGGGCGGCCACGATGGTGGTCACACAGCCCTCGGCCGTCCCCTCGGCGCAGTCCAGCGCGGCCTGGGAGTTGCTCGCCGCCGGGAGCACGGCGGCCTCCTGCGGCGCGAGCCCGGCCGGTGCCGGGTGGGTGGCGACGGTGCGGGGCTCCCGGGGCATGCCGGGCGCGGCGGCCAGCACCATCTCGTATGTGGGCGCCACGAAGCTGTCGACCATCCGGCAGGTCTGCAGGTTGCCGAAGACCAGGGTGTGCAACTGCGGATACACCGCGCAGGCCACCAGGGCGTGCTCGCCGGTCCTGGGGACGGTCTCCAGCGCGCCCTCCAGCGACGGGTGCAGCCGCACCGTCCCCGCGCCCGCCAGCCCCCTGGCCCGCAGCCACTGGTGCGCCGCCGCTTCGAGGTTGGTGCCGGAGGGTCCCAGCGTGTGCAGATGGCGGATGCGGCCGAGGCGCCGGACGCGGTCGGCTTCCGGGCCCGGCTGTGTGCCGGGAGTCGGTGGATGGTCAGCGGAGACCGTGCCCTGTGACATGTGCTCTCCCTCCCGCATGCCGTCGTACGGCATCGAAGGTGATGACAACCCAGGAGTGGTGACCGGACGGCATGCGCGGTGCGCGCGGTGCGGGCCCCGCGACGCTTCGGGCGCGACGCACGCTACCGCGCGGGCACACCGAGTGTCGAGGTCGCCGCTCCCCGGTCCGGCGGGCCGGTTCCACGCATCTTTCACTCCGCTGTGTGACTCTGATCCGGTGAGGCTCGGACGGATCACCGGACCGGGCGCGGCACAGGCCCCCACGGGGGAGGGCCTGTGCCAGGAGAGTGCGGCACGGACCGCAGCGAGGGGGGAGGTCCGTGCCCGCGGAAGGCACGGACCGCAGCGAGGATCCGTGCCTTCCGTGCCGTGTGCGCTGCGCCAGAGTGCCGGGAAGGGAGGGCGCGCGTCCCGCGCTACGTACCCAGCTCGGTCCGCAGGCCGGGCTGGAGGCGGTCGCCGTGGGCCCGCACCATCGCGTCGCACAGCTCCCAGATCCGCTCGACGGGGAGCGCCGCCGCGGTGGCCGGGTCCGTCATGACGGCCTGCCGCACCCGCACCGGGTCGTCGTCCAGCGCGGCGCCCACGACCAGGTCGGCCGTGCTCAGATACGCGCGGTTGAGCGCGGCCAACTGGGCGGGCAGCGCGCCGGCCCGGGTGGGGTGCACGCCCGAGGCGTCCACCCGGCAGGGGACCTCCACGGCGCCGCCGGCGGGCAGGTTGTCGATGAGGCCGTGGTTGGGCACGTTGCCGTAGACGGTGCGCGGCGTGCCGGTGACCACGCTGTGGATCAGCTGCGGCGCGTACTCCATCGTGCCCTCGGCGCGCAGCGGGCGGCCGGCGGCGAGCGCGTCGCGGGTCCGCTCGTATGCGGCGGTGTTCTCGTCCACGATGTCGAGGTACGCGCCCACCGGGAGCCGCAGGCGCTCGATCTCGCTGTCGTGGTGCAGGTACCACGGCACGTACTCCGAGGAGTGCTCGCTGGTCTCGGTCGGGTAGTAGCCCAGCCGCCGGTACAGGTCCACCCGGGTTCTGCGGCGCAGCTGGGGGTCCTGCTCGATGAGCGCGTCCAGCCTCGGGTACAGGTTCTCCCCCGCGCGGGTGAACTCCAGCACCCACGCCTGGTGGTTGACGCCCGCCGCGCGGTAGGAGACCTCCTGGTACGGCACGCCGACCAGCTCCGCGAGACCGTGCATGGTCCAGTGCACCGAGTGGCACAGGCCCACCACGCGGGTGAGTCCGGTGGCCTGCGCCAGGTACTGGACGTTCATGGCCATCGGGTTGGTTTGATCTCCTCTCCCCGCTGGGGCGAGGAGAATCCCATGTCAGGCCGCGTGCGGCTGAGTGGGTGGTTGACGCTTCGCAGACCGGGTACTCCCGAGGTCTCCACGTCCTGACACCGCCGATCCGGCGGCGTGATCTATGTTGCGGCTCGCGTTGGTGTCCGCGTTCGCCTGGTATCCGCAGCCCTTGGCCTTGCAGGCGAAGCGGGCCTGCGTTTCCCGGCTGCCGGGCGTGATGAACCCGCAGGCCGAGCAGCGGCGTGAGGTGTTCGGGGCGGGGACCTTGACGACGATGCCGCCGCGCTGGGCGGCCTTGTACTCCAGCATCGTCACCGTGCGGCCCCAGGCTTCCCCGGCGATGGCGCGGTTGAGTCCGGCCTTCTGGCGGATGTTGGTGCCGGGGGCTTCCACGGTCCCCTTGGCGGACTTGACCATGTTCGTGATGGCCAGGTCTTCCACCCCGATCCGCGAGAACGTCTCGGCGATCTCGGTGGTGGTCTTGTGCTGCCAGTCGACTGCTCGGCGCTTGGCTGTTGCGCGGAGCTGGGCGATCTGGTCGTACGTGCGGCGGAGCCGGTTCGAGGTCGGCTCGCCCTTCTTGCGGGTGCGGCGCTTGCGTTCCTTGGCCTTCTCCAGACGGCGCAGCCGCTCGGCTTCACCGGGTGTGCGCCATGGGTCGTGCTCGCGGAAGCTGCCGTCCGACAGGGCGAGGGGCTTGGCGATGCCCCGGTCAATGCCCACGGTCGGCCCGGCGTGCTCGGCGGGTTCGGGTACCTCGGTCTGGATGCGGAAGACGACGTGCCAGCCGTTCGCCTCGCGGACGAGGCGGGCGCCGGTGACCTTGTTCAGCTTGTCGGCGCGCTTGCCGACCGGAAGGTCTCGGGTCCAGCGGAACAGCACGAACCCGATCTTCGGGGCCCACATGCGTCCCCAGCGGCGGTTGAGCCGCACGATCTGGAGGTCTCGGCCCTGGGGGATGTCGATGGCCATGCGGGACCGGAAGCGGCCCTTGAAGTTCGGCGCCTCGGCGCGGCCTTCCCAGCAGTTCACCCAGGCCCGGAGGTACGTCTTGAGTACCTGCTGAGCTGCCTGCGCGGGGAGTACCCCGAGCCAGGGAAGGTCCTTGCGGCCTTGCCGTATCGCCTCGTCGGCCGCACCGAGGGTGCGCTTGTCTTTGGGGAGCATCGTCCACCAGTCGTGAACGAGGTTCCACATCGTGCGGGCCGCATGCCCCTGGTCTTCGGCGGCCTGTTCCTGGGAGGGCGTGAAGTACACCTTGGCCTTGTGGCCGCGCTGCTGCTTCAACTTCCCTCCCCGGTCTGCTCGTTAGCCGTTTCGATCATCATACTACACTTGGTTCATGTCGCCTCGATGGGAAGAAAGTCCGGACGTGCGCAGGGGTGCGCACGTCGCCTACAACCTTCACGTGCATTTGGTGTTCGTCACGAGATACCGGTGTAAGGTCTTCACGCCCGAGATACTGACGCGCTGCGAGGAGATCATGCGCGACGTGTGCGCAGACTTCGAGGCGGAGCTGAAGCGGTTCAACGGCGAACGCGATCACGTCCACCTGCTCGTGCACTACCCGCCCAAGGTCGCCATCTCGAAGCTGGTGAACAGCCTCAAGGGCGTCTCGTCTCGGCGCCTGCGCCAAGAGTTCACGTACAACGTCAACCGGGCGATCATGCACGGCCGCTTCTGGTCCGGCTCGTACTTCGCCGGTTCCTGCGGTGGAGCACCGCTGGCAGTGGTCAAGCGATACATAGAGGCACAGGACCGCCCTGGCCCCCAGCCAGCCGGTAGGTGGGGCGATTCACCTACCGGCCGAAGCCGGTAGCACTCTCGCGACTCACAGGTAGAGGCCGACCTGCGGGCTGCGGGCGACGCTGGCCAGGTCGGAGCCGAAGACGTAGGCGATGTCCGGGTAGGCGCCCGAGGCGAGCGCGGCGGTGACCTTCTGCAGCATCGTGTCGGCGAGCACCCCGCCGCCCAGGTCGACCCGGATGTCCGGATGGCTGCGGTGGAAGTCGGCCACCAGCCGCTTCAGCGCGGCGCGCGCGGTGTCGGCCTGGCCGTGCCACACCCGGATGGTGACCCTGCCGTCGGCGCCGACGCCGTCGTCCTTGCCCGGTGCGCAGCCGGGTGCCGCGGCGCCCGCGGCGGCGGCCAGGGCGAGGGCCCCGCCGCCGCGCAGCACGCGGCGGCGCGGGGGCGGCGGTACGGGGGCACGGG
>NZ_JAAKZZ010000126.1 GCF_011045075.1 Streptomyces boncukensis
CCGCTCCCCGCTCCCGACCCACGGCTCACCCTTTACCGCCCACCGTCAAAGGGAGGCTCTGCCATGCCCGTATCCGTACGCTCGGCACGATCCGCACGCGGAAAGGCGGCGGCCCTCGCGCTCGTCGCGCTGCTCGCGAGCGCCTGCACCGGATCCAGCGGCTCAGCGGCCGACGACGACCCGGACGCCGAGGTCACGCTCACCTTCTGGCACGGGTGGAGCGCCCCGGCCGAGGTGAAGGCAATCGACGCCGCCGTCGCGGCCTTCGAGAAGAAGCACCCGAACATCACCGTGAAGGCCGTCAAGAACATCAACGACGACAAGCTCAACCAGGGCCTGCGGGCCGGCGGCGACAAGGGCCCGGACGTGGTCTCGTCCTTCACGACCGACAACGTGGGCCGCTTCTGCTCCTCCCGGGCCCTCGCCGATCTGGACCCCTTTCTGAAGAAGTCGCGGATCGTCCCCGAGGAGACCTTCCCGAAGCCGATGCTCGACTACACGCAGTACGAGGGGAAGCGCTGCACCCTCCCGCTGCTGGGCGACGCGTACGGCCTCTACTACAACAAGGACGCCTTCCGGAAGGCGGGCATCGCAAAGCCGCCCAGAACGTTCTCGGAATTCGACCGGGTGGCGAAGAAGCTCACCAAGCCGAAGGGCGAGTCGTACGAGCAGCTCGGCTTCATGCCGAACTACCACGGCTACGAGACCACAGTGGAGCACTACGGCGGACAGTTCGGCGTCCGCTACTTCGACGGCGAAGGCAAGTCGAACGCGGCCGGCGACCCCCGGATGAAGCAGATGTTCCAGTGGCAGCGGAACCTGGTCGGTGAACTCGGCGGATTCCGGAAGCTGGAGAAGTACCGCGCCACCTTCGGCGACGAGTTCGGCGCGAAGCACCCCTTCCACACCGGCCAGGTCGCCATGCAGCTGGACGGCGAGTGGCGCGGCAAGATGGCCGAGGACGCGGGCGTCGGCTTCGAGATCGGCACGGCGCCCATGCCCGTACCCGACGACCGGGCCGACGAGTACGGAAAGGGCTATCTCGCGGGCACCGTCATCGGCGTCGCGAACTCCAGCGACAAGAAGAACGCGTCCTGGGAACTGGTGAAGTTCCTCACCACCGACACCGACACCGTGGTCGACTTCGCCAACGCCATCCACAACGTGCCCTCGACGCTGAAGGCCATGCGCTCGCCCCGGCTCGACAAGGACCCGAACTTCCGGACGTTCGTGAAGATGGCCGAGCACCCGAAGAGCTCGCACGCCCCCGGCAGCCCCAACGGCGGCGCCTATCTGCTCACGCTCCAGGACCTCAGCCACGCCGTGGAGTCCGGAAAGCAGAAGGACCTGGACGCGGGCCTGCGCACGGCGGACGACCAGATAGACAAGGATCTGGAGCGGGCCCGGTGAGAACCGTCTCGGCGGCGGCCAGGCGCCGCCGCTCCGCGCTGCGCACGCTCGGCTTCCTCTCGCCCTGGCTGCTCGGCCTCGGCATCTTCTTCGGCTATCCGCTCGCCGCCACCGTCTACTTCTCCTTCATGAAGTACGACGGCTTCACCGACCCGGTGTGGACCGGATTCGACAACTGGTCGTACGTCTTCACCGACTACCCGTTCTTCTGGCCTGCGCTCGGCAACACCCTGTGGCTGGTCGCGGTGATGGTGACGCTGCGGGTCGCCTTCGGGCTCGGCGTCGGCCTGCTGCTCACGAAGATCAAGACCGGCGCCGGGGTGTTCCGCACCCTGTTCTACCTGCCCTATCTCGCGCCGCCCGTGGCCGCGACGGTGGCCTTCGCCTTTCTGCTGAACCCGGGCACGGGACCGGCCAACACGGTGCTGGACGCGCTCGGGCTGCCGCAGCCCGGCTGGTTCAACGACGCCTCCTGGTCGAAACCGGCGCTCACGCTGCTCGCGCTGTGGGGAATCGGCGACCTCATGGTCATCTTTCTGGCGTCGCTGCTGGACGTGCCCAAGGAGCAGTACGAGGCGGCGGAACTCGACGGAGCCGGACCCTGGGCGCGATTCCGCTATGTGACGCTGCCGAACATCTCGCCGATCGTGCTCTTCGCGGTCGTCACCGGCGTCATCGAAACCCTGCAGTACTACACCCAGCCCATGGTCGCCTCCAAGGTCGCCAGCGGCGTCATCGGCGGCTCCGGGCAGCACTTCGAACCCGGCTATCCGGAGAAGTCGACGCTCACCGTTCCGCAGACCGTCTACCACCTCGGATTCCAGCGCTTCGACACCGGCGCTGCCTGCGTGGTGGCGCTGGTGCTCTTCGCGATCGCCATGGCCTGCACGGCCCTGCTGATGCGCCGTGGCCGCGGCTTTCTGACGGCGGAGGACTGACCGACATGACCCCGACACCCACCCGCACATCCGCCGCTTCCCGCAACGCCGCAGCGCGGAGGGCCGCACTGCACTGGGTCGGCGTGCACGCGCTGGCCGTGGCGGCGTCGCTGTTCTTCGTCCTGCCCTTCGTCTTCGTCCTGCTGACGGCGCTGATGAGCGACAGCCAGGCGCTCACCCGCGACCTGTGGCCGCACACCTGGGAATGGGGCAACTTCCGCACCGTGTGGGAGACGCCGGGATTTCTCACCTGGTGGCGCAACACGCTGCTGTACGCCGGGCTCGGCACCGTACTCGCGGTGGGCTCCAGCATTCCCGTCGCCTACGCGCTCGCCAAGTTCCGCTTCCGCGGCCGGAACGCGATGATGCTGCTCGTCATCGCGGCGATGATGCTGCCTCCGCAGGTCGTCATCGTGCCGATGTACCTGTTCTGGGCGCGGCAGCTCGACCTCTCGGGCTCCCTGTGGCCGCTGATCATCCCCTTCGCGTTCGGCAACCCGTTCACCATCTTCCTGCTGCGCCAGTTCCTGCTGACGATTCCCCGGGAGTACACCGAGGCAGCCCGGATCGACGGCTGCGGCGAGTTCCGGGCGATGGTGCGGATCGTGCTGCCGATGGCGAAGCCGGGAATCGCGGCGGTCTCCCTCTTCCACTTCTTCTACTGCTGGAACGACTACTTCGGACCGCAGATCTATGCCTCGGAGAACCCCGGCGCGTGGACGCTGAGTTACGGCCTGGAGTCCTTCAAGGGCGCCCACCAGACCGACTGGAACCTCACCATGGCGGCCACCGTTCTGGTCATGGCGCCCGTGATCCTCGTGTTCTTCTTCGCCCAGCGCGCCTTCATCGAGGGCGTCACCCTGACGGGAGTAAAGGGATGAAACTCGCAGTAGTGGGGGGCGGTTCCACCTACACCCCCGAACTCATCGACGGATTCGCGCGGCTGCGCGACGCGATGCCGCTGACCGAGCTGGTCCTCGTCGACCCCGACGCGGACCGGCTGGAGCGGGTGGGCGGGCTCGCCCGCCGGATCTTCGCCCGCCAGGGCCACCCCGGACGGATCGTCACCACCGACGGCCTGGAGGCGGGGGCGGACGGCGCGGACGCGGTGCTGATCCAGCTGCGCGTGGGCGGGCAGGCGGCGCGCGGGCAGGACGAGACCTGGCCGCTGGAGTGCGGCTGCCTCGGCCAGGAGACCACCGGCGCCGGCGGGCTCGCCAAGGCGCTGCGCACCGTTCCCGTCGTGCTGGACATCGCCGAGCGCGTGCGCCGTGCGAGCCCCGGCGCGTGGATCATCGACTTCACCAATCCGGTGGGCATCGTCACCCGCGCCCTGCTGGAAGCCGGCCACCGCGCGGTCGGCCTGTGCAATGTGGCGATCCACCTGCAGCGGAAGTTCGCCGCGCTGCTCGGCGCCGAGCCGGACGGCCTCCATCTGGAGCACTACGGCCTCAACCACCTCACCTGGGAGCTGGCCGTCCGCGAGGGCGGGCCCGGCGGCCCCGACGTCCTCCCCCGGCTGCTCGCCGAGCACGGCCCCCGGATCGCCGACGAGCTGCGCCTGCCGCACCCGGTGCTGGAGCGGCTGGGCGTGGTCCCCTCGTACTACCTCCGCTACTACTACGCGCACGACGACGTCGTCGACGAGCTGCGCAGCAAGCCGTCCCGGGCCGCCGAGGTCGCCGCCATGGAGCGGGAGCTGCTGGAGCTGTACGCCGACCCCGCGCTGGACGAGAAGCCCGCGCTGCTCGCCAGGCGCGGCGGCGCCTTCTACTCGGAGGCCGCCGTCGCGCTCGCCGCCCCGCTGCTGGGCGCGGGACCCGCAGCCCCCGGAGAGAGCGTGCAGGTGGTCAACACCTACAACAACGGCACCCTGCCCTTCCTCCCCGACGACGCGGTGGTGGAGGTCCCGGCGCGGATCTCCCCCGAGGGCGCGGCGCCGCTGCCCGCACCTCCGCTCGACCCGCTGTTCGCCGGCCTGGTGGCCCATGTGACGGCGTACGAACGGCTCGCGCTGGACGCGGCGCTGCGCGGCGGCCGGGACCGGGTCTTCAAGGCCCTGCTCGCCCACCCGCTCACCGGCCAGTACGACCGCGCGGAACGGCTGACCGACCTCCTTCTCGCACACAACCGGGAGCACCTTACGTGGGCCTGACGAACGCGTGCGTCGCCATAGACGCGGGCAACAGCAAGACCGACGTCGCCGTCCTGGACACCGCGGGGCAGGTGCTCGGCAGCGCGCGGGGCGGCGGCTTCCAGCCGCCCGCCGTCGGCGTGGCCACCGCCGTGCGGGACCTGGCGGAGACCGTACGGCGCGCTGCCCGGAACGCCGGGCTCCCGCCCGAGCCCTTCCGCCATGTGTCCGCCTGCCTGGCCAACGCGGACCTGCCGCGCGAGGAGCGCGAGCTGGAGTCCGCGCTCCGCGCGCTCGGCTGGGCCCGCACCACGCATGTGGCGAACGACACGTTCGCCCTCCTGCGCGCGGGCCTCCCGGACGACGGCTCGGTCAGGCACGGCGTGGCCGTCGTCTGCGGCGCGGGCATCAACTGCGTCGGACAGGCCGAGGACGGCCGCACCCACCGCTTCCCCGCCGTCGGCCGGCTCTCCGGGGACTGGGGAGGTGGCGGCGGGCTCGCCGCCGAGGCCCTGTGGCACGCGGCGCGCGCGGAGGACGGCAGGGGCGAGCGTACGGAGCTGGCGCGGGCCCTCCCCGCCCACTTCGGCCTGCCGGACATGTACGCGCTCATCGAGGCGCTGCACCTCGGCGACCTTCCCGCCGCCCGCAGGCACGAGCTGCCCCCGCTGCTGTTCGCCTGCGCGGAGCAGGGGGACCCGGTGGCCCTCGCGCTGGTACGGCGGCAGGCGGACGAGATCGTCTCGCTGGCCGCCGTCACGCTGTCGCGGCTGGACCTGCTGGACGTGGCGTGCCCGGTGCTGCTGGGGGGCGGGGTGGTGGCGGCCCGGCATCCCGCGCTGGACGCGCGGCTCGCGGAGCGGTTCGCCGCGCGGGCTCCCAAGGCGACGGCCCACGTGGTGACGGACCCCCCGGTCCTGGGCGCAGCGCTGCTGGCCCTGGACCACGAGGGCGCCCCCTCGGAGGCGTACGCGGGCCTGCGCTCCCACTACATGTGAGAGCTCCCCTCAGGGGCGCCGCGTCAGGTGCGGCGTACCGTGATCGTGGTCCAGGCCCCCACGTGGACGCGGTCGCCGTCCTTCAACGGCACGGGAACGAACGGCTGAATGGGATCCTCCGCACCGTTGATCGTCGTACCGTTCGTCGAGTCCTGGTCGACCACGGACCAGCTGCCGTCCGGCTGGTGCACCAGCACCGCGTGCTGGTGCGAGACGCCCGGGTCCTCCGGCGGACGCGCCAGGTCGATGTCCGGCGACTCCCCCGTCGAGGCCCGCCGCCGCCCGATCGTGACCTGGTTGCCGGTCAGCGGAAGCTGCTGCTCCGGTGAGTACGCGGGCAGGTTCAGCGCCTCGGCCTCGGGACCGCTGCGGCCCATCATCGCCATGAAGTACTCGCGGTCGGGTCCGACCAGGGCCATCCAGTTGCCCCCGCCCTGCTGCGGGTACTCGGGCTGCTGGTACTCCGGCTGCGGCGGAGGAGGCGGCTGCTGGTGCTGCTGGTGCTGCTGCTGGTGCGGGAACTGCTGCCCCGGCCCCGGCTGCCCCGGGTGCGGCGGCTGACCCGGCTGACCCGGGTGCGGCGGCTGCTGCATCGGATGCGGTGCCGGAGGAGCGCCGGGGGGCGGGGATATCACCCAGTCCCCGTTCGGCTGCGCGGGCGGCGGCTGGTCTCCGTACGGCCCGCCGGGCGCAAGCGGCTCGGCCGGCCGGTTCAGCTGGGACGGCTGGGAGCGCTCGTACTCCTGCGCCGGCTCGGGGCGCCCGGGGAACGGCGGGGGCGCCTGCCCGCCCTGCGGCCCGTACCCGCCGGGCGGCACAGGGGCACCGGGAGCGCCGGGGCCACCCGGACCGCCCGGACCGCCAGGCGGCTGCGGCGGCATATACGTGGTGGGCGAGTGCGTCAGGAAGTTGTACCGGCACTCCTCACAGAACGGCGCCTGCACCTCACGCGGCGTACCGCACTGCGGGCACAGCTCCGGTGCGCCCGGCCGGCCGCCGGGGGCCGGGCCCCGGTCCTGGCCCGGCACCGGAGTCCCGGGGCCGGGGTAGCCGTACCCCTGCCCCGGCCGCCCCTGCTCGCCGGGGCCGCCATGAGCACCAGGGCCGCCGGGCCCGCCCGGACCGCCGGGAGCACCGGGGCCGCCCGGACCGCCGGGGCCCGGGTAGCCGTAGCCGCCGCCGGGACCGCCACCGGGCGCACCCGGAGCCCCTCCGCCGCCGGGCGACGGCGGAGGGGGCGGCGGTACGGCACCAGCGGGCGCGGCGGGCGCGCCGGTCATGCGGTGACCGCACACCTCGCACCAGTCGTCGGCCGCCGACTGGTGACCGTTCGGGCAAGTCGGCATCGTGAGTGCCTCCCCCTCCGTGCTCCTGCTCTTCCGTACCGTGCGCTATTTCTTCACGCGGACCGTCTTGGTGGACCGCGTCTCCAGCGTCATCTCGTCGGCGTCGGCGACCTTCGCCTTCAGTCGAACAGTACCCGCCGCCGCGTCCACGACGTCGACCACCTTCGAAAGCAGTTTCGCAGTATCCGCGTTCCCGGAGGCGTTGGCCAGTTGCACCGCGCGCCCGAGTTTGGCGGTTGCGCCCGCTTCGTCACCAGATTTCCGCATATCCAGCCCCAACTGGATCGCCTGGGCCAGCTCGGCCTGGCCCGTGTAGTGCGCCACCTGCGGGTTGATGGAGGTGGTGGCCACCATGTCGTCCGTCCACACGGCGCGGATCAGCCCCTGGGAGAGGGTCTGCGGCGTCCCGCCGCCCGGCGTCGGCAGCACCAGGGAGACCCGGGCCGCCAGCATCTCCTGGCCCACCCCGGCGGCGGGCACCTCGACGCACACGTGGTAGTCCCGGGACTCGTCGCCCCAGGAGCCCGTCGGGTAGTCCCCGATGCGCGGCCCCGCATCCGTGCGGCGGGAGGTCAGCTCCTCCACGGAGGGCGCGACCTGTTTGAGGAATTTCACACGCGAGCCCTGCGGGGTCCACAGCCGGAGGGCCACATCGGCGACCTCCTTGCCCATGGCGCCCTCCATCATCTGTGTGAAGTCGGCCGACAGCGCGCCCGGGTCGGCCACGATGTCGGCCGTGCCCAGCAGCGCGGAGGCGATGCCGGTGACCTCCTTGACCTCCCAGTCGGTGCCCACGCCCCGCGCGTCACAGGTGAACCGCCCCGAGCAGGACTCCAGCGAGGCGCGCAGCTGGTCCGGCTCCTCGTGCTCGTTGCGCCCGTCCGTCAGCAGGATGCCGTGCCGGATGGCGACGTCCGCCGAGCCGAGCAGGCTGTCGGCGAGCCGCAGCCAGGTGCCGATGGCCGTGCCGCCGCCCGCGGTGAGCCCGCGCAGCGCCTCCCTGGCCTGCGCGCGCGTCATATCGTCGGCCACGGCGAGCCGGCCGCCGCCCGGGAACACCTCCCGGGCCTGGTGGGTGCCCGCGACCACCGCGAACGCGACACCGTCGTGCAGGGTGTCGATCGCGGCGGCGGTGGCGTCCCGCGCGTTGCGCATCTTGGTCGGCGGGTAGTCCATCGAGCCGGAGCAGTCGACCATGATGACGACCGCCGCACCCGAGCCCCCGCCGAGCGCGGCACGCGCCGGGTCGGTGACCGGGAGGGGCATGCCCCCCGTGGTGCCGCCGCCCGTGGAGGTCACCGTGACGATCGCGTTGACCTCCTGCCCGCCCTCGGGGAGGTACTCGTTCTGGTACACATCCACCGAGAAGCGCGGGGCGTTCGACTTGGAGAAGTTGGCCATGTGTTGCGCTCCTGCTGCTCTACAGCGACAAGTAGACAAAGGGGCGGGCGGAAGTGCGGTGCGTGTCGCGGTGCTTCCCCCCGATGCGCTCGTCAGGACCGTCCCCCCGGTGCTGCCGTACGTACCGGCATCAGGCCGATCCTGCCCGCCCGGACGGCATGGGGAACGGGACCACGGCCACTGTTACGTTGTCGTGGCCCCCGCCGTCCAGCGCATAGCCGACCAGGTGCTGCGCGGAGTGCAGCGGTCTGCTGAGGGCGTCGTGCGGCACGGCGGCGGCCATCTCCCGCGCCGACTCCGCGTAGTTCCACAGCCCGTCCGTGCACACCACCACGACACCGGCCTCCTCGGGCTGGTAGGAGGCGGTGTGCGGGTCGAGTTCGTACGCGTCGGCACCCAGCCAGCCGGTGATGGCGTGCGCGCGGGCGTCGGCGTGCGCCTCCGCCTCGTCCATCAGCCCGGCGGCGACCATCTGCGCGGCCCAGGAGTCGTCCTCGGTGAGCCGCACGGCCGGAATGGTGTGGTCGTCGGGCACCCAGTACGCGCGGCTGTCCCCCACCCAGCCGACGGTGAGGAGGCCGCCGGCGCACAGCGCGGAGACGATGGTGCAGGCGGGCGCGTTCCTGGCCGGGTCCTCCGGGGTGTCCTCGGCGAGCGCGTTGACCGCCTCGGAGGCCGTGACCAGCGCGTCGTGCATGGCCTTCCGGGGGTGCGTGCCGCGCGCCACGGAGTCGCCCAGCGCGTCCCCGGCGGCGCGCGCGGCCGCGGCCGACGCCTCGTCGGGCCGGGTGGCCGAGGAGACCCCGTCGCAGACGACGGCGATGGCCGCCGGCGTGCCCGCGGGCGTCGTGGCCTGGCAGACCGTGAAGTAGTCCTCGTTGCGGTGGTGGCGCAGTCCGCGGTCGCTGGCGGCCGCGACGGTCTCCAGGGCGCACTCCATGTGGTCGCGCTCGCGCGGCTGTTTGTGACCGCAGTGCTCGCAGTAGCCGTCGTCGTCGACCGTGCCGGTGCCGCAGGCGACGCAGCGCGGGCCGAGCGGTTCCGGGCCGGACCGGCCGCTGGGCACGTCCCCGAGCCCGTTCCCGCTCCCGTGCCCGTACGGTCCTTCGGGCGGCGGCGCGGACGGGATCCCGTTCGGCGCGGCGGCCGCGCCTCGACCGGCCCGGCCGCCCCTTCCGCCCCCCTCGCTCCGCACGGCGGCGCGCGGGTCCGTGCGCGGCGCGGCCCCCGCGGAGGCCGCGGCGGACCCGACAGACGGTACGGGCGGCGCGGGCGGTTCGGGGGGCGCGGGCGCGCCGGGGCGCGGCGCCACGGGCAGGGACGCGCGGGCCCGCGCCCGCGCCCCGTTCACCGGCAGCGTCGGACGGTCCTCGTCCGCGTCGTCCACCGCCGTCGCGGCGGGGCCGGAAGAGCGCCGTACGAGCGCCGTCAGATCGGCGCCGCAGGCACCGCAGTACCGGTCCCCGTCCTCCAGCGGCTCCGCACAGCGGGGGCAGGCGGACTGTCGGTCGAGCTGTGGCATCGTCACACCCACGTCCTGGGGCGGAAGCGGTTGGCCCGCTCCACCAGTTCCATCCTCTCACTGCCGGACTGCGCGAGGCGGGCGAGCAGCCGGAAGGAGCGCTCCAGCCCGGAGCGCAGCCCTTCCTCGGTGAACGGGCTGCCGAGCAGCGACCTGCCCGTCTCCTGCCCCTTCAGGTGCCCGCTGAGCGCCCAGTCGAGCGCGCTGCCGAGCACTTCCGTGGTCAGCTCCTCGCCGCGCAGCGCGTCGAGTCCGGCGTACCGCAGGTCTTCGACCTGCTGGGCCGCAGCGTAGAGGTCCGCGGAGAGGTCCTCCAGCGGGGAGCGCTGCCGCAGCCGTGCGCGGACGGCCGCGACCCGCGCGGCCGTGTAGTGGATCGACGCCTCCGGGACCGACTCCAGGGCCTCGACGGCGCCGGCCCGGTCCCCCGCCGCGAGCCGCACCCGCGCCAGGCCGAAGGCGGCGCTCACGTACGACGGGTCGGTGGACCACACGAGGCGGAAGTACTCGGCGGCGTTGTCCAGCTGGCCCAGCACCTCGGCGCAGACGGCGAGGGCCAGCTTGGGCGCGGTCTCGCCGGGGAACGCGTCGTAGACCGCGTCGAAGGCGAGCGCGCCCGTCTCCTGGTCGCCGGAGACCAGCGCGGACAGGCCGCGGTACCAGACCACCCGCCAGTCGTCGGCGTGCCGGGCCTCCAGCCCGGCCAGGGTCTCGGCGGTCGCCGCGCCGTCGTCCATCTCCAGCCGGGCCCGCAGCTCGCGCAGCCGCAGCTCGACGGAGTCGGTGGGGGCGCCCTTCAGCGCGCCGAGCAGGTCGGCCGGGGTGACGGCCATCAGCCCGGCCAGGAAACCCGCGTTCGGGTCCCCCGGGTCGACGCGGGGCACCGGCAGCGCCAGCGCCGTGTCCCGGGCCCGGAAGGGCACGAGCCCGATCGCCGCCGCCCCGGCGGCCCCCGGGTCCGGGTCCGGGCCCGGACCCGTCGGGTGGGGGCCGTTCGGGTCCGCTCCGGTCACCTGGGCCGCGCCTCCCGCGCCGCGCCGCTCGGTCCGCTCGCCGCGTCCGCGCGGGCGCCGTCCGCGCCGCCGCTCACGCGCGCCCAGCGCCGAGGGGTCGCCGGCGGGGCGGGGCAGCAGTTCCGTGTCCACCACGCGCGGCTCGGGGCCGAACAGCGTGGACAGGGCCGGCCTCGGCCGTTCGGTCTGGAGTGCGACGACCTCCCGCAGTACGCCCATCAGCTGGTCGGACATCTCCTCGGCGGAGGCGAAGCGGCGCTGCGGGTCGGGGTCGGTGGCGCGGACCAGGAAGCGGTAGTAGGACTCGTACCGCTGGAAGACCTCGATGTTGCGCGGGTCGGGCAGGCTGTCGGCGTAGATGTTCGTATACCCCTGGAAGTCGAACGTGAGGACGGCGAGCGTCCGCGCGACCGTATAGAGGTCGGAGGCGACGGAGGCGCCCCGTTCGGCGACCTCGGGCGCCTGGTAGCCGACGGTTCCGTAGATGGCGCTCTCCTCGTCGTCCATCCGGCGCACGGCGCCCAGGTCGATCAGCTTGAGCTGGTCGTCCTGCTGGATGGCGTTGTCGACCTTGAAGTCGCAGTAGAGCAGATTGCGGCTGTGCAGATGGCCGAGCGCCTCCAGGGCCTCGATGCCGTAGGCGCACGCCTGCTCGACGGGCAGCGGGTCGCGCCGTCCGTCCGGGGTGCGGCGCTCGTTGGCGATCTCCTTGAGGGACTTGCCGCCGACGTACTCCATGACGATGTAGCCGTCGAGGCTGCCGGTGCGCGGATCGAGGTGTTCGACGAAGTTGTAGATGCGCACGATGTTGGAGTGCTCGATCTCGGCGAGGAAGCGCCGCTCCGCGATGGCGGCGGCCATCGCGTCCTCGTCGCCGGTGTCCAGCAGGCCCTTGAGCACCACCCAGCGGTCGGAGACCGCGCGGTCGACCGCGAGATAGATCCAGCCGAGCCCGCCGTGCGCCAGACAGCCCGCGACCTCGTACTGCCCGTGCACCACGTCGCCCTCGCGGAGCTTCGGCACGAACGAGTACGGGTGACCGCACTTGGTGCAGAAGCCCTCCGTCCGGCCCGCCCGCTCGCCGCGCGCGCGGCCGACCGGCGCTCCGCAGTCGCCGCTGCTGCAGAACCGCTTGCGCTCCGGGACCTCCGGGTGGTCCAGCACGACGCCGGCCGGGTCAGGCTTGGGCACCTCCGGAATCCGCACCAGTCCCGCGCCGAGTCTGCCGCGGGTGGCGGAGCCCGTCGTCGAGCCGCCGCTGCGCACCGAGACCGAGAGGGACGTGGAGCGCCCGGACTGCTCCCGGGTCAGCCGGCCGGACACGGAGCGCCGTGACGACTGCGAGCGGGACGAGGCCCTCGTAGAAGCGGGGGCGGAGGAGCGGGTGGAGCGTGCGGAGCGCGCGGAGGAGGAGCGGGCCGAGCGGCGCCCGCGCCCCGCGCTCCCCGTACGCCCCTCCTTCGACACCCCGGTCGGCGCGGCGCCGAGCGCACCGTCCCCGCGCTCCCCGCCGCCCTCGGGCGCGACGACGGGGGCGAGCCCGCAGGTGTCGCAGTACAGCTCGCCGTCGCCCATGTCCTCGTACGTGCCGCCGCACTGCGGTCGCCGGCACTCCTGGTCGCACACGTCCGGCTGCTCGCTCACGCTGCTTCACACCTCCTCGCTCCCCTCGTGCCCCTCGCTCCGCGCACTGAGCTCACTCCGCCCGCAGCCCCCTCGGTCCGTGCTGCCCGCCCGGCGTCAGCACCTCGCGGGCCGCCTCCTGGTAGCGCAGCACGGCATCCTCGGCGGCGCGCAGGTCGCAGGGCGCGCTCCACAGCATCCGGCGCGCCACGTCGTAGCGCTCGATGAGCATCCGGTCCTCCGCCAGGCCGTGCTGGGCGACCTTCGCCTTGTACGCGTCGAGCCTGCCGCGCAGTTCCGCGCGGACCGCCAGCGGCGCCGTCACGGCGGACAGCTGCGCACGGGCGCGCTCCAGCTCGGCCTCGGCCCGCTGCTCCAGGCTCTCCAGCAGCGGGGAGAGCCGGTGCCACCGCGCGTGTCTGCGGTACTCGGCGGCCGTGGCGAGCTGCTCCTGGAGCGCGGTGGGCGGGCCGCTGACGGCGGGCACCTCGGAGGCGGCGATCTTCGCGAGCACCTCGCCCCGCGCGGAGCGCGCCTCGGCGAGGGTGCGGTCGGCGCGGGAGAGGAGGTCGCGCAGCTTCATCAGCCGCTGCTCGGCGTCCTGCCGGACGGAGAGCACCGCGTCGATCTCGCGCCGCACCTCCTCCAGGGCGCGTGCCGCCGCGTCGTAGCGCGCGGTGTCCGGGCGCCCGCCGCCGGGGGCGCTGCTGCCGCCGTCCGGCGCCCAGAAGGCGAGGGGGTCGGCGAGCACCTCGGAGCGCAGCGCGGTCAGTTCGGCCGTGGTGTGCTCCAGGTCGTCGCCCGCCGGGTGCTCCCCGGGGCGTACGCCCACCGAGTGCGCCAGCGAACGGATGCGCTGCAGCTCGGCGGAGAGCAGGTCGATACGCGCGGGCAGCGCGGACCAGACGGCGTCCGCGGCGGCGACCACGTCCAGCGCCTGCGCGTACCAGTCGTTCATCCGCTCCACGAGCCGGCCGAGCGTCACCTCCTCGGTCAGCCGCGCGCCCTCGGTGAGCCCCGTCCCCCCGGCGCCCGCCGCGGCCGAGGAGAGCGTGCCGCCGGGGACGGTGAGGGTGCCGCGCAGCAGCCGCGTCAGCTCCGTCAGATCGTCCCGGCTGGGCCAGCGGCGGCGGCTGCGCAGCTCGCGCGCCGTCTCCAGGGTGCGGGAGTAGGTCTCGAAGCCGTTCCACAGCAGGGTGCCGGCCGCCTCGGCCTGTGCCCAGCGGCGCGCGGTGACGCCGCTGAGCCGGGCGCCCTCCAGCAGCCGGCGCCCCGCGTGGTCCTGGAGGGCGAGGAGCGAGGATTCCACCGCCTCGTGCTCGGCCTCCAGCCGCTCCAGAGCGCGGTCGACCTCCTCCCGGCTCATCACCGGCCCGGTGGGTCCCGCGGGCCCCATCGATCACCTCGCTGTCTCTCGCTGACACCTGGTCTCGCTGTCCGACTCGTACGAACGCTCGGATCGTTCGCTTCCCCTGGCCCCGCCCCTTCAGTCCTTTCGGAGAGATCTCAGTCCCGGTACAGCGGTTTGGGCGGTTTCGCCTTCCCGCCGTCCTTCGTACCCCCCAGGCCGTCCTTCAGCCACTTGCCGTACGAGCGGCTCCACTGGCCCGCACGGAAGGTGTCCAGCACCCGGTTCACCCGGCGCACCAGGTCCTCGTCCCGGAGGTTCATCGCCACACCGTACGGCTCCTCCGTCACCGGCTCGCCGATCAGCTCCACGGACGAGTCCTGCGCGGCCTGTCCGGCGCCCAGCGCGCTGTCCGTGACGGTGGCGTCCGCCTCGCCGAGCTGCATCCGCACCAGGCAGTCCAGCTGGTTGGCCACGACGACCGGACGGGCGCCCAGCTTCTGGTAGCGGCCGGACGTCATCAGCTCCTCGGCCGTCGAACCGGCCGCGTAGCACACCCGTTTGCCGCGCATGCTGCTGTCGAAGCCCTTGACCCGCGCCCCCTTCTTCGGCGCCAGCAGCTGCTGCCCCGCCTCGAAGTAGGCGGTCGAGAAGGCGACCTCCCTGCTGCGTTCGCAGGTGATGGTCATGGTGCGCACCACCATGTCGACGTCCCGCTTGCGCAGCGCGGGGATCCGCTGGTCGGTCGGGATGGTCCTGAAGGTGAGCTTGCCGGGCCCGTCGCCGTCGACCAGGTCGCGGGCGATGGCTCGGGCCAGGTCGATGTCGAAGCCCTCGATGTCGCCGGTCGCGGGGTCCCGGTAGCCCCACAGATAGCTGTTCTGGTCGACACCGACGACCAGCTTGCCCCGCTTCTTGATGCGCTTCACCGCCGTGCCGTCGGCGCCGGACGGGCGCAGGCTCGCCGCGGCCCGCTCGCCGTCGTCGCACGGTGCGGGCTGCCGCGGCCCGGCCGCGGGCGCGGCGGCGGCGACGGCGCCGCGGCCCTCCGCGGCGCGGGCGGCCGTCTCGCCCTCGGGCGAGCCGCCGCCGTCGGCGGAGAGCGCGGCGGAGGCCAGCACCACGGCGCCGGCGCCGAGGGCCAGGGCACGCCCGGCATCGCTCGCGGCCGCAGTCCGCAGGACCCGGGCACGGGCAGCCCCGGCCCGGCAGCCCCGGCGGAGGGCAACCGCGATCCGCCGGATACGCCCTGGTCCGCTGCCCCTCATGGCCGTACGCCCCCTCATCGGTACTCCGCGAGCCTGCGCCCGATCCCCAGCACGGCCGCCGCCGCGCCCGCCACGGCGAGCGCCAGCGCGCCGACGGTCAGGCCGCCGAACCAGCCGCGCCCGCCGTCCGCCGCCCGGGTGAACTGCTTCTGCTCGTGCGCGCTGGCCACGCCCAGGCTGCCGTCGACCCGGTCGAAGCTCGCGCCGGTGCTCCGGTCGGAGCCGATCACCATCCGCACGGCGCGGTCGTACTCTCCGCCGTCGTCCAGCGCACGGGCCCTGGCGTGACGTTCCTTCCAGGTGCCGACAGCCTGCCTGGCGCGCTCGATGGCCGCTTTGCCCGCGGCGTCGTCGGCGAGCGCGAGCGCGTCGTCCAACTGCCCTGTGCCGTCCCCGTCCCCGTCCCCGTCCCCGTCCCTGTCCCCGTTCCGCTGCTTGCCGGCTCCGGCGACGTGGGCCATCTGCTTCCGGTAGCTCTTCTCGTAGGCGGCTCCGCCGCCGCGCGCGACCAGCGTCATGTTCTCGTCACCGCGCGCCTGCAGGGCGCTGATCCAGGCGGCGTTGAGGGCGTGCAGGGACCGCGCGCCCTGCTCGTCGGAGTCGACGAGCCCCGCGCGGGCCAGCGCGTGCCCGCCGGTCAGCCACACCAGGAGGGCCAGCGTCGCCGCCGTGGCGCCCAGCAGGCCGAGGTTGAACACCCGGTTGGTGCGGCGGTAGTGGCGGTGCTGCGCCCAGCCCAGGGCGCCCAGCGCCAGCACGCCCGCGCCGAGCGCGAGGAGGGGCCAGGACTCGGCGTCGTCGTAGTCGGCGCGCAGCCGCCGCGTCTCCTCCGTGTAGAGCGCGCGGGCGGCGGGGAGGAGTTCGCCGCGCATCTTCTCGTTGGCGTACCGCAGATACGCGCCGCCGAGCGGGAGGCCCTGGCGGTTGTTGGCGCGCGCCGACTCCACCAGGCCCGTGTAGACGGGCAGTCCGCGGTTGAGCACGGCGATCTGCCGCTGCGCGCTCGCGGAGTTCCCGGAGTTGGCCGCCGCGCTCGCCAGCAGCTCGGACGCCTCGCGGATGTCCTTCTCGTACCGCTCGCGCACCGCGCGCGGCTCCTCGCCGCCCGCCAGGAAGCCGCTGGAGGCGGAGGTGTCCGCGTCGGCCAGCGAGCGGTAGACGCGTGCGGCGTCGGCGCTCAGCGGCTGGCTGTCCGTCACCACGGCGTCCGCCGCCGCGCTGCGGTCCGCCACCTGCCAGGCGGTGACCGCACCGAACAGCACGACGAGCGCGGCCAGCGCCGCGCCGATGGCCCGCAGTCTGCCGGGCTCCGTGAGCACCGCGGCACGCGCGCGCCGCACGCCCTCGGCCCACGCCTC
>NZ_JAAKZZ010000127.1 GCF_011045075.1 Streptomyces boncukensis
GCTTGCTCGGTCAGCTCTACCACTGCCTGCACAACCGGCAGCTCTTCGACGAGCATCACGCATTCACCTCCTTCTCAGCAGCTCCAGCCGCCGCAGCTTGACTTCTTAGGCACGTGAGATGTCTCTCGCCCGTATAGAAGTTCACGATATTGCGGTTGTGAAGAATGCCGGGGAGTCCGGCGTGCTGGACGGCGTGGAAGAGGAAGTAGTCGCTGCCGATGGTGTCCCTCGCCGGCGGCAGCGGCAGCCGCTCGTGCACCTGGTGGAAGCTGATATTGCACATGTCGATCCGCATGGGGTCGACGACCGTCAGCAGTGTGTGGTCCCGGGCGAAGGGTTCCGTTCCTGCGCCCCGGAAGGACGCCGCGGCGAACTTCCGCTTCTCCTCTCGCGGCCAGGCGGCGGGCGCCCACAGGCCGACGACGTCCAGATAGACGTCCGCGTCGAGCCGCCGGATCTCGCCGATGTCGACGGACAGTTCACCGATGAAGGAGCTTCCCGCCAGCACCACCGGCCGCTCGCGGTGCTCGGGGCCCAGCGCCGTCTCGCTCGCGCCGGGCGCGGCGTCGGCGGCGCGCAGCCCGAGGGAGGCGAGTTCGTGGTGGACGGGAAAGACGGGTTCGCCGTCCAGGGTCTGGTAGCGGCTGTCGGAGTCCCGGCGGTGGACCGAGGCGCAGCCCAGCGCACGGGCGATGAGGAACGCCCGGTTGGTGCAGGCGCCGTACGACACTCCGGTGGGGAGCATGAGGTCGAGCAGCAGTTCCGGCTTGGTGACCCCGGCACGGTGTGTCACCTGCTCCAGAAAGTCCCGCTGCTCCGCCTCGCCGAGGTGGTGTGTGATCACGTGCGGCGTCCTGGGCACCGCGCGCAGCGCTCCGGCGTGCGCCGCGAAGGACGCGGGGTCCGAGGTGTCGAGGATCAGGGTGTGCACTTCGACGTCGAAGTGCCGCGCCGCGTACGCCGCCTCACGGCTCAGGGCCGTGACCGTCTCGGCGCACTCCCGGTCGGTGGGAAGGGTCAGGCAGATTCTGCGCATCGCGCTCTCCGGTGTACGGGTCGGTTCCTACGCGTTCCAGGAGGCGAGGCCCAGCAGCTTCTCGCCGAGGGGCGTGAGCGCGCCGGTCTCGTACCGCAGGGACTCGTGCCGGACCGCGTCGCCGAGCAGCGTGGGGTTCCAGTCCGGGGTGCTGAGGTGGCGCCAGGACTCGACCCGGGACTTGCGCAGCGCGTGGTGCTCCTCCAGCGCGGGCATCATGGACAGGTACTGCACGGCGCGTACCCCGTTCCGCGAGGTGTTGGGCGCCACGCCGTGCGCCAGCATGCCGTTCCAGATCAGCAGGTCGCCCGCCTTGAGTTCGGGGCGGACGACGGGGAACTCGGCGCGGTCGGTGTTGGGCCGCACGGGGTCGCGGTCGGCGGGCTGGTCCAGCCGCCACCTGTCGAACCGCCGGAACAGCTCGGGGCAGCACTGGAAGCCGCCGAGGTCCGGCTGGGTGTCGTTGAGCGCGATACTCCCCTGGACTCTTTGCGGCAGCACAGCGAGGGTGGAGTCGACATCCCAGTGCAGCTCGATGTCGAAGCCCTCCTGGGTGGGTGCGATCAGCGAGCGGGAGCGGTTCTTGACGTTCGGCGGGTTGAGGTTGAGCCGGTCGAGGGTCACCCACAGCTCTTCGCAGTCCCAGACGTCGACGAACGCGTCGTAGACCCGCTGGGACTGGCGGCTGTCCCACAGGAGCTGGTGGTGGTACGCCTCCACGAAGCCGTAGACATGCAGGTCCCGGTCCAGGTCCGAGCGGAACTCCCGCTCCTCGTACCAGCTGTCCGGGCGGTCCGGGTCGAGCCCCTGGAAGTCCCAGGTGAAGTCGAGCAGCCGCCGCGCGGCCTCGGCGGGGATCGCCTCGCGGACGACGACGTATCCGTTCGTCTTCCAGAAGGCGTAGTCGGTCTCGGACAGCACGCGCAGCGGGCGGTTCTTGCGGATGTCCCGCAGGGGGGTCTGCGCGAGGTAGCTCTCACCGTCCGCGCTGAAGTAGGGGGTGTCCGACGCGGCTCGGTACAGATATCCGTCGTGCGTGGGCATGCGGTGGCTCCAGGGCTGGGTTGCGGAGTGGATCGGCCGCCTTTACGGCACACCAGCGGACAAGGAGGCGTGGGGGGACGGCGGAGCTGTGCCGCCGTCGCCGTCCGGGAACAGCGCTGCGGTGTCGCCGGGCGCGGACGGCCCGGTGCGGTGTCGACTCCCCGGTCGCGTCAGGGGGGAAGTGGCGGCCGGGGAGGGAACGCGCGTGCGCGCGGCGCTGGTGGCGTCGTCTGCGGATCACGCGGATCGCATGCGCGGCACGCGGGCAGGGCAGGGCGCGGAAGGCGCCGGGTTCGGGTGGAAGTCGTGATGCTCCGCGCCGACGGGGTGGCGGCAGAGCTGGGTTCCTCCCTCCTCGCGCCGATCACCCGTCGCTGGACTAGACCAACGACGACGCTCCTAAGATGGACTAGACCAGAGGGGCTGTCAACCCCCCTCCCCGTCAGGCCCGTTGGCCCCGTTGGCCCCGTTGGCCCCGTTGGCCCTGTTGGCCCCGTCTGCCCCATGGGCACCTCGGCGCGGCCCGGATCCACGGAGACCGCCGTACCGGGCGCCCCGGTCAGCCGGCGCCGGTGAGCACCTCCGCCGCGGCGATACCGGAGACCCGTGTGGCACCGTGCGTGGCCAGGTGAACCGCTCCGACCCGGTCCCCCGCCGGCACGCCCATCTCGACGACCAGCGCGTCCGGGCGCCGGCTCACCAGGCCCGCCAGCGCCCGGGACATCCAGCCGTGGCGCGCCGCGTCCCGCACCACCACGACCAGCTCCCGGCCGGTCGCGGGGGCGAGGGCGACCCGGTCCAGCAGACCGTTCTCGTCCGCCAGTTCGGACTCCGCGATCCGTACGGATGTCGTCCCCGGCCGCAGAGCGCGCAGCGGATCCGCCACGCCCCAGGGGGTACCGCCGTCCACGGCGAGGCTCATGGCCGGGGAGAGCTCCACGACGTGCGGGTCCCCCGCGAGGGGCAGCTCGGCGCCGGTGCCCGGCCGGCTGTGTACGCGGACCGCGCGGCGGGCGGCCACCAGCCCGATGTCGGGCGCGTCCGCCTCGGGCGCCGCGTCCCGCGCGAGCGCCGCCGACCAGGACGCGAACTCCCGCACCCGGGACGCGGCCTCGGCGAGCCGCTCCTCGGGCAGCGTGCCGTCGAGCACCGCGCGGACGAGGGCGTCCCGCAACCCGTCCGCCGTGGCCCGCTCCGCGCTCTCGCCGCCCACGCACACCGCGTCGGCGCCCGCGGCCACCGCCCGTACGGTGGCGCCCTCGATCCCGTAGACGTCGGATACGGCACCCATCTCGATGCCGTCGGTGACGACCAGCCCGGCGAAGCCGAGCTCGTCCCGCAGCAGCCCCTGGATGATGCGGGCGCTGAGGGTGGCCGGCAGTTCACCGTCGTAGGCGGGGGTGAGCATATGGGCGGTCATCACCGTACGGACACCCGCCTCCATGGCGGCCCGGAAGGGCGGCAGGGCGACCCGGGCGATCTCGTCGGCCCCGGCGGTGAACTGCGGCAGCCCGTGGTGCGAGTCGACGCTCGTATCGCCGTGACCGGGGAAGTGCTTGGCGCACGCGGCGACTCCCGCGGACTGCAGCCCGCGGATCCAGGCGGCCGTGTGCCGGGAGACGACGTCCGTGCGCGCGCCGAACGAGCGGACGCCGATGACCGGGTTCATCGGATTGGAGTTCACATCCGCGCTCGGCGCGAAGTCCAGGGAGACGCCGATGGCACGCAGCCGGTACCCGATGTCGCGCGCCACCCGCTCGGTCAGCTCGGTGTCGTCGATCGCCCCCAGCGCGAGGTTCCCCGGCCAGGACGCCCCCGTGCGCGCGTCGACCCGTGTCACATCACCGGCCTCCTCGTCGATGGCGACGACGAGTTCGGGGTTCTCGGCCCGCAGCGTACGCGTCAGCGCCGCCACCTGGTCCGGCGTCTCGATGTTGCGCCCGAACAGCACGACGGAGGCGAGCCCTTCCTCGGCGACTCTGCGGCGCAGCCAGTCCGGCGCGGTGGTGCCCTGGAATCCCGGCTGAAGCACGGAGTTGGCCAGCCGTGCGAGTTCCGGGTGGCTGCTGCTTGCCATGGCGACCTCCGAGAGGGGGCAGGGGCGGACCCGGCCGGCGGGTCCGGAGGACCGCCGGCCACAGTCAGGTGGATGAGCCGGATATTGGCCTATACCAATCAGAGGTGTCAAGGTGGCCTTGTGCGGGGTTGTGTTCGAAAATGAGCGCTCTCGAACGGCGCACCGCCAGGGCCGGGCGTGCGGCATCGGGGTTTCGCGCGAGCAGGGAGGCGCCCATCGCGCCCGCAGGCTGCGCAGCACAGGCATGGGCAGGGGCAGGGGCAGCCCTCGCCCAGCGGACTCGTCCGAAGACGCGCTCAGCCCAGGTTGATGTCGCCCCTGATCTCGCGGGCCTGGATGACGGGCCCCTCGATGTGCGCGTCACCGGAGATGATGTTCCGGTTCACGGACTCGTCGCGGTACTGCGCCGCGTAGACGGCCGCGCGGTGCGTCTCGGCCCACTCGCACAGCCGCGCCGCGAAGTCGCCGTCCTGCCGGGCGTACGCGGCGAGCCGGGCGGTGAACTCCCGCACCGCGTCGGGGTCGGACGGGTCGACGGCCCGGACGCCGTCACCGCCGCCGTCGCTGCCGCCGTGCGGCGCCTCCGGCGCGCGGCCCGCGGCGCGGCGCGCGAGGCTGACGAGCGACTGCCACGCCGACTCTCCGGCGGCGGTGGCAGCGCCGCTCGCGGCGGCACCGGCGAGGGCGACTGCGGCTTCGACGTCCATGCGGAGCACCGTAGAACAGTCGCCGCCGCGCCGCCAGATGCCCGGACCGCGCCCCGGGGCGCCCGGAGGGGGCGTCAGTTGCCCAGGTCCTCCGTGGAGCCGGGCTCCGGGGGCTCGAAGCTGTCGAAGCCCGCGGCCTCGACGAAGTCCGGGCGGGGGTTGAGCGCTGCCGCCAGCCGGAAGTGCCGCCGTGCCTCGTCGGGGCGGGCGGCCCGCTGCAGCGTGCGGGCGAGCGCGAAGTGCGCGAACGCGTTGTCGGGCTCGCGCTCCAGCACCCAGCCGAACTCCTGCTCGGCGGAGCGCAGCCGCGCCGCCAGGAAGTACGCGCGGGCACGCAGCAGGCGTGCCGCCGTGTGCTCGGGGTGCTCCGCGATGACGCCGTCCAGGAGCTGGACCGCGCCGCGCGGGTCACGCGCGTCGAGCAGATGTTCCGCAGCGCGGAACTGGATGATGTGCGTCTCGGGGCTGGTCACAGGGCGCTGCCCTCCTTCCGCATCGGATGCCGGGCAGAACGCTGCCCACAACGCCCGCCGCGGCCGCGGCATTCCCGCTATCGCGCGGCGCGCTCCCGCAGCCGTTCCCAGGTCTCGCGCACCTGGGGCTCCAGCGCCTCCAGCGGCCCGTCGTTGTCGATCACGATGTCCGCCACGGCGCGCCGCTCCTCGGGGGTGGCCTGGGCGGCCATCCGGGCGCGGGCCTCGCCTTCCTCCATACCGCGCAGCCGTACGAGGCGGTCGAGCCGGGTCTGCGGGGAGGCGTCGACGACGACCACGACGTCGTAGAGCGGCCCGAGGCCGTTCTCCGCGAGCAGCGGCACGTCGTGCACCACGACGGCGTCCTCGCCCGCCTGCCGCTCCAGCTCGGCGGAGCGCTCGCCGACCAGGGGGTGCACGATGGCGTTCAGCGCGGCGAGCCGGTCGGTGTCGGAGAAGACGAGCGCGCCGAGCTTCGGCCGGTCCAGGGTGCCGTCCGGGGCGAGGACCTCCTCGCCGAACTCCGCGACGACCGCCGCGAGCCCCCGCGTGCCCGGCTCCACGACCTCCCGGGCGATCCGGTCCGCGTCGACGATCACGGCGCCGTACGCCGCGAACAGCCGGGAGACCTCGCTCTTGCCCGCGCCGATACCGCCTGTCAATCCGACCTTGACCATGGCCACACGCTATACGCCCGGTGCTGCCCGGCCCTATCCGGCACCGCCTCCCACCCGCGGCCAGTGGGAGACCTACGGGGGCCTAGCCGGGGCCGTCCTCTCCCGGGGGGCGCTCACCGCCTCCGCTCTCGCGCTCCGCGAGGAACCGCTCGAAGACCTCGCCCAGCTCGTCGGCCGACGGCAGCTCCGCCGGCTCGGCGACCAGGTTGCCCCGGGTGTCGGCCCCGGCCACGGCGTCGTACTGCTGCTCAAGGCCGCGGACGACGGAGACCAGCTCCTCGTCCCCCTCGGCGAGCTGGCGCTCGATCTCGTCCTGGGCGCGGAGCGCCTGGGTGCGCAGCTGGTGGGCGACATCGGGGAGGACGAGGCCGGTGGCGGAGGTGATGGCCTCCGCGACGACCAGCGCCGCGTCGGGGTAGGTGGAACGGGCGATGTAGTGCGGGACGTGCGCGCCGACGCCGAGCACGTCGTGCCCGCTCTCGGCCAGCCGGAGCTCGATCAGCGCGGCGGCGCTGCCGGGGACCTGCGCCTCGTCGAAGAGGGAGCGGTGCCCGGGGATCAGCTCCGTGCGGTTGCCGTGCGGGGTGAGGCCGACCGGACGGGTGTGCGGAACGCCCATCGGGATGCCGTGGAACGTGACCGCGAGCCGCGCCCGTACCCGGTCCACGATCTCCTGCACGGCGGCGGTGAACCCCTCCCACTGGGCATCCGGCTCGGGCCCGGCGAGCAGCAGGAACGGGGCGCCCGTCGCATCCCGCATCAACCGCAGGTCCAGGCGGGGGGTGTCATAGGACACCCACCGGTCGCGGCGGAAGGTCATCAGCGGGCGCCGGGCGCGGTAGTCGATCAGCCGGTCCACGTCGAAGCGGGCGACGGTGAGATACGGCTGGCTCTCCAGCAGCCGCTCCACGATCTGCTCGCCGGTGTCCCCGGCATCCATGAAGCCCTCGAAGTGATAGAGCAGCACCAGGCCGGCGCTGTCCGGCTCGCCGATGATCTCGTCGACCGCGTCGAGCCCGCTCTGCTCCCATACGTACATACCCTGCGGATCCACTGACTCACGCTCCCTAGGCATACGTATCGTCAACGCGCGGTGCCAGAGGGGCATTCCCGCGTCCGGCACTTCGCGCCGCATACACGTCGCGCCACATACACCAACAGGAAGGTTCCCTAACTTTCTCCGAGCCGAGCCATTGACGCGTACAGGACATGCCCCTACCTTCGCGGAACACCGGAGATTCACATGAACATCCCGCGTTCATGTACGCGACCCAGGAGACCCCCATGCACCTGCGCAGCATCCTCGTGCCGTCCGTCGCAGCCCTGCTGGCCACGGGCGGGCTCGCCGCCGGCAGCGCGCCCGCCGGGGCCGGAACCCGGGACACCGTCGAGGTGCACGACGCCGCCGAACTCAAGGACGCCCTCGCCCAGGCCCGGGGCGGCGACACCATCCGGCTCGCCGACGGCGTCTACCGGGGCAACTTCAAGACGAGCCGCGCGGGCGGCGCCGGCTCCCCCGTCACCCTCACCGGCTCCCCGGACGCGGTCCTCACCGCGGGCGGCGGCTACGGCCTGCACCTGAACCGCGCCTCGCACTGGAACCTGCGCGGCTTCACCGTCACCGGCGGCCAGAAGGGCATCGTCATGGACGGCGCCGACGGAGTGCACATCGACGGCGTCACCGTGCACGGACTGGACATGGAGGCCGTCCACTGGCGGAGCTCCAGCTCCGACGGCTCCATCAGGAACTCCACCATCCGCGACACCGGCAACAACGGACGGGGCATGGGCGAGGGCGTCTACGTGGGCAGCGCCGGGGGCACCGGGGACCGGAGCGACAGCATCCTGATCGAGAACAACACCCTCGGCCCGGACATCGGCGGCGAGAACATCGACATCAAGGAGGGCACGACGGGCGCCAGGATCATCGGCAACACCTTCGACGGCAGCGGGCTGACCGGCGCCAACTACGACGACTCCTGGGTCGACATCAAGGGCAACGACGTCCTGGTCGAGGACAACGTCGGCAGGAACACCACGAACGACGGCTTCCAGACGCACGAGGTGCAGGACGGCTGGGGCTGCGGCGCCGTCTTCCGGGGGAACAGGGCCGATCTGACAGGGGCGACGGGCGGCGACCGGTACGCCATCAACGTCACCAACTACGCCGCCGGGTCGTGCGAGGTGACCGTCGCCGGGGACAACACGGTGACGGGCGGCAGGGGGCTGACCAACCCCGGGATCCCGGTCGGGGACTGAGCCGACCGGCTGCCTGACGCCCTCGGGGGCACCCTCGTGCGCTCCCTCGTGCGAGAGGCCCGCACCCCGGAACGGGGTGCGGGCCTCTCTGCGGGCTGTGCTGTACTGCCCGAGCGGCGAACCGTCAGGCCGTCAGCTCAGTCAGCTCTGACCGCCGGCCAGCTTCTCGCGGAGAGCCGCCAGGGCCTCGTCCGAGGCCAGGGCGCCGGAGTCGTCGTCCGAGCCCTCCGAGGAGTACGAGCCGCCGCCGCCCTGGCCGCCGCCGCCCTGCGGAGCCGGGGCCCCACCGGTCGAGGCACCCTCGGCTGCCGCCTGCTCATCGGCCTCGCGGGACTTGATGACCTGCGCCTGGTGCTGCTCGAAGCGCTGCTGCGCCTCGGCGTACTGGCGCTCCCACTCCTCGCGCTGCTTCTCGTAGCCGGGCAGCCAGTCGTTGGCCTCCGGGTCGAAGCCCTCGGGGTAGATGTAGTTGCCCTGGTCGTCGTAGGACGCGGCCATGCCGTAGAGCGTCGGGTCGAAGTCGACCGCGGTCGGGTCGGCGCCGAAGGACTCGTTGGCCTGCTTCAGCGAGAGGCTGATGCGGCGGCGCTCCAGGTCGATGTCGATGACCTTGACGAAGATCTCGTCGTTGACCTGGACGACCTGCTCCGGGATCTCCACGTGGCGCTCGGCCAGCTCGGAGATGTGGACCAGGCCCTCGATGCCCTCGTCCACCCGGACGAACGCGCCGAACGGCACCAGCTTGGTGACCTTGCCGGGCACGACCTGGCCGATCTGGTGCGTGCGCGCGAACTGCTGCCACGGGTCTTCCTGGGTCGCCTTGAGCGACAGGGAGACGCGCTCGCGGTCCATGTCGACGTCCAGGACCTCGACCGTGACCTCCTGGCCGACCTCGACGACCTCGGAGGGGTGGTCGATGTGCTTCCAGGACAGCTCGGAGACGTGCACCAGTCCGTCCACGCCGCCCAGGTCCACGAAGGCGCCGAAGTTGACGATGGAGGAAACGACCCCGGAGCGCACCTGGCCCTTCTGGAGGGTGGTGAGGAAGGTCTGGCGGACCTCGCTCTGGGTCTGCTCCAGCCAGGCACGGCGGGACAGGACCACGTTGTTGCGGTTCTTGTCCAGCTCGATGATCTTGGCTTCGAGCTCCTTGCCGACGTACGGCTGGAGGTCGCGGACCCGGCGCATCTCGACCAGGGAGGCCGGGAGGAAGCCGCGCAGGCCGATGTCGAGGATGAGGCCGCCCTTGACGACCTCGATGACGGTACCGGTGACGATGCCGTCCTCTTCCTTGATCTTCTCGATGGTGCCCCAGGCGCGCTCGTACTGCGCACGCTTCTTCGAGAGGATCAGGCGGCCTTCCTTGTCCTCCTTCTGGAGAACGAGGGCCTCGATCTCGTCGCCGACGGCGACGACCTCGTTGGGGTCGACGTCGTGCTTGATCGACAGCTCACGGGAAGGGATGACACCTTCGGTCTTGTAACCGATGTCGAGCAGGACCTCGTCCCGGTCGACCTTCACGATGACGCCGTCGACGATGTCGCCGTCGTTGAAGTACTTGATCGTCTCGTCGATCGCGGCGAGGAAGGCTTCCTCGGAACCGATGTCGTTGACCGCAACCTGCGGGGTGGTGGCGGAAGTCTCGGTGCTGCTCGTCATGTGGGAAAGGGTCTCCGGTACGGACATGAAAGTCGTAGGTACTGCTACGCCGAGAGCCCTTGATCGCACCACATGCAAGCCAGCCGGACAGCCTTGAGAGCCGGGAACCCGAGGGGACATACAACCGATGCGAGCGCGACCTGCTCCGTCCGAGGCGCGCAGGCCCGCAGCGCAACTTGTAGCATACGGGGGCTGCTGGGCATGGTCAATGCGCGAAAGAGCACACCTGGGATGGAACGCCCCATACCCGGCAGAAGTTCCGGCGCCGGGCCTGTGCCCAGCGCGTTCCGGCGACCGCATGCCGCCGCCCCGGCGGCGGCCGACGGACCGGACGGAAGAATACGCACAGCACGCGGACGGGCGCCATGGACGAGACGACCAGTGAGCCGGAGGCCGTGCGGCGGCCCGCCTCCGGCACCGAGAGCAGCCGCGCCAACCGGGCGTGGTGGGACGAGAACGCGGACGAGTACCAGCAGGACCACGGCGCCTTCCTCGGCGACGCGCGCTTCGTCTGGTGCCCCGAGGGCCTGGACGAGGCGGAGGCGGAGCTGCTCGGCCCGGCCTCCGCGCTGCGCGGACGCGATGTGCTGGAGGTCGGCGCGGGGGCTGCCCAGTGCTCCCGCTGGCTCGCCGCGCAGGGCGCCCGCCCGGTGGCGCTCGACCTCTCGCACCGGCAGCTCCGGCACGCGCTGCGGCTCGGCCGCGCGGACGGCGGCCCGGACGACGGCCCGGACGGCAGCGAGCCGGGTTTTCCGCTGGTGGAGGCGGACGCCACCGCGCTGCCGTTCGCGGCCGGCTCCTTCGACCTGGCCTGCTCCGCCTTCGGGGCGCTGCCCTTCGTGGCCGAGCCCGACCGTGTGATGCGCGAGGTGCGGCGGGTGCTGCGGCCGGGCGGCCGGTGGGTGTTCTCCGTGACGCACCCGCTGCGCTGGGCGCTGGCCGACGAGCCGGGCCCGGCGGGGCTGACCGTGCTCGCCTCGTACTTCGACCGCACGCCGTACGTGGAACAGGACGCGCGGGGGCGCACCGTCTACGCGGAGCACCACAGGACGCTCGGCGACCGGGTGCGGGACGTGGTCGGCGCCGGGTTCCGGCTGGTGGACCTGGTGGAGCCGGAGTGGCCGGACTGGAACCAGCAGGTGTGGGGCGGCTGGTCGCCGCTGCGCGGCAGGCTGGTCCCGGGCACGGCGATCTTCGTCTGCGAGCGTGGGTAGCCGCGCGGCGTTCTTGCCGGGCAGGGGCTGCCCCTTACCGCGCACCGCGGACTGCGGGTGCGTCGTGGTTGATCGCGCAGTTCCCCGCGCCCCTGCGGGGCGCCCATGGCCGGTCGACAGCCCTGCGGGCCACACGCGCGATCCGCCGGGCGGGTGCTGCATTCCGGCCCGCCCGGCACACGCTTGCCAAGTCGGCCCCGCACTCGGAGCATGCGGCACATGGCACATTGTGAGGTCTGCGGCAACGACTACGATCTGGCCTTCTACGTGGAGACCCAGGACGGCGCACGCCATGTGTTCGACTCCTTCGCCTGTGCCATCCACCGCATGGCACCGATCTGCGAGCACTGCCGGGTCCAGATCATCGGCCAGGGCGTGGAGGTCGACGGGCAGTGGTACTGCGGTGCGCACTGCGCCCGTGCCGAGGGCCGGGCCGGCATCGTCGACAAGGTCTGACCGGGCCGCCCCCGCCCGCCGGATCCGGGGCGGGGGACACTGGGTGCGTGTTGCGGACCGATGAGCTGGGGCGGCTGCCCGTCGGAGAGGCGCTGCCCGAGCTGCGCGAGGCGCTCGGCGCGGTCGGTGCCGCCGTCCTGCACGCACCCCCGGGAACGGGCAAGACCACACTCGTGCCGCTCGCGCTGGCCGGACTGCTCGGGGACGGCGCGCCCGCGCGGCGGGTGCTGGTCGCCGAGCCGCGCCGGATGGCGGCGCGTGCCGCGGCCCGCCGGATGGCGTGGCTGCTCGGTGAGCGCCCCGGCGCCCGGGTCGGCTTCACGGTGCGCGGCGAGCGCAGGGCGGGGCCGCGCACCCGCGTGGAGGTCGTCACCACGGGGGTGCTGCTCCAGCGGCTGCAGCGCGACCCGGAGCTGCCCGGAACGGACGCGGTGCTGCTCGACGAGTGCCACGAGCGGCATCTCGACGCCGACACCGCCCTCGCGTTCCTGCTGGACGTGCGCGAGACGCTCCGGCCCGACCTGCGGCTGGTCGCGGCGTCGGCGACGCAGGACAGCGCGGCGTGGGCGCGGCTGCTGTCGGCGCCCGTCGTGCGGGCGGAGGGCGACGGCCATCCGGTGGACGTGCGGTACGCGCCGCCGCCCTCCGCCGTGCGGCCCGCGCACGGCACCCTTGTGGACCCCGCGCTGCTGCGCCATGTGGCGGCGACTGTCCGGCGGGCGCTGGCCGGGGTGCCCGAGGGGGACGTGCTGTGCTTCCTGCCGGGCGCCGGGGAGATCGCGCGGGTGGCCGGGCTGCTGGCGGGACTGCCGGGCACCGAGGTGCTGCAACTGCACGGGCGGGCGTCCGCCGCGCTCCAGGAGGAGGTGCTGCGGGGCGGCGACGGGGAGGCGCGGCGGGTGATCCTGTCGACCGCCGTGGCCGAGTCGAGCCTGACCGTGCCCGGTGTCCGGACGGTGGTGGACTCCGGGCTCGCCCGGGAGCCCCGTATGGACCACGCGCGCGGGCTCGGCTCGCTGACGACCGTGCGGGTGTCGGTCGCGGGCGCCGCGCAGCGCACGGGGCGTGCGGGCCGGGAGGCGCCCGGATGGGCGTTCCGCTGCTGGGCGGAGGGGGAGGACGCGGGCCGCCCGCGCGAGCCCTCCCCCGAGATCGCGGTGGCCGATCTTGCGGGCTTCGCGCTCCAGGCCGCCTGCTGGGGCGCCCCGGACGGGCGCGGCCTCGCGCTGCTCGACGCGCCGCCCAAGGGCGCGCTGGCGGCCGCGAACGGCACGCTGCGGGCCGTCGGCGCGCTGGACGGCGCGGGGAAGGTCACGGCGCGCGGCGCCCGGATGGCCCGGCTGGGCCTGCCTCCGCGGCTGGCGCGGGCGCTGCTGGACGGCGCGGAGGCCGTGGGCGCCGAGCGCGCCGCCGAGGCGGTGGCGCTGCTGAGCGAGGAGCCGCCCCGCGCGTACGGGGACGACGCGGCCGAGGCGCTGCGCACCGCCCGGAGGGCGGGGCGGCGGGATCCCTACGGGGCGCGGTGGTCCGCCGAGGTGCGCCGCCTGCGCGGGCTGCTGGACGAGCCCGGACGGGCCCCGCGACCGCCGCACCCGTCCGACGGCCGCTCCGGCCCCCCTTCCGGGGCTCTGTCCGACGAGGAGGCGGTCGGAACGGTCGTCGCTTTCGCCTACCCGGAACGCGTCGCCCGTGCGCGCGGTGGAGCCCCGCCCGGGACGGACCGCACTGCCGACCGCACCGCCGACCGCGCTGCCGAGCACCGTTCCGCGTACCACATGGCGTCGGGTACGGGCGCGGAGCTGTCGCACGAAACGCGCCTGCGGCACGCGCGGTGGCTCGCCGTGGCGGTCGCCGACCGGCCCGTGGGCTCGGCGACCGCGCGCATACGGCTGGCCGCCGCCGTCGACGAGCGAACCGCGCTCCGTGCCGCCGCCGCGCTGCGTTCCGTACGGAGCGAGGTCCGGTGGGACACGGAGCGCGGCGCCGTGACGGCACGGGAGGTGGACCAGCTCGGCGCCGTCGAGCTGGCGTCGCGCCCGCTGCGCGACCCCGGCCCCGCACTCGTACGCGAGGCCCTGCTGGATGCGCTGCGGGCGCACGGTCCGGGGCTGCTGCGGTGGCCGGACGGTGCGGTGGCGCTGCGCCGGCGGCTGGCCTTCCTGCACCACGCCCTCGGGGAGCCCTGGCCGGACGTCTCGGACGCCGCGCTGCTGGCGGATGCCGAGGGCTGGCTGACGGGCGAGCGGCTGCCGGACGGCGGCGAGCTGCTGCACTCCCTGCTGCCCTGGGCCACCGGTGACGCGGCCCGGCTGGACGAGCTGGCGCCGGAGCGGATCGAGGTACCGTCCGGCTCGCGGGTCCGCGTCGACTACGCGCGCCCCGAGCAGCCGGTGCTGGCGGTGAAGCTGCAGGAGATGTTCGGCGCGCGGGAGACCCCGCGGCTGGCGGACGGGCGGGTGCCGGTACTGGTGCACCTCCTCTCCCCCGCCGGGCGCCCGGCGGCTGTGACGGCCGATCTGGCGTCGTTCTGGCGGGACGGCTACCGGGGCGTACGGGCGGAGCTGCGCGGCCGGTATCCCCGGCACCCGTGGCCCGAGGACCCGGCGGCGGCCGAGCCGACGCGACACACGAAGGCGCGGTCCCGCCGCTGACGCCGGCCCGTCACCGACACCGGCCCGTCACCGGCACCGGCCCGTCACCGATGCCGGTCCGTCACCGACACCGGTCCGTCGGGTCCTGCCGGGCCAGGGCGGTCCCCTGCGGCGCTTCGCGGTCCGCGGAGCCGCAGCAGGGCCGGGCCCCGCGCCCCCGGCGGGGCGACGCGACTCCGCCACTCCAGGGTGAGCGACAGGGCGAGCAGCAGCGTGCCCAGGCCCAGGGAGCCCCAGGGCAGATACGACGTGAAGAGCAGGATCAGCCGGCGCTGGGACGTGACCAGGTCGACGGCGTCGTCCTGGAAGTCGGGCCGCATCTTGACGTGCCCGGAGAACGCCGTGAGCGGCTTCTTCTCCGGCTTGTCCCTCCAGCGCATCTGCTCCTTGTGCAGCTCCTGGCCGTCGACGGGGGCGCCGGTGGTGGGCTCGACCCAGAACATCCGCTTGGTGGAGTACCAGCGCTCCAGCCCGAACTGCTCGACGGTCCGGGGCGTGACACCCAGCGGCAGCTTCTTGGGCACCTTGACCTTGGTCCAGGGGATGGTCTGCTCGAAGTAGTAGGTCTTCAGCCCTTTGACGGTGCGGGTGCCCTTGTAGTGGATGGGCGCCGAGGTGCGGGTCTGGAAGTCGTAGTACTCGTAGTCCCGCTTCTCGGTGAGGAACGGCCACTTGTACTCGATGCCCGTACGGCGGACCTTGTCGCCGTCGACGTGTTCGCCGGGGACGTTGACCGGCTCCTGGGAGTGGGCGTCGAAGATGTAGCGCTCGGGGATGCTGGAGACCAGTTCGCCCCGGGCGTCGGCGACATGGCTGAGGGTGTCCCAGACGACGACGTCCCGGCCGGTGCGCTCCTTGACCTTCTTCGCTTCCTCCACATTGCCCTTGAGGGTCTGCACGATGCTGACCTTGGGGACCTTTCTGGGCTTCAGGGTGGTGTAGTCGAGGAGGGTGGCGTCCTTGGCCTCCAGCACCATCGTCTGGTACTGGCTGGGCGGCACCTTCGCCAGCCGCGGGAACGCGTACCAGCGGATCAGCGGGGACAGCGCGGCGAAGAAGACCGCGAAGGCGAGGAGCACCAGGCTCGCTCTCCGGCGCATGCTGCCTCCTGCGGCTAGGGGTGCTCGGGAACGGTGGTGCGCAGCGGCTTCGGTGAGGTCTCGCCCGGCGGTGCGCCGATGGCCGTCACCGTGAGGACGACAGCGAGGGCGGCGGCCAGTCCGATGGCCGCCGCGATGAGGGCACGCATGGGTGGGCCTCCCTCCCGGTCCCGTCCGCCCGCTTCCTGATGGGGCGTCAGTTCGGCGTGGGCACCGTAGCAACGGCCTGCGAAGAGGGGAACAGCGCTGCGCGGCTGTTGTGCGGCGCCGCGCCGGAACGCGCCCGCCCCCTCGCCCCGGGCAGCGGGGCGAGGGGGCGGGATGCGGGAAGGGCCGTCAGCCCTTCACGGTGAGCTTGACGGTCAGGGTGCCCCCGCCGTCGGCCTTGAGGGTGAGGCTGAAGGTGCCGGCGGTGTCGCCCGCGTACAGCTCCGGCAGCCGCAGCACACCGTCGGCGCCGGTCTTCAGGCCCTCCAGTACGTGTACGGGCTTGCCGTCGGCGCCCTTGAAGAACGGGCCGCCCTCGGTGTCCGCCAGCGTCGCGGAGACGGCGACGCCCGCGACGGCCTTGCCGCCCTTCGACGCCTTGACCTCGACGGGCTCGGCGAACTCCGCGCCCTTGCCGGCCTCCAGCGGGCCGTCCGTCGTACGGGCCAGCTCATCCGCCTGCGGGGCCGTCACCGACGCCTTGAAGTCCACCGCTCCCAGATCCTGCCCGGGGACGGCGGCCCGGAGGGTGAAGGAGCCGGTCCGGGTGCCAGCGCCGAGCGCCGGGGCGGTGGCGACGCCGTCGGCTGCGGTGCTGACGGTGACCTTCTTGACGCCGCCCTCGAAGGACGCGCCGGTGGCGCCGCGCACCTCGAAGGTGACCTTGACGCCCTTGACGCCCCTGCCCTGGCCGTCCTTGACCCGCACCCGCGGGCGTTCGGCGAACTGCGTGCCCGCGACGGCCGAGAACTCCGTGGCACCGACCCGCTCCACGGCCGCCGGGCCCTTGGGC
>NZ_JAAKZZ010000128.1 GCF_011045075.1 Streptomyces boncukensis
ACCTGGTTCCGGGTGACCGGGCGGGTGCCCGACGCGTGGGCGGGCCGGGCGGTGGAGGCCGTGCTGGACCTGGGGTTCGACCGCGACATGCCGGGCTTCCAGTGCGAGGGCCTGGTCCACAACCGGGACGGCGAGGCGGTGAAGGGGCTGCATCCGCGCAACTCCTGGGTGCGGATCGCCGCTCCGGCCTCCGGCGGGGAGGAGGTCGAGCTGTATGTGGAGGCCGCCTCGAACCCCATCGTGAACGTGCCGCAGACGCCGACGTACGAGGGCGACCGGCTCACCGCCTCCTCCCGCCCGCTGTACCGGCTGGGGCGGATGGACCTGGCCGTCTTCCAGCCGGAGGTGTGGGAGTTGGTGCGCGACCTGGAAGTGGCGGGCTCCCTGATGGCCGAGCTGCCGGTGGAGGACGCCCGCCGCTGGGAGCTGCTGCGGGCCCTGGAGCGCACGCTGGACGCGGTCGACCTGCAGGACGTGCCCGGTTCGGCGGCGCGGGCCCGGGAGCGGCTCGCACCGGCCCTGGCGTCCCCGGCGCGCGCCTCCGCGCACCGGGTGAGCGCGGTGGGCCACGCCCACATCGACTCCGCGTGGCTGTGGCCGCTGCGCGAGACCGTGCGGAAGGTGGCACGGACGGCGTCCAACGTGGTGGCGCTGATGGACGCCCATCCGGACTTCGTCTTCGCCATGTCGCAGGCGCAGCAGTTCGCCTGGATCAAGGAGCACCGTCCGGAGCTCTGGGCGAGGGTGAAGAAGAAGGTCGCCGAGGGGCAGTTCGTTCCGGTGGGCGGCATGTGGGTGGAGTCTGACACGAACATGGTCGGCGGGGAGGCGATGGCCCGGCAGTTCCTCTACGGCAAGAAGTTCTTCCTGGACGAGTTCGGCGTCGAGACCCGGGAGGTGTGGCTGCCGGACTCCTTCGGGTACACGGCGGCGATGCCCCAGTTGGTGAAGCTGTCCGGCTCCACCTGGTTCCTGACGCAGAAGATCTCCTGGAGCCGGACCAACCCGTTTCCGCACCACACGTTCTGGTGGGAGGGCATCGACGGCACACGGGTCTTCACGCACTTCCCGCCGGTCGACACCTACAACGCGCGGCTGAACGGCCGGGAGCTGGCGCACGCGGCGCGCACCTTCCGCGAGAAGGGCGGCTCCTCGCACTCCCTGGTGCCGTTCGGATACGGCAACGGGGGCGGCGGCCCCACTCGCGAGATGCTCGGCCGCGCCGCCCGGCTGCGCGACCTGGACGGCTCCCCGAGGGTGGCTCTGGAGCGGCCCGCCGCCTTCTTCGAGAAGGCCGGCGAGGAGTATCCACAGGCGCCCGTGTGGGTCGGCGAGCTGTATCTGGAGCTGCACCGGGGCACGTACACCTCGCAGGCGAAGACGAAACAGGGCAACCGGCGGGCCGAGTCGCTGCTGCGGGAGGCGGAGCTGTGGGCGGCAACGGCGGCGGTGCGCGTGGCCGGCTACGCGTATCCCTACGAGCGGCTGGAGCGGCTGTGGAAGACGGTGCTGCTGCACCAGTTCCACGACATCCTGCCGGGCTCGTCGATCGCCTGGGTGCACCGGGAGGCGCGGGAGACCTACGCGCGGGTGCACGCGGAGCTGGACCGGCTGGCCGGCGAGGCGCAGGCGGCGCTCGCCGGCCAGGGCGACCGGCCCGTCGTCTTCAACGGCGCCCCGCACGAGCGCGGCGGCGTACCGGCCGGAGGGGCCGCCGAACGGCCCGCGCGCAGCGCAGCGCCGGTCGCGGTGCGGGAGCGGCCCCAGGGCGGCTGGACGCTGGACAACGGGCTGCTGCGGATCGAGGTGGACGGGCGGGGACTGGTGGTCTCCGCGTACGACCGGGACGCGGAGCGCGAGGCCGTGGCCCCCCGGCAGGCGGCCAATCTGCTCCAGGTGCACCCGGATCTCCCCAACCACTGGGACGCCTGGGACATCGACGCGTTCTACCGCAACAGCGTCACCGACCTGACGCACGCCGACGAGCTCACCCTGGCCGAGGCGGACGAGGAGCGCGCGACCGTCCGTGTGGCGCGCTCCTTCGGCGACTCGTCGGTGGTGCAGTGGCTCACCCTGCGCGCGGGCGGCAAGGTGCTCTCCGTGGACACCGAGGTGGACTGGCACGAGTGCGAGAAGCTGCTGAAGGCGACGTTCCCGCTCGATGTGAAGGCGGACCAGTCGGCGTCCGAGACGCAGTTCGGACACGTCTTCCGGCCCACCCACACCAACACCTCCTGGGAGGCGGCGAAGTTCGAGATCTGCGCGCACCGCTGGATCCACGTGGCGGAGCCCGGCTGGGGCGCCGCGCTGGTGAACGACTCCACGTACGGGCACGACGTGACCCGCGCCGTCCGCGCGGACGGCGGCCAGACCACGACCGTACGGCTCTCTCTGCTGCGCGCCCCGCGCTACCCGGACCCGGAGACCGACCAGGGGGCGCACCGGATGCGCTACGGGCTGGCGCCGGGAGCGGCGGTCGGGGACGCGGTACGGGAGGGGCACTGGATCAACCTCCCGGAGCGCACCGTGGCCGGAAGCGGCGACCCCGTCGCGCCGCTCGTCCGCGTCGAGGACGGCCGGGGCGGTCAGGTGGTGGCCGAGGCGGTGAAGCTGGCCGAGGACCGCGGCGGAGACGTGGTCGTGCGGCTCTACGAGGCGCACGGCGGACGGGCCGCCGCGACCCTCACGCCCGGCTTCCCCGTCGCCTCGGCGACCGAGACGGACCTGCTGGAGCGCCCCCTGCCGCACGGGAGCCACCCGGTGGAGGACGGCGCGGTGCGGGTGGCACTGCGTCCGTTCCAGATCCTCACCCTGCGGCTGGGGCGTTCCGCGGCACAGTGATCAGGACCCGCAGGCCGTGCGGTTCATTGTGCGCGAAGGACAGGTGTCCGCCGCCCGCTCCGAGCAGCGCGCGGGTGATGGACAGGCCGAGTCCGGAGCCGGAGACGTTCTGGTGGCGTCCGCTGCGCCAGAACCGGTCGCCGACCCGCTCCAGTTCCTCGTCGCTCAGCCCGTCCCCGCCGTCCGCCGTCTCCAGCGCGACCCACTCGCCCCCGGCGGTCACCGTGACGGTGACCTCACCGTCCGCCGGGGTGAACTTGAGGGCGTTGTCCACCACGGCGTCCAGGGCTCCGGCGAGCGCGTCGGGATCCGCCCAGCCGGTGGCCGCGGACTGCCCGCAGGTGCGCAGCGCGACGCCCTTGCGCTCGGCGACGGGCAGCCAGGCGGCCACCCGTTCCGCGGCCAGGGCGGCGACGTCGGTGAGCCGCACGGGTGCGGCGTCGGCGTGCTCGGCCGTCGCCAGGTCGAGCAGGTCGTCCAGTACGCGTGCGAGGCGCTTGCCCTCGGCCCGTACGGACGCCATCTCCTCGTGCCCCTCCGGCAGCTCCAGGCCCAGCACCTCGATGCGCAGCAGCAGTGCGGACAGCGGGTTGCGCAACTGGTGGGAGGCGTCCGCGACGAAGGCGCGCTGCTGCTCGACGGCGCTCTCCACGTTGCCCGCCATCTCGTTGAACGAGTCGGCCAGACGGCGCAGCTCGGGCGGTCCGCCGGAGGCGGCGACCCGGGAGGCGAGCTTCCCGGTGGCGATCTCGTGCGTGGCCCGGTCGAGGGTACGGACGGGCCGCAGCACCCAGCCGGTCAGCCGGAGCGCGGCGGCGACGGCGAGCAGCATGGCGGCCCCCTCGCCCGCCGCGATGGCCAGCCAGCCCCTGAGGGTGCGGGACCGCATCTGACCGGTGGGCGAGTCGGTGAGCACCACGGCGGCCACGTCCCCGTCCCGGATGACGGGCGAGGCGACCGCTATGCGCCCCTGCTGCCACGGCCACACCTGCGGGGGGTCGTGGCTGCGGCGCCCCGCCAGCGCCTCGGCGAAGGCCCGCGCGCCCTCCCCCTTCGCCGGGACGCGCCAGTCGGCGGGGGCGACGCCCATGGCCTGGCCGTCCCGGTAGAAGACGCCGACCCGGATGCCGTAGAGGTCGTAGTAGCGCTCCAGTTCGCTTTTGAGGGTGGCGCGGCGCTCGCTCGGCTCGCTGGTCGAGGTGACGAACTGGGCGAGGGAGGCGAAGCGGGCGGTGTCGTCGATACGGTCCACCACGACGCGCTGCTGCTGCGCGGCGGCCTGGCTGGCGGCGAGCGGGAAGCCGAGGGCGAGCAGCACCCCGGCGAGCAGGATCAGCAGCAGCGGGAGGAGGCGGGCACGCACGCGGTTCCGGTCCTGTCCTGGCCGGCGCTCAGGCGCCCTGGGCCGACATGCGGTAGCCGACGCCGCGTACCGTCTCGATGAGGGCGGGGCGGCGCAGCTTGGCCCGCAGCGAGGCGACGTGCACCTCCAGGGTGCGTCCTGTGCCCTCCCAGCTGGTGCGCCACACCTCGCTGATGATCTGCTCCCGGCGGAAGACGACCCCCGGCCGCTGCGCGAGGAGCGCCAGCAGGTCGAACTCCTTGCGGGTGAGGGAGATCTCGGCGCCGTCCACGCGGACCTGGCGGGTGGGCAGCTCGATGGTCACGGTGCCGAGGCGGAGGGTGCCGTCCGCGGCCCCGGGGGCGCCCTGGGCGGCCTCCTGGGCCGCTCCGGGGGCCGCGGGGTCCTCGGCGACCGCGCGGCGGCTGACGGCGTGGATACGGGCCAGCAGCTCCCCCATGTCGTAGGGCTTGACGACGTAGTCGTCCGCTCCGAGGTTGAGGCCGTGTATGCGGGAGCGGACGTCGGCGCGGGCCGTCACCATGATCACGGGGGTGGAGCTGGTCCGGCGGATCCTGCCGCACACCTCGAAGCCGTCCTGGTCGGGCAGGCCGAGGTCGAGCAGCACGACGTCGAAGCCGCAGGCGCCCTCGCCGGGGGCGCCGGGCAGCAGCTCCTGGAGCGCGTCGGCGCCGCTGCGGACGTGGACCACGTCGAGGCCGTGCCGCCCGAGCACGGCACTCAGGGCCGCGGCGACATGGTCGTCGTCCTCGACGAGGAGCAGTCTCAACTCCGCGTTCCCCTTCCCGTCCGCCACTGTGCCGTCGTCCGTCCGCTGTACCGACATCGCATCCACGCCGATCCGCGAAGGTGAGTCAAGGGGCTTCCCGACTCACGGGAGGATCCGTTATACAGCCGGTACGGCGCTGCGGCCGCTGTGTCTTTGTCCGGACCCGCCATGCGAGGGCCGGGGGGCGCGCGTACGGCAGTGTCGCCCCCCTTCACCCAGTGTGCCCGGTTGCGGCCGGATCGTTATGCTCAATTTCCGCTCAGATGTAATGACGCTGATGGCGAGCGCTCACTAAGGTCCACGCAACCGACGAGGACGGAGCTACACGCCGATGAGCGAAGTATCGGTGGCCAAGGACGCGGGCAGTCCGGAGCCGAGGACCGACACGCTGGTCTCGCTGGAGAGTGTCAACAAGCACTTCGGTGCGCTGCACGTGCTCCAGGACATCGACCTGACCGTCGCGCGGGGCGAGGTCGTCGTCGTCATCGGCCCCTCGGGGTCCGGGAAGTCCACGCTGTGCCGCACCGTCAACCGCCTGGAGACGATCGACTCGGGCCATATCACCGTGGACGGCAAGCCGCTGCCCCAGGAGGGCAAGGAGCTGGCGAAGCTCCGTTCCGACGTGGGCATGGTCTTCCAGTCCTTCAACCTCTTCGCGCACAAGACGGTGCTGGAGAACGTGACGCTGGGCCAGATCAAGGTCCGCAGGACGGACAAGCAGGCGGCGGAGGAGAAGGCGCGCGCCCTGCTGGACCGGGTGGGGGTCGGCAGCCAGGCCGACAAGTACCCGGCGCAGCTCTCCGGCGGTCAGCAGCAGCGGGTCGCCATCGCGAGGGCTCTCGCCATGGATCCGAAGGTGATGCTCTTCGACGAGCCGACCTCGGCCCTCGATCCCGAGATGATCAACGAGGTGCTGGAGGTCATGCAGCAGCTGGCGCGGGACGGGATGACCATGGTCGTGGTCACCCACGAGATGGGATTCGCACGCTCCGCGGCGAACCGGGTCGTCTTCATGGCCGACGGCCGGATCGTCGAGGAGGCGGCGCCGGACCAGTTCTTCAGCAATCCGCGCAGCGACCGCGCCAAGGACTTCCTGTCGAAGATTCTGCACCACTGAGGCGCACGACCGACGGCGGACCGCCAACGTCTGTTCGAGTAAGGGAAACTGACTATGAAGCTCCACAAGACCGCCGCCTCGGCGGCCGTGATCCTGGCACTCGCCGCCACCGCGGCCTGCGGCGGCAAGGAGGGCTCCGCCGGGGACAAGAGCAACGACACCGACGAGAAGTCGCTGCCGACCTACAAGGCCGCCGAGGACGTCACGGTCGACTCGCCGGTGCTCAAGAACGCGCAGAAGCGCGGCAAGATCGTCATCGGGGCCAAGGCCGACCAGCCGTATCTGGGCTTCCAGGACCAGTCGACCAAGAAGTACTCGGGCTTCGACATCGAGATCGCCAAGATGGTCGCCGCCGACCTCGGCTTCTCGGCCAAGCAGATCACGTTCAAGACGGTGGACTCGGGCGCCCGCGAGCAGGCGGTACGCAAGGGTGACGTGGACCTGATGATCGGCACGTACACCATCAACGACGAGCGCAAGAAGCAGATCGACTTCGCCGGCCCGTACTACCACGCGGGCGCCGCGCTGCTGGTCCGCGAGGACGAGAGCGGCATCGAGGGGCCGGACTCCGTCAAGGGCAAGAAGGTCTGCTCCATCGTCGGCTCCACCCCGCTCCAGGAGATCAAGAAGCCGAAGTACGGCGGCAAGATCACCGAGCTGGCCAAGTACTCGGACTGCGTCAAGCAGCTGATCGACGGCCAGGTGGACGCGGTCACCACGGACGACGCGATCCTCAAGGGCTACGCCGCGGACAACCCGAAGAAGCTGAAGGTCCTCAGCAAGACCTTCACCGACGAGCCCTACGGCGTCGGCCTGAAGAAGGGCGACAAGGCGCTGCAGAAGGCGGTCGCCGACGCGCTGAAGGCGCACGAGGACAACGGGGACTACGAGAAGGCGTACGACGCGACGCTCGGCAAGTCGGGCTCCAAGTTCGTCGAGCCGCCGACGATCACCGAGAAGTGAGCCGGGCCGGCCGCCCGCACCGAAGCGCCACCTGACCCTGCTCGTACGGGCGCGCCCGCCGCGCCCGTACGAGCAGGGCTGATGCCCCTGTCCGAAGCGCCGCCGCACTCCGGCCCGCGGAGACGAGACACTCTATGAACGTACTGCTCGACAATCTGGATCTGTTCCGCGAGGGCTTCGTCGGAACCGTGTCCCTGACCGCCGGCAGCGCGGCCCTCGCCGTGGTGCTGGGGCTGATCATCGCCGGGTTCCGGGTCTCGCCCGTACCGCCGCTGCGGCTGTTCGGCACGGTGTGGGTGACGCTGCTGCGCAACACCCCGCTGACGCTGCTCTTCCTGGTGGCCTTCTTCGTGGTGCCCCAGGTGCTCTTCCCCGGGATCGACTCCTATCTGCTGGCCGTGGTCGCCCTCGGCATGTACACCTCGTCCTACATAGCCGAGGCCCTCCGCTCGGGCATCAACACGGTGCCGCTGGGACAGGCCGAGGCAGCGCGCAGCATCGGCATGACCTTCACGCAGACCCTGCGGATCGTCGTGCTGCCCCAGGCGACCCGCACCGCGCTGCCGCCGCTGAGCAGCTTCCTGATCGCCCTCACCAAGAACTCCGCCATCGCGGGCGCGTTCAACAACGTCGACCTGTTCAACATCCAGAAGGTGCTCAGCAACGAGGGCTACAACATCCTCGTGATCTTCATCTGGATCACCATCGGCTACCTGATCGTCACGTTCTCCATCAGCGCCCTGTTCCGGACGCTGGAGCGCCGTCTGGAGGTCGCCCGATGAGCGGCAGCGTGCTCTACGACGCGCCGGGCCCCAGGGCCCGCGCCCGCAACCTCGTCCTCTCGGTCGTCGGCGGCCTGCTGATCGTCGGCCTGGTCGCGCTGGTGGCCTACCGGCTCTACGACAAGGGCCAGTTCGACGGCGCCATGTGGGACATCTTCAACTACGCGGGCATCCGGGAGAACATCCTCGACGGCCTGGCCGCCACCCTGAAGGTGTTCGCGATGGCCGCCGCGCTCTCGCTGGTGATGGCGGTGGTCCTGTGCATGGGACGGCTCTCCGACCACAAGCCCGTCCGGTGGCTCGCCACCGGCTTCATCGAGCTCTTCCGGTCGGTCCCGCTGCTGATCACCATCTTCGCCCTGTGGGTGGGGATCGTGGACGCGATCCTGCCGGTCGAGGTCAACATCGAACCCATGTGGGCGCTGGTGTTCGGCCTCGCCATCTACAACTCCTGTGTGCAGGCCGAGGTGCTGCGCGCGGGCATCAACGCGGTGCCCACCGGACAGCGCGAGGCCGCGTACGCGATCGGCATGCGCAAGACGCAGGTGACGGCGTCGATCCTGATGCCGCAGGCCGTGCGGTCCATGATGCCGACGATCATCAGCCAGCTGGTGGTGACCCTCAAGGACACCTCGCTCGGCTACATCATCCTCTATCCGGAGCTGCTGCAGACGGCCCGGCTGATCGCCTCCAACACCCAGGTCAACGGCGACTACCCGTACGTCCCCACGGTCATCGTCATCGGCACGCTCTACATCGTGCTCTGCCTCGCCCTGTCGGGCCTGGCCAACTGGATCGAGCGGCGCGGACGCCGCGCGAAGACCGGCATCGCGCCGACGGAGGCGAAGGTCCCCGAGCAGACCGGCGCCCTGCCCTGAACACGTCACCCCGCTGACCAGTGCGGCGGCGGCCCGGCAGGGCCGCCGCCAGCCTCACTTGACGCCCGCTCAGGCAGTGGGTTGCATACCAGCGTGATCGTGCACCAGGCTCCAGCAGCCGCGAACCCCGGCCCCCGTCAGCACCACCAGGGCTGTGAGGTCTCAGCGCCGTGGAACCGGTGATCGTGGCCGGTGCCGGCCCGACCGGACTCGCACTCTCCCTCGCTCTGGCCCGGCACTCGGTGCCGTCCGTCGTCCTCGATGCGACGGACGGCGGCTCTCCCCCGCGCGCCGCCCGCACCTGCGTGCTGCGCCGCGACACCGCCGCGCACCTGGCCGTGCTTCCCGGGCAGCGCTGGCGGTCCTGGCGGACCGAACGGCGCCGCCACCTCGTGGAGCGGGTGGAGCTCGACGAGGAGACCGCGCCGCTGCACCTCGAACAGCACACGCTGGAGCGCGCGCTGCGCACCGCGCTGGAGGACGAGCAACTGGCCCGGGTCGTCCCGCACAGCCACGTCGACCAGCTGGAGCAGGACCCGTCCGGGGTGACGGTCCACACCCGGGGCGCCGCCGGCACCTGGTGGCGCGGCAGCTACGCGGTCGGCTGCGACGGAGCCCGCTCGACCGTACGGAAGCTGCTCGGAGTGCGCTTCCCCGGCCACACGGCCGTCGAGCGGCACGCGGTAGCCGCGGTGCGCGTCCAGCTCCCCTGGGAGGACGAGGCGCTGCTCCAGCGCGATCCGGGCGGCGTGCCCGGCGAGGTGACGGCGCGTCCGCTGGCCGGGGGCATATGGCGGCTGGACTGGCTGCTGCCGCCGCGCGGCGACCTGGTCACCCCCGAGGAGTTGCTGGAGCGGGTGCAGGACACGCTCACGCTGTGGTTCGAGGCGGCGGACGGGCACGGCGCCCCCGGGCCCTACGAACTGGTCGACACGGGCGTGCACACCGCGCACCAGCGGCTCGCCCGGCACTGGCGGGTGGACCGGGCGTTCCTCGCGGGCGACGCGGCGCACCTCCAGGGGGCGCTCGGCGTCCAGTCCGTCGACGAGGGGCTGCGCGACGCGGCCAACCTCGCCTGGAAGCTCGCGCTGGCCTGGCACCACGGGCACGACGACGCGGCGGCCACGCTGCTGGACAGCTACGAGGCGGAGCGGCGCGCCGCCGTCGGCGCCCGGCTGCGCGCCGTCGACCAGGCGCTGCCCCTGGTGCGACGCGGAGGCGGCGGACTGCGCGCGCTGCTGCCCGGAGGGGGCGCACGGGCGCATCTGGGCCTGCTGACGGACGGCCACCTGGGGCGCGGACTGCTGGGGGCGCCCGCGACGTACGCCCGTACGCCGCTGAGCCCGCCGCGCGGCGAGGTCACCACCGTGCCGGTCGGCACGGCGCCGGGGGCGCCGGTGCGGGACGTCGCCGTGACCGCCGCTGACGGCACCCGGGGGCGGCTGCGCGACTGGCTGTGCGGGGCGGGCGGCGAACTGCTGGTGGTGCTCATAGCGCCGGGCACCGCGGTGTGGGACAGCCGCCACTGGCTGTCGGCGGGCATGATGCCCTCACTGGCCGCCGCCGTCGACGACCTGCCGGTACGGGCCACGCTGCTGGTGGCAGAGGGCTATCCGGACGCGGCGGCCCACACCGTCCTCGTCGTCCGCTCCGACGGCCACCTGGTGGCCGCGCTGCCCGCGGCCCGCCCGGCGGAGCTGCGCAGCTGCGCCGAGGCGATTCGGGGCGCCCAGCCAGTGGGCGGCCCCGTGGGGCGCGGGAACCAGGAGCCGTAGGGCGGGTCCGGCGGAAACAGAGCCGTCATACCTCCGGCAGACGCTGCCGTCATACCTCCGGCAGACGCTCCGCCAGCGCCTCCGGGTCCTCCCCCTCCTCCTCCAGGGCACGGCGGACGACACGGAGGGCGACCCCCTCGGCATAGCCCTTGCGGGCGAGCAGCCCGGCCAGCCGCCGGATCCGTCTGTCCCGGTCCAGCCCTCTCGTCGCGCGGAGCTTCCGCTCCACCAGGGCCCGCGCGGTCTCCTCCTCGCGCTCGGCGTCCAGCTGCCCCACGGCGTCGTCGATCACCGCCGAGTCGACGCCCTTGGTGCGCAGTTCCCGGGCGAGGGCGCGGCGTGCCAGGCCCCGGCTGTGGTGCCGGGACTCGACCCACGCCGCGGCGAACGCGGTGTCGTCGATCAGCCCGACGTCCTCGAAGCGGGCCAGCACCTCCTCCGCCGCCTCGCCGGGGATCCCCCGCTCGGCCAGTGCTTCGGCGAGCTGCCGTCTGGTCCGGGGAGTCCCGGTGAGCAGACGCAGACAGATCGCCCGCGCCCGCTCCACCGGGTCCTGCGGCTCTGGCAGCCGCTGTCCCCCGTCCCCGCACGCCTCGGGATCCCCCCGTGTACCCCGAGACGTGCGCGGTGGTCCCGCCTCGGCCCTCGACGGGGCGAGACCACCGCTGTCCTGGATGCCCTCGGCTCCGGGGGCCGTCTGCTCCACCGGCCACTCGGTGCGTCGTGTCACGGATCAGCTCTTGGCTGCGGTGGCCTTGGACGTCTTCGACGCCTTGGCCGCCTTGGCCGCGGGCGCGGGGACCGCCTTGGCGGCTCCCTCCTCGGCGCCGGAGTCACCGCTCGCACCCGCCTCCGGCTGCGGCGCGGCCGCCGCCGCGGAGCCCGGCTCGCCCGCCGGCTCCTCGGGCCGCACGCCGATGCCCAGCTTCTCCTTGATCTTCTTCTCGATCTCGTTGGCGAGATCGGGGTTGTCCCTCAGGAAGTTGCGGGCGTTCTCCTTGCCCTGGCCGAGCTGGTCGCCCTCGTAGGTGTACCAGGCGCCGGACTTGCGGATGAAGCCGTTCTCCACGCCCATGTCGATCAGGCCGCCCTCGCGGCTGATGCCCTGCCCGTACAGGATGTCGAACTCGGCCTGCTTGAAGGGGGGCGCGACCTTGTTCTTGACGACCTTGACGCGGGTGCGGTTGCCGACCGCGTCGGTGCCGTCCTTGAGGGTCTCGATACGCCGGATGTCGAGCCGCACGGAGGCGTAGAACTTCAGCGCGCGGCCACCCGTGGTGGTCTCCGGCGAGCCGAACATCACACCGACCTTCTCGCGCAGCTGGTTGATGAAGATCGCGGTGGTCTTGGACTGGTTGAGCGCACCGGCGATCTTCCGCAGGGCCTGGCTCATCAGCCGGGCCTGGAGGCCGACGTGCGAGTCGCCCATCTCGCCCTCGATCTCCGCGCGGGGCACCAGCGCCGCGACGGAGTCGACGATGATCAGGTCGAGCGCCCCGGAGCGGATCAGCATGTCGGTGATCTCCAGGGCCTGCTCGCCGTTGTCCGGCTGGGAGAGGATCAGCGCGTCCGTGTCGACCCCGAGCGCCTTCGCGTACTCCGGGTCGAGGGCGTGCTCCGCGTCCACGAAGGCGACCGTGCCGCCCGCCTTCTGGGCGTTGGCGACCGCGTGCAGCGTCAGCGTGGTCTTACCGGAGGACTCCGGTCCGTACACCTCCACCACGCGGCCGCGCGGAAGGCCGCCGACGCCGAGGGCCACATCGAGCGCGGTCGACCCGGTGGGGATGATCTCGACGGGCTCGTTCGGCCGCTCGCCCATGCGCATCACGGCGCCCTTGCCGAATTGCCGTTCAATCTGCGCGAGCGCGGCGTCCAGCGCCTTCTCGCGGTCGGTTCCTGCCATCGGTGCCACCCGGGGGTTCGCTTGAGTCGATCGCTTCACGTCACACGACGCTAGCGCCTGCCACTGACAATCGGCCCGGCCTCGCGTCCCGGCGCCCGGCGTTTCCGGGCCCGGCAGCGGGTTCTCCAGCCGGCTCACCTATAAGAATCCATGTTCGATTTTTGAGTCAAGCCACCCCCGCTCCCTGTGGATAACCCATGGCGAGCGAGCGGTCCGGGGCGCGCAGCGGCCGGGCGGCTGTCCCCGCTCGGCCAGGAAGCGTCGAGGACGCGGCCGGTGGTCGGTCGAGCGCGCTCAGCGCCACCTCCACGAGGGGTTCGAGGGCACGGGGGTCCGGCGTGACCTTCGCGGACACCCGAAGTCCGTTGAGTAAGGCGGCGAGGGCGTGCGGGTCGTGCCGCGGCGCGGTCGCGCCGCGCTCCGCCGCCGCGCGCAGCAGACCGGCGAGCGCGCCCTGGTTGGCACCCAGCACGTCCCGCACGGTGCGCCGGGTCGGCTGGTCCTCCGGCAGCCGCTCGGTGGCGGCATTGACCAGCAGGCAGCCGCGTCCGCCGTGCTCCAGCGCGGCCTGGTACAGACCGTCCTTGCCACCGAACGCGGGGACGCCGGCGCCGGAGGGCGGTTCACCGCTTGTCGGCGGGCACCTCCATGACGGCGCACACCGCACGCCACACGTCCCTCGCCTCCCAGCCGGAGTCCAGCGCCTCGCGCACGGTCCGCCCGCCGAGCTCGGACATCACATGATCACGCGCGAACGAGTCGGCGTACGCCTCGCCGAAGTGTTCCGCCATCCGCTGCCAGAAGACCGTCAACCGCATGCCCCCAGTATCCCGCCCTCCGGGTTGCCTCCGGTCGCCGATGGTGACCGGACGGACACCTGGGCCTACCGTCGGGGGATGGCTCCCTCTGGAACGACTTCGCTGTCCCGCGCCGAGCGGTTCATCTGGCTGACGGCGCGCGTGCTGGAACAGCGGCGCTTCGAACACCACTTCCTGGACGGCGACCCGGACACCGTCGAGACGGCCCTCGACGCCTACCGCAACGCCGACGGCGGCTACGGCCACGCTCTGGAGCCCGACCTGCGCGGCCCCGTCAGCCAGCCGCTGCACACGGCCGCCGCGCTGCGCGTCCTGGACGGCATCGGACGCTGCGCCGGACAGCGGGTGGAGCGCATCGGCCGCTATCTCACCGCCGTCTCCACCTCCGACGGGGCGCTGCCCGCCGTCCACCCGTCCCTGCGCGGCTACCCGGCGGCGCCCTGGATCCCCGTGACGGACAACCCGCCCAGCGCCCTGCTCGCCACCGCCCCCGTGGTCGGCACCCTGCACCGCAACGGCGTGTGGCACGCCTGGCTGTTCCGGGCGACCGACTACTGCTGGGACGCGATCGAGTCCCTGGAGAAGACCCACCCCTACGAGGCGGAGGCGGCGCTGAGCTTCCTGGACGGCGTGCCGGACCGGCCGCGCGCGGAGGCCGCGGCCGAGCGGCTGGGCACGCTGGTGCGCGAGCAGCGGCTCGTCGTCACCGATCCGGAGCGGGCGGAGGAGTTCCCCGTCGCGGAGGGCTACGCGCCGGGCGAGCACCACCATGTGACGGACTTCGCCCGCACGCCCGACTCGCTGGCCCGCCGCTGGTTCACCGGCGACGAGATGGAGCGCGGGCTCGGCCACCTCGCCGCCGGCCAGCGGGACGACGGCGGATGGGACATCAACTGGCGCCCCTGGGCGCCGGGCACCGCCCTCGAAGGGCGGCCCCTGGTGACGCTGGAGGCCCTGTTGACCCTCCGCGCGTACGGACGCCTATGACGGGGGCGCTGCGGGTCTCCGCGCCCCCTGGGCACCCCGCAAGGGCCGAGGCGCCGGGAGCCTCCTCGTGCCGGCCACATCCCTAGGCCAGAGCCCGTACGCCCGCTGTGACGGCGACCGCTGCGGCCACGACGACGAGGAAGGGCGCGCGCAGCAGCAGGGCCACCGCCGCCGCGCCGAGCCCCGCCGCCCTGGCGTCGAAGGCCGGCGCCGTCCCGTCACCGAACCCCTGCTGCGCGGTCAGCGCCGCCAGCAGGGCGACAGGAACGAGCGCGGCCAGCCTTCTGACCAGCGGACTCTCCAGTATCCCGGCGGGCACGGACAGCCCGAGCAGCTTCACCAGATAGCAGCCGACGGCCGTGACGCCGATCGCGATCCACACGCTCACCGCGCGCTCTCCTCTCCGCGTCCCGCACCGCGCTCCGCGTCCCGCCGCGCGCGCTTCCCGGCCGCCGTGCGGGCGTGCGCGGCGAGCACCAGGGGCGCGGCGAGCGCCGACACGAGGACCGGTACGCCCGCGGGCAGCACGGGCAGCAGACCGAGCCCCAGGACGACGGCGACGGCCGCCGTCGCGCGTTCGACCGCGGTGCGCAGCATGGGGGCCAGCAGGGCGAGAAAGACGGCCGGTCCCGCCGCGTCCAGGCCCCAGGTGTCCATGTCCCCGAGGGCTTCGGCGCCCAGTGCGCCGAGCAGCGTGGAGAGGTTCCACAGCGCGTAGAGCGAGGCCCCCGTGACGGCGAAGCCGAGCCGGGCCGACCGCCGGTCCGGCTGGGCGAGGGCGACGACCGACGTCTCGTCGATCACCCAGTGCGCCGCGGCGGCGCGCACCCCGCGCGGCAGCCGCAGCAGCGTGGACAGCCGCAGCCCGTAGAAGGCGTTCCTGGTGCCCAGGAAGAGCGCCCCGGCGGCGGCCGTCAGCGGGCCGCCGCCCGCCGCCAGCGCGGTGACGAGCGCGAACTGCGAGGCTCCGGTGAAGACGAGCAGGCTGAGCGCGCAGGTCTGCGCCAGGCTGATTCCCGCGCCCGCCGCGGTCACGCCGAAGGCGAACCCGGAGAGCCCGACGGCGACACCGACGCCGAGCGCGTCCCGTATGACGTCGCGGTCGGCCCGGCCCTCCCGCTCGCCGCGCTGAGGTGAGTCTGTCTGCTGTGGCACGCGCCGCACGCTAGGGGCGGCCGGCTCCCCCGGTCTTGTACGTTCTTGCGCGCTCCCGCTGGTAGGCGCCCGGCGGCACACCGACGATCCGTCCGAAGTGCCGGGTCAGGTGCGGCTGGTCGGTGAACCCGACGGCGGTCGCCGCCTCGGCGGGCGGCGTACCCGCGTCCAGCAGCGCGCGTACCCGGTGCACCCGTGCGTCGGTCAGCCAGGCGTGCGGCGGCATCCCGTACATCTCGCGGTAGGCGCGCAGCAGCGCGAACGGGCTGGTGCCCACCTCGTGCGCGAGCTGCTCCAGCGTGGGCGGGTCGGCCATCCTGGCCTCCAGGATGGCGCGGGCGCGCAGGGCTCTGCGGGCGCCCGCCGTACGTGCCTGGCGCTCGGGGAGCGGGCCGCCGTGCCGGCGCAGCAGCCGGGCCACCACGACCCGTATCAGCGAGTCGGCCGCGAGCGCGTTGCCCTCCTCCACGGCGCGGTGGACGCCGTGCACGAGCCGAGCCGCGCCGGGGTCGTCCGCGACGGGCACGGCGAAGCCGGGCGCGCCCCGGACCGTGGCGCCCTCGCCCGCGATGGCCGCGACGAGCCCGGGGTCCGGGTACAGGACGTTGTAGCGCCAGCCCTCGGGCACCCCGGCGTGCCCGGTGTGCGGGGTGTCGGGGTTGACCAGGGCCAGCCCGCCGGCCCCGACCCGGTGCAGCGTGCCACGGTGGTGGAACGCCTCCACGCCCTCGGCGATGGCGGCGATGACGAACGTCTCGTGGGTGTGCCGCACAAAGGTCTTGTGGATGAAGCGGGCGCGCAGCAGGTCGACGCCCGGCAGCTCCGGGTGGCGCCAGTAGCGGGCGCTCTCGCCCGCCCC
>NZ_JAAKZZ010000129.1 GCF_011045075.1 Streptomyces boncukensis
GGGCGGGAGGGCCCAGCAGGCGTCCCCCTCGCACGATCCGGAGCGGATCCCCGGCGTGGGCGACCGGCTCCAGGGGAAGATCCCCGACCGGAGCACTCAGGTCGTCGCGGTGTACGGCGAGGGCAAGGACTCGCCCGACTCCACCGTGCGGCTCTACACCAAGCGGGAGGACCGCTGGTCCCGGCAGGCGAGCTGGCCGGCGCACAACGGCAAGAAGGGCTGGACGCCCAACCACCGCGAGGGCGACAAGCGCAGCCCCGTGGGCGTCTTCACGCTCTCCGACGCGGGGGGCGTGCTCGCGGACCCGGGCGCCAGGCTTCCGTACACGCACAGCGCCGCGTTCACCCCGCCCTCCTACTGGCCCAAGAAGACGCGGCACGACTTCGACTACGTCATCGCGGTGGACTACAACCGCGTCAAGGGCACCTCTCCGCTCGATCCGACGCGCCCCCGGGGGAAGTCGAAGGGCGGCAGCATCTGGCTGCACCGGGACCACGGGAGCGGTACGTCCGGCTGCGTGAGCGTCTCCAAGGCGGCCATGGAGAAGCTGCTGCGCACCCTCGACCCGAAGCGGCACCCCGTGGTGGTCATGGGCGACAAGGCGGCGCTGAAGGGCTGAGGGCGCGCAGCGCGGGTGCTCGCCCGGGCTCTCGGCTTCGCTGAGCGGGAGCGCTGAGCGGGGAGCAGGGTCGGCAAGCGCAGCCCCGACGCCGGGCACGCTCTATTCGCGCGGCTTCTCGGAGTCGACGCCGTCCCGTTTCCCCTTCCACAGCCCGCGGGTGAAGTCCGGGAACTCCTGGGGTGCGCCGTTCGCCTTGATGGACGCGTGGCTCAGCGGCACCGGTGCGGTCCAGGTCGCCCCGTCGTACACGTCGAAGTCCGGGACCAGCCCCAGCCGCATGCACTGGACGAGCCGGAACAGCATGATGTAGTCCATTCCGCCGTGCCCGCCGGGCGGATTGGCATGCTCCTTCCAGAGCCAGTGGTCGAATTCCTGGTACGTGCCGAAGTCGCCCCACTCGTGGCCGGACATGTCCGGCTCAAGGTAGATGCGCGGCGGGTAGTCCTCGAAGACGCCCTTGGTGCCGGCGAGGATGTTCAGCCTGCTGTACGGGTGCGGGTTGGAGACGTTGTGCTCCAGCCGGATGACGCGGCCTTCGGCCGTCTGGACCAGACTGATCGACATGTCGCTCTCGGTGTACGTCTCCTTCCAGCTCTCGTGGCCGGGCGGCATATGTTCCTTGCGGTAGGCCGCGAGGCCGAGTGCCGGGGAGCCGAACGTCGTCATCCGCACGGCGCGGTCGCCGCGGTTGACGTCCATGTAGTTGGCGGTGGGACCGAAGCCGTGGTTGGGGTAGAGGTCGCCCTTGAGGCGGGTGTGCCACTTCCGGCGCCAGGGGCCCTCGTAGTAGTCGGGATCGAACATCAGCTCGCGCAGGTCGTGGATGTACGCGCCGGCGCTGTGCAGCAGGTCGCCGAAGAGCCCCTTGTGCGCCATGCGCAGGACGCGCATCTCGTTCCGCCCGTAGGCGCAGTTCTCCAGCTGCATGCAGTGCCTGCGGTGCCGTTCCGACAGGTCGACCAGTTCCCAGAGCTGCTTGAGCTCCAGCGCGAGCGGGCACTCCACACCGACGTGCTTGCCGCCGCGGAGCGCGGCGGCGGCCATGTCGAAGTGCCACTCCCAGGGTGTGGCGACGTAGACGAAGTCGAGGTCGCCCCTGGCGCACAGCTTCTCGAAGTCGTGGTCGCCCTTGGTGTAGAGGGTGGGCGCCGGCTGGCCCGCGCCGGTGACCTTCTTCGCCGCGCGCTCCGCCTTCTCCCGCACCGGGTCGCAGATCGCCTTCACCCGTACGCCGTCCAGCGCGAGGAACAGGTCGATCATGCTGGCGCCGCGGTTGCCGAGACCGATGAGGCCGACCCGGACCGTGCGCCGCCTCTCGAAGGGCACGCCGATCATGGTTCTGCCCCGGCGCGGCGGAGCGGCCGGAGCCGCGGCCTGTCCGGCCGCGTCCGCGGCGCCCGGCTCGGCAGCGGCACCGGTTCCGGTGCCGAGCGCACCGACACCCAGCCCGGCGCCCGCAGCGCCCGCTGTCCGCAGGACGGAACGCCGGCTGAATCCTTGGTCGTTCATCGGACCTCCCGCAGGTCGCTGTCAGGTCGCGGTCAGGAGTCCGCCCGGCCGCGGTCGCCTGGTGGCGCGCCGGCTGTGGGAACTCGGCTCAGGACCCTGCTGGTTGAGACCACTGGTGCGCAAGAAGGCGGTCCTTGGACTTTCCGCGGCGGTGCATGGACTCTCGTGATCGCAAATCATTTCCGCAACCAACTGGAATTACTTGCGGCACTTATTGACGTGTCCACGGTCGCGCACCAGGCTCGGCACTGCGCTTCATCCCCCCCACGGCGGCCCTGGCGCCTGGCTGCCTTCCCGGGCATCCCTGTCCCGCGTCACGAAGGAGCCGCACCATGATGAGACGACGTCTGCTGTCCGCGAGCAGCGCCGGAGTCCTGGCTGTCGGCGGTCTGCTGACCGCCGTGCCCGGCCAGGCCCAGGCGGCGCCGCCCGGGGACCGGACGGTGACCGCCACGCTCTTCGAGCGGCCGTTCAGCGCCGTGGCCGAGGAGTGCACCACCACCCTCGGCCCGGCGGGGTACGGCTACGTCGAGGTCTCCCCGGCGACCGAGCACATCAGGGGCGAGCAGTGGTGGACCTCGTACCAGCCCGTCAGCTACCGGATCGCGGGGCGGCTGGGCAGCCGTACCGACTTCGAGAACATGGTCAGCACCTGCGGCGCGGCAGGCGTCCGGGTCATCGCCGACGCGGTCGTCAACCATATGACCGCGGGCTCCGGCACCGGTACGGGCGGTACCGAGTACACCAAGTACGGCTACCCGGGCAGCTATCAGGACGCCGACTTCCACGGCTGCCGTCAGGACATCAACGACTACACCAGCCGGGACAACGTCCAGAACTGTGAACTCCTCGGTCTCGCCGACCTGGACACCGGCAGCGACCGTGTGCAGTCCACCATCGCGGCGCACCTCGACGACCTGCGGTCGATGGGCGTCGCCGGCTTCCGCATCGACGCGGCGAAGCACATGTCCGCCGAGGACCTCGCCGGCATCAAGGCCAAGATGACCCGGGATCCCGGCTTCTGGGTCAGCGAGGTCATCCACGGCGACGGCGAGGCCGTCCAGCCCGAGGAGTACACGGGCCTGGGCGACGTGGACGAGTTCCGCTACGGGCGGCACCTCAAGAGCGCCTTCCAGGGCGGGAACCTGGGCTCCCTGCGCAGCGTCGGCGACGGCAAGCTGGACGGCGGCTCGGCCCGCACGTTCGTCGACAACTGGGACACCGAACGGAACGGCTCCACGCTCAGCTACCGGGACGGCGCGGCCCACACCCTGGCCAGCATCTTCCTGCTGGCCCACCCCTACGGCGCGCCGAACGTCTACTCCGGCTACGAGTTCAGCGACCGGGACGCGGGCCCGCCCGGCGGCGACGCGGGCTGGACCGGCACCCACGCCCGGCCGGAGATCACCGGCATGGTCGGCTTCCGCAACGCCGTCCGGGACGCGGAGCTGACCCACTGGTGGGCGGACGGCGACGCGGTGGCCTTCGGCCGCGGCGAGCGGGGCTTCGTCGCTCTCAACAACGGCGACAGCGAGCTGAGCCGGACCTTCACCACCTCGCTGCCCGCGGGCACGTACTGCGACGTCGCGGACGAGGCGGCGGACGGCTGTGCGCGGACGGTCGAGGTCGCCGGGGACGGCACCGCGCAGGTGGCCGTCCCGGCGCACGGTGCGGTCGCGCTGCACGTGGGCGCCGAGGAGTCATAGCGTCCACGGGGCGCCACGGGACCTGTCACCGGCCCCCGTGGCGCCCGCCGGTGCTCCGGTGGCGCCATGGGCGCCCCGTGCCGCCCCGGGCCGCTCACCGGGGGCGGGTGGCGCGCTCCAGCTCCAGGACCACCGAACGATATCCGCGTCCGCCCGTGGCGTAGTCCATGCCGATCTCGCAGGTGCGGTTGGCCGACAGGTACGCGTCATACGGCCGCTCCCGCACCTGCGCGGCCTCCTTGGCGGTCGCCGACAGGGTCAGCTCCTTGTGCAGCATGCCGCGGTCGCCCGCGAAGGCGCAGCAGCCGGCGTCGAGCGGAACCTCGACCTGTTCGGCACACGCCTCGGCGACCCGCCGCAACTGCTCCTCGTCGCCCAGGTGACGCATGGAGCAGGTCGGGTGGAGCACCGCCGTGCCGACGCGCCGTTCGACCGTCAGCCGGGGCAGCAGCTCGTCGGCCGCCCAGACCAGGGAGTCGACCACGGTCAGCCGCTCGTGCAGCTTGGCGTTGGCGGGCGTCAGATAGGGCACCACCTCGTGCGCGATCCCCAGGGTGCACGAGGAGGCGTCCACGACAAGCGGCAGTTCCCCGCCGTCCGTCCAGCGCCACGCCGACTCGACGATGCGGTTGGCCATCAGCGTGCTGCCCGCCTCGTACCCCTTGGAGTGCCAGATGGTCGCGCAGCAGCCGCCCGTGACGTCCTCGGGGATCCACACGGGGCGGCCGGCCCGCGCCGAGACGATGACCATGGCCTCCGGCAGGGAGGGGCCCTCGTGCCCTTCCGGCTCGCCGAAGATGCGGTTGACGCAGGCCGGGAAGTAGACAGCCGCCGCGGTCGCCCTGTCGGTCGCGGGCAGCCGCTTGGCGGCCGCGCCGGGGATCTGCGGCAGCCACTCCGGCACCAGATCGGGCCGTACGGCCTTGCGCAGACCGCCGGTCACGGACTCCAGCATCCGGTCGCCCAGATCGCCGCTCCGGCCGCGCAGCCTGCCGCGTACCTGTCCGGCCGCGGCGACGGCCAGCCGCGCGGAGCGCTCCACGGCGGCGAAGTGCCGCGCGGCACGCTCGGCCGCGCGCTCCTCGCGGTCCGTATGGCGGGCGTGCCGGAAGTCCTTCATCAGCGCGCCCGTGTCGATGCCCACCGGGCAGGCGAGCTTGCAGGTCGAGTCGCCCGCGCAGGTGTCGACGGCGTCGTAGCCGTAGGACTCCAGCAGGCTGTCGTTGACCGGTGAGGCGGGCGTCTGGCGCATCATCTCCCGGCGCAGCACGATCCGCTGGCGCGGCGTGGTGGTCAGATCCTCGCTGGGGCACGTGGGCTCGCAGAAGCCGCACTCGATGCACGGGTCCGCCTCGTCCTCCACCCGGGGGATGGACTTGAGGCCGCGCAGATGCGCCCGGGGGTCCCGGTCCAGCATGACCCGCGGGGCCAGCACCCCGGCCGGGTCGAACAGCTGCTTGATCCGCCACATCAGTTCCGTGGCCCGCTCGCCCCACTCCAGCTCCAGGAACGGAGCGATGTTCCGCCCGGTGGCGTGCTCCGCCTTGAGCGAGCCGTCGAAGCGCTCCACGGTCAGACGGCAGAAGTCGTCCATGAACGCGGCGTACCGCGCGACGTCCGCCGGGTCGGCCGCGTCGAAGGCGAGCAGGAAGTGCAGGTTGCCGTGCGCGGCGTGGCCCGCCACCGCCGCGTCGAAGCCGTGCCGCTCCTGGAGCTCCAGCAGCGCTTCGCACGCCTCGGCCAGCCGTGCGGGCGGTACGGCGAAGTCCTCCGTGATCAGCGTCGTCCCCGAAGGGCGCGAGCCGCCGACCGCCGTGACGAACGCCTTGCGCGCCTTCCAGTAGGACGCGATGGTCTTCGCGTCCCTGGTGAAGGCGTTGGTCACCGACGGCACGGGTGCGACCAGCTCCAGCCCGGCCAGCGCCTCGCCGGCGGCCCGCTCGCTCGCCTCCTGCGCCGCCTCGTCGGGTGAGCGGAACTCCACCAGCAGCGCGGTGGTCTCCTTCGGGAGCTCCGCCCAGTCGGCCGGTACGCCCTGCACGCTGACCGAGGCGCGCAGGGTGTTCCCGTCCATCAGCTCGACCGCGAGCGCGCCCGCCTCGTTGAACAGCGGGACGGCTGCCGCCGCCGCTGACAGGGTCGGGAAGAACAGCAGCTCGGTGGATGTGCGGCGGTTCAGCGGCAGCGTGTCGAAGACGACTTCGGAGAGGAAGCCGAGTGTGCCCTGGGACCCCACCATCAGCCCGCGCAGGATCTCCACCGGTGTGCCGCCGTCGAGGAACGCGTCCAGGCGGTAGCCGTTGGTGTTCTTGAGGGTGTACTTGGCGCGGATGCGGTCGGCCAGGCGGGGGTCCGCCTCGATCTCCGCCTTGAGGGCCAGCAGCCCCTCGCACAGCGCCGGCTCGGCGCGGGCCAGCTCCTCGTCCGCCGCGGGGTGTGCGGTGTCCACCACGGTGCCGCTCGGCAGGACGGCCGTGAGTGACGCGACGGTGCGGTACGAGTTCCGGGTGGTGCCCGCCGTCATCCCGGAGGCGTTGTTGGCGACCACACCGCCCACCGTGCAGGCGATGGCACTCGCCGGATCGGGGCCCAGCACCCGTCCGTACGGGGCGAGGGCGGCGTTCGCGCGGAACACGGTGGTGCCGGGGAGGATCCGGGCCTGTCCGCCCTCCTCGTCCAGCACCTCGGCGCCCGTCCAGTGCCGCCGCACATCGACCAGGATGTCCTCGCCCTGCGCCTGACCGTTGAGCGAGGTGCCGGCGGCCCGGAAGACGACGTCACGCCCGTGGCCGCGGGCGTAGGACAGGACGGCGGAGACGTCGTCCACGTCCTCGGCGAGCACCACGACCTGCGGAACGAAGCGGTAGGGGCTGGCGTCCGAGGCGTAGCGCACCAGGTCGGAGACCTTCCACAGCACCTTGCCGGGGCCGAGGAGCCGCTCCAGGTCGCCGCGCAGCGGCTGCGCCGTGCCCCGGGCGCGGGAGTCGGCGACGCGGTCGGCCGCCGGGCCGTGGCCCGCGGAGGGCCGGGGGCGCAGCGCCCCGGGCTGGGGATCGAGCAGGGGCATGGCCTCTCCTGGACGCGCGGGGAGCGGAGTTGATGTTCGATACATGCTAGTTCCGCACGGGACGGGACGCTCTGTCGGGCCGCTCAGCCCGCGAGGTCGTGTGCCGTGTCGAGGAGCGCGAGCAGCCGGCTGAGCTCGTCGCGCTGCCGCGCGGAGAGCGGGGCCAGCAGCTCCTCCGCGGCGGCTCTGCGGGCCCGCCGCAGCTCCTTGAGGGCGTCTCTGCCGCCCTCCGTGAGCTCGATGCGGATCACGCGTCTGTTGGCCGCGTCCGGCGCCCGGCGGACCAGGCGGCGGTCCTCCAGTGCGTCCACGAGGCTGGTGACCTGCCGGGGGACGACGCCGAGCCGCTCCGCGAGATCGGCCATGCGCGGGGGCTCCTGGCTGTGCCCCGTCATCCGCAGCAGCCGGGCCTGAGCCGGGGTGACGCCGACGGGGGCGAAGTTCTGCCGGTGTGCGTGATTCAGCCGTCTGGTCAGCCGCAGCAGCTGGTCGGCGAGGTCTCCGGCGGTCTCGTCGGCGGATGTGGGCGTCATGGCCGCAGATTATCAGGAGTAGCATCATTGTGAATATAGGTAACAATGAACTATGCTCTTGCGTCCTGTCCGCCGAGCTCTTCTCCGAGGAGTCCCTTGCACCGTGACGCCACCGGCTGGAAGCCGTCGCCCGCGGGCCCGTCTATCACCGAGCAGCCTGTGCGGGTCCGCCGTATCCTCCGTCTGTTTCGCCCGTACCGGGGCCGCCTGACCGTCGTGGGGCTGCTGGTCGCCGCCTCCTCGCTGGTCTCCGTCGCCTCGCCGTTCCTGCTGCGCGAGATTCTCGACGTCGCCATCCCGCAGCAGCGCACCGGCCTGCTCAGCCTGCTCGCCCTGGGCATGATCGCCACAGCGGTCATGACAAGCGTCTTCGGCGTCCTGCAGACGCTGATCAGCACCACCGTCGGCCAGCGCGTGATGCACGATCTGCGCACCGGCGTCTACGCGAAGCTCCAGCAGATGCCGCTCGCCTTCTTCACCCGTACGCGCACGGGGGAGGTGCAGTCGCGGATCGCCAACGACATCGGCGGCATGCAGGCCACCGTGACCTCCACGGCCACGTCGCTGGTCTCCAATCTGACCAGCGTCGTCGCGACCATCGTGGCCATGCTGGCGCTGGACTGGCGGCTGACCATCGCCTCCCTGGTCCTGCTGCCCTTCTTCGTGTGGGTGAGCCGCCGGGTCGGGCAGGAGCGGCAGCGGGTCGCCGGCGAGCGGCAGGAGCAGATGGCGTCGATGTCCGCGCTCGTGACCGAGTCCCTGTCGGTCAGCGGCGTCCTGCTGGGCCGCACCATGGGCCGCGCCGACTCCCTCACCCGGAACTTCGCCGACGAGTCCGAGCGCCTCGTCGACCTGGAGATCCGCTCGAACATGGCAGGCCGCTGGCGTATGTCGACCATCGGTATTGTCATGGCCGCCATCCCCGCGCTGCTGTACTGGACGGCCGGAATGCTCGTCCAGTTCGGCGGCCCCGCCTTCTCCATCGGCACCCTGGTCGCGTTCGTCAGCCTGCAGCAGGGGCTGCTGCGCCCGACCGTCTCGCTGCTCAGCACCGGCGTCGAGATGCAGACCTCGCTCGCGCTCTTCCAGCGCATCTTCGAGTACCTCGACCTCCCCGTCGACATCACCGAGTCCGACAGCCCCGTGGCCCTTCCGACGGTGCGGGGAGACGTGCGGTTCGAGGGCGTCGACTTCTCCTACGGCGGCCCGGACGGACGCGCCACCCTGCAGGGCATCGACCTGGCCGTCCCCGCGGGCAGCAGCCTCGCCATCGTGGGCGCGACGGGGTCGGGCAAGAGCACGCTGAGCTATCTGGTGCCCCGGCTGTACGACGTCACGGGCGGGCGGGTCACGCTCGACGGGATCGACGTACGCGAACTCGACTTCGCGTCGCTCTCGCGCGCCGTCGGCGTCGTCTCCCAGGAGACCTACCTCTTCCACGCCACGGTCGCCGAGAACCTTCGCTTCGCCAAGCCGGGCGCCACCGACGAGGAGGTGCGCGCGGCGGCAGCGGCCGCGCAGATCCACGATCAGATCGCCGCACTGCCGGAGGGGTACGACACCGTCGTCGGCGAGCGCGGCTACCGCTTCTCGGGCGGCGAGAAGCAGCGTCTCGCGCTCGCCCGGACCATCCTGCGCGATCCGCCCGTGCTCATCCTGGACGAGGCCACCAGCGCCCTCGACACGCGCACCGAGCGTGCCGTGCAGGAGGCCGTCGACGGGCTCTCCGCCGGGCGCACCACCCTCACCATCGCGCACCGGCTGTCCACCGTGCGCGAGGCGGACCAGATCGTGGTGCTGGACGGCGGCCGCATCGTCGAGCGCGGTACGCACGACGAGCTGCTCGCCGCCGGCGGCCGGTACGCGGCGCTGGTCCGGCGGGACACACACACCTCACAGGACACCGCCGTCGCAGTCCGCGCCGTCGGCTCGACCTCGTCACCGCTCTGACGGATCCTGGAGGGAGGTGCGAGGCACGAGGGGGTGGCGGCATGGACAAGCACGGCAGCACTCACGATTGGCCCCGCGGCGGTGGCCCGCTATGGCTCCATCCGGACGACGATCTGGCCCCGAACCGCCCCGGCGAACACCTGCACGCCATACTGGCCTCCACACGGGACGCGCACGGACCGCGCCGGAGGGCTCCGCACGCCCTGGCGGCGCGGTTGGCCCGGCGCACCGGTCCCGCCGCCGAATGGCGCGGCCAACTGGCCGGGCACCAGCAGGTCGGCGACGCGCTGGAGGCGATGGCGCCGGGCGGCTGGCGGGCGCTGCACTCCATCCCGCTCCCGTCCCACTCCGTCATCGCCCATCTGCTCGTCGGCCCCGGCGGGGTCTTCACCATCCGTACGGCGCACCACCGGAGGGCGCGCATCCGGGTGGGCGACGACATGGTGCGCGTCGGCCGCCGCCGGTGCGAGCCGTATGTGCGGCTGGTCAGGCGCGAGGCGCGGTCCGCCGCGCTGGCGCTCAGCCGGGGCTGCGGATTCCCGGTCGACACGCAGCCGGTCCTGGTCTTCGTGGCCGCCTCGCGGCTCACCCCGCATCCCGGCGCCGGCAGCGTGCGCGTGCTGCGGGAGCGTGACGTGCACCGGCTCGGCGCCGGGTCGGCGGTGTGGAAGCCCGCCGAGGTCGAGACTGTCTATGCGGTCGCGCGCGACCGGCGCACGTGGACCGGCCTGTGAGCCGCCTCCGGGCCGCGACAGCGCCCCGCGCCCTCAGCGTCCTGGGTCCGAGGCGGTGGGCCAGTGCCGCACGCTGCTCGGCTTCGGGGTGAACACGCAGAACTCGTTGCCCTCCGGATCAGCCAGCACGTCCCACGCGATGCTGTCGTCCCGGAGCCGCATCACGGTCGCCCCGAGGGCGAGCAGTTCGTCGGTGCTCCCGAAGACATCCAGGTGAATGCGGTTCTTCACCGTCTTCGGCTCGGCGACCGGGTTCACCCAGATGAGCGGGCCGCAGCCCGCCGGGTCATAGATCGGCACCGGCCACTCCCGGGGCGTCGCGGAGTGCCCCGCGGGCGGTTCCCGCCGCTCGTAGCCCAGCGCGGCGCACCACCAGTCGGCGAGCGCCTGGTGGTCGACGGCGTCCATGACAAGGTCCTTGAAGCGTGCGGCCATAGCCGGAGCCTAGCCCGCGACGGCCCGCTCAGCCGTACAGCAGATACGGGCGCCGCTGCCGGACGAACGCGCGGACCTCGGCCCGCCACGCCCGGGTCACGGCGGCCGCGTCCTCGCCCGCGTCGACCATCTCTCGCAGCCGGGGTGAGCCGGACAGCTTGTCGATCCAGTACGGCCGCTCCTGGCCCGCGTCCTTCCGCCAGGCGAACCCGTCGTACTTCCGCGCCTCGACCAGCATCGCGGCGGCGGTCGGCAGCGGTGCGTACCGCGCCGGGTCGGTGACCAGGATCTGGACGCCCGCACAGGTCTTCCCGGTGTACTTGCTGAACGTCGGGACGAAGTAGCCCTCCCGGAAGCGCACCCCGGGCAGCCCCAGGGCGTTCAGCCGGTCGCTGTAGCGGTAGTCGAGATACGGGGCGCCGATGAACTGGAACGGCTGGGTGGTGCCGCGCCCCTCGGACAGGTTGGTGCCCTCGAACCAGCCCGTTCCCGCATACGCGGAGGCGGTGTCCGGGGTGGGCACATTGGGCGACGGCGGCACCCAGGGCAGACCGGTGTGCTGGGCGGTCGTGTCCGGGCGCCAGCCGCGCACCCGGACCACTCCCAGCTCCACCCTCCCGCCGTCGCCCTCCCGGGGGAGCAGCTCGCCGTTGAAGTAGCGGGCCAGTTCGCCGACCGTCATGCCGTGCTGCTGGATGATGGGCTTGAGCCCCACTCCCGAGGCGTACTCCTCCGTCAGCAGCGGACCGTCCGCCCGGCGGCCGATCGGGTTGGGTCTGTCCAGGACGACGAACCGGACGCCGGTCTGCCGGGCAGCGGCCATCGCGCGGTACATCGTCCAGATGTACGTGTAGAAGCGGGTGCCCACGTCCTGGATGTCGAAGACCACGGTGTCGGCGCCGGCCTTGCGGAACAGCCCCGCCAGCTTCTCCGTGTCCGCGCCGTACGCGTCGTACACCGTCAGGCCGGTGCGCGGATCCTCGAACTCCGGCTCCGACTCACCCGCCTGCGCGCTGCCCCGGAATCCGTGCTCCGGGCCGAACACCCCGACGACGTTCAGCTCGTCGCGCGCAGCCATCGAGTCCACCACATGGCCGGCGTCCCGCAGGACTCCCGTCGGGTTGCTGATCACGCCGACCCTGCGGCCGCGGAGCATCCGCCACCCCTGCGCGGCGGCGACGTCGGCGCCGGGCAGGACGCGCCGTGTGGGCCGCCGTTCGGCGGACGGGGCCGCCTGTGCGGGCTGCGCGGCGAGCAGCGGGGAGGCGAGGGCGGCGGCCGTGCCGCCCGCCACGAGGGAACGGCGAGAGGGAGTGCCGGCCATGACGGACCGTCCTTCCGGGAGAGGGCGGGCTGGGCAAGCTAATACGACTGCGGCGGTGCCGACCAGAGTGCGCGCACGACGCGAGGGGCGTGTGCACCGACACGCACCGCTGACAGGATGGCCGTATGGCGAAACCGAACATCACGCTCGTCCAGGGGGACATCACCGAGCAGGACGTGGACGCCGTGGTGAACGCCGCCAACTCCTCCCTGCTGGGCGGCGGCGGAGTGGACGGTGCGATCCACCGCAGGGGCGGCCCGGACATCCTCGCGGAGTGCCGCCGGCTGCGCGCCTCGCGCTACGGAGGAGGGCTCCCCGTCGGGCACGCCGTCGCGACGACCGCCGGGAAGCTGCCGGCGCGCTGGGTGGTGCACACCGTGGGCCCGGTCTGGGAGCCCGGGGAGGACCGCTCGGCGCTGCTCGCTTCCTGCCACCGCGAGTCCCTCCGGGCGGCCCGTGAACTCGGGGCGCGCACGATCGCCTTCCCGGCCGTCTCCACCGGTGTCTTCCGCTGGCCCGTCGAGGACGCGGCCAGGATCGCCGTCGGCGCGGTGCTGGAGGAGGGGGAGGGGTTCACCGAGGTGCGGTTCGTCCTGTTCGACCAGCGTGCCTACGACGCCTTCGCCGCCGCTCTCCCCTCCGGGCACTGAGCGCATCTCCCCTCCGGGTACCGAGCGCACCGCACCGCGGCCTCGGTATGGAGTTCCGGCCCCGGGGCACGGCACGGGGACGGTCGCGCCGCGTGCAGTCCCGCCGCGTGCACTCCCGGCGCGGGCAGCCTCCGTGCCGCCTGTGCGGACCGTGCCGCTCGCGCCGTGCCGTTAGAACACCGGCTCGATCAGCTCGACACCGCGCAGCGCGGCCGCCAGCTCCAGCCGGTCGCCGTCCGGATCCCACGAGGCCACGTCCAGCACGGTGTCCGCCAGCTTGATGGCGTGCTCGTCGCCGTGTGCGGCGGCCCGCTCGAAGACCTCCTCGGGGGAGGTGCTCCCGGCCCGCACCGGCGGCGCGCCCTCGGCCGGGCTGTAGACGGCGGTGACGGCGGCACCGACCGCCCACGCGACGTCCAGGCTCGCCGCCCACTGGTCCCGGGGCAGCGCGGGCAGGATGCGCAGCACGGCGTTCGGCCCCGTGACCGCGTGGACCAGCATCACCGGCTCGCCGTGCGCGTGCGTCGCGTACCGGTGCGCCGCCGCCCGCACCAGTGCCCGGAGTCCGTCCTCGGCCGCCGTGTCGTCCGGGTCGGGCGGTCCGGGCCGCTCGGGCAGCGCGGAGAGCCGGGCCAGCCGGTCCCGGATCCCGCCCGACCGGTCGTCGATCAGCGGAACGGCGTCCAGGCCGGCGCCGGCCGACCCCGCCGCCGGGAGCCGCCGTACGTCCGGGAGCGGGGCGTGCCGGGCCGCCCAGTAGCCCAGTGCGTGCGCCAGCTCCGTCAGGCGGGGGCCGGGGTCGCTCCCGTCCGGTCGCAGGTCGCCGCCCGCCTCGTCGTCCAGCAGGGTGCGCACCGCGTGCCCGGTGCGGATGACCGTGTGGGTGGCGGCTCCCGGCATGCCCGGCAGCAGCCGGGGCCACCACGCCCCCAGCACGTCCCGCCACGGCTGCTCGGCCAGCTGCCGGGCGAAGAACAGCGTCCAGTCGGCCAGCCTGGCGGGGTCGCCCAGCGCCTCCTGCCAGGTGTCGGCGGTGACGGGGGTGCCGGGGGCCGGCATGTCCTCCAGTTTGTGGCGGTAGCGGTCGAGCCAGCGGTGCACCGTCCGCTGCTGGCCGTTCCGTACCAGCGCCTCCACCGCCATGGGCGCGTGGTTGCTCAGCCACCCCTCGCGCTCGGGCCCCGAGGTGTGCAGCCGTTCCAGTGCCTCGTCCAGCGTCCCCGTCGTGTCCATGGCGTGGACCCTAGGCGGGCGGGTGAGCTGCCGGAACGGACTTCCGCCCGAATCCGGGTGCGTGCGCCGGGCCTAGGTCCCAGGTCTCAGACCGCACGGCCCGAGCGGGCGAGCCACCGCCCGTCCTGCGAGGTCACCTCGATGGCCCGGCCGAAGCACCGGGTCAGGCGCTCGCTGCTGAGCACCTCGGCCGCCGGGCCGCCGGACTGCACCCTGCCCTCCCGGAGCAGCAGCGCGTGTGTGGTGCTCGGCGGCAGCTCCTCCAGGTGGTGCGTCACCGTGACGGTCGCGAGGTCCGGCCGGGTGACGGCCAGCCGGTGCAGCGCGTCGATCAGGTCCTCGCGCGAGGGCAGGTCCAGCGCGTTGAACGGCTCGTCGAGCAGCAGCAGCGAGGGCGCGGGCATCAGCGCGCGGGCGATGAGCACGCGGGCCCGCTGTCCTCCGGAGCAGACGCCGAAGGGGCGGTCGGCCAGTTCCTTGCAGTCGAGTTCGGCGAGCAGCTCTTGGGCCTGCTCCCGGGCGGCCGCGTCGTACTTCCGCCACAGCGGCTGCACGCTGCCCGTCGCGCCGGTCAGGACGACGGTGTGCGCGGTGGCGTCCTGCGGGACGCGCTGGGTGGTGGACACATGGCCGATATGGGCGCGCAGTTCTCGTACGTCGACCCGGCCCAGCCGGTTGCCCAGCACCTCGACCGTTCCGGTGGTGGGGAACATGGCCGCTCCGAGCAGCCGCAGGAGGGTGGTCTTCCCGGCGCCGTTCGCCCCCAGCAGCGCCCAGTGCTCACCCGCGCGTACCGACCAGTCGACGCCGTCCAGAATGAGCTGGTCCGTGGTGGCCCGGCGGACGCCGACGCCCTCCAGGGCGGCGACGAGGCGGGGCGAGCGGTGTGCCATGGGGTCCTCCCGGAGTGTTCGGCGGTGCGGCGCGGGGCCGCCGTACAGGACGCCGCGCACGCGGCCCGCCGTCCGGGGCGCCCAGGTTAGCTGTGCGGTGCATGGACTATCGGAGGTGTTCAGCACGTGGACGGATCGGCGCACACCAGCGGGAATGCCGGATCCCCGCGAAGGGGTGTGCGCCGCACGGAAGTTAGGCTGCGGAGCCCGGCGTTCCGACCAGACCGAGAGTGAGATGGGCCCATGCCCCTGCCCGGCCCGACGCAGTACCCGGCGGGGCTGCTCGACACCACCATGGACCAGCTGCGCACGCTGCTCGCCGTGTTCGAGGAGGGGACCGCGCTCGCCGCCGCCCGACTGCTCGGGCGCGAACAGTCGAGCGTGCAGAAGCAACTGGACACGCTGAACCGCAACCTGGGCGAGCACTGCGGCGAGCCGCTGCTCCACAAGCGCGGACGCGGTGAGCGCGTGGCGTTCTCCGCCGCGGGCGAGGCGCTCGCCCGGCTCGCCCGCGACACCCTGGGGGAGTGGCGGACCGAACTGGACGCCGCCCGGCTGCGCAGCGGGCGCACGCTCGCCGTCGGGTCCACGCGCTACACCCTCGGCTATCTGCTCGACGCGGTGGAGCAGGTGCGGGACCGGTTGCTGCGCGAGGGCGTCGAGCTGCGCATGGAGCATGTCCGCACCAGCGGTCTGCTCGGGAAGCTGCGGTCGGGGGAACTCGACCTGGTCTGCGGCAGCGTGCTCACCCCGGCAGCCGCGGGGCCTGCCGGGGACGCGCGCTTCGAGGGGCTGGAGGTGATGGAGTGGCGGCGCAGCGGGCTGGGCCTGGTGACCAACCAGCCGGTCCGCGAGCCCTCCGGGCAGCCGGTGCGTGTGGGCGCGCTGGCCAGGACGCCCCTCGTCGTCCCGGCGGACGGTATCGTCCCCGACGCGCTGCGCGCCTGGTTCGGCGCGGGCTACCGCAGGCGGATCCGGGTCGCCGCCGAGATCGACTCGGCGCACTACGGGTTCGAGCTGCTCGGCTCCGGGGTGATCCGCGGCAGCATGCTGGTCACCCAGGGCCTCGCCGAGGCCGTGGCCGAGGGGCGGCTGCCGGAGGCCGCCGGACTGCGCACGCTGCGGCTGCGCCAGGACGTGGGGTCGCCGCAGCAGGTCCTCGTCGGAGCGTTCCGGCGCCGGGACGCTCCGACGGCGGCCGGTCCGGAGCATCCGGTCGGCCTGCTGTGGGACGCGCTCGCACGGGAGCACGCGCGGCTCCGGGCGGGCTCCGGGGCGCGGGAGTGCGCGGGGGCGCAGCTCAGCCACCGGTGAGCCGGCCCGACGGCCACCCGGCCACCCGGGCGCCCCGGCCGGAAGGCGGTCCGGAGCCGTCCGGCACCCGACCGGCGGATGAGGCGCTGCGGGGCCGTCCCCCGGGCCCCCGGGCCGCTCGCCGCACGC
>NZ_JAAKZZ010000012.1 GCF_011045075.1 Streptomyces boncukensis
GGCGGTGGCCGGGGCCGCGGCCAGCCAGGGTGCGGCGGCTGCCGAGGTGCCGAGCGTGAGCAGGGTCCGGCGGGTGGCGCGCGGCGCGGGGGTTGTCATGGGCCGGGAGGCTATCGGCGCCGGCCGCGCAACACCCTCCGGCTGTCCCCCCGTTCCGCACGGCGGGAATCCCCCCCCCGTGCCGCCGGGGGCTACGGGGTGAGCTGCTCGCGGGCGTGGCGGGCGGAGCCTGCCGGTCCTCCGGCGTGTTCGGGCCGGCTGATCTCGGCCCAGAGCATGTCGAGGGAGAGGCCGAGGACGTCGGCGATCGCCGCGATGGTCGGGAAGGCGGGGGTGGCCACCCGGCCCGACTCGATCTTCCTGAGGGTCTCCGGTGAGACCCGTGCGTCGAGCGCGACGTCGAGCATCGAGCGCTCTCCTCTGGCGCGGCGGAGGAGGGCGCCGAGGCGCTGTCCGCGTTCGACCTCTTCGGGAGTGAGCGGCAACCTGACCATGACTCCGATTCTAGTACCGGTATAGTATGGCCGGTATAGTTATTGGTTGCACGAGAAGGGCGCCCCGTGATCGAGATCCTGAACCCCACCCTGCTGGCCCGTGCACGGGACACCGGTGCCCTGGTCGGTGACATCCTGCAGACGCTGAAGAGCCGGAGCACCGTCGGCACGAACCTGCTGGACATCGACCGGTGGGCCCAGGCCATGATCGTCGAGGCGGGGGCGCAGTCCTGCTACGTCGACTACGCGCCGTCCTTCGGGCGCGGCCCGTTCGGCCACTACATCTGCACGGCCGTCAACGACGCCGTGCTCCACGGCCGGCCGTACGACTATGCGCTTGCCGACGGCGATCTGCTGACGCTGGACCTCGCCGTCTCCCGGGGCGGAGTCGCCGCGGACTCCGCCATCAGCTTCCTCGTGGGCGGCGCACAGCCCCCGGAGAGCGTCGCGATGATCACTACCACCGAGCGCGCGCTGGCCGCGGGGATCGCCGCCGCCGGGCCCGGGGCCCGCATCGGGGACATCTCCCATGCCATCGGCACGGTCCTCAGCGAGGCGGGGTATCCGATCAACACCCAGTTCGGAGGCCACGGCATCGGCTCGACGATGCACCAGGACCCGCACATCGCGAACACCGGACGGCCCGGCCGCGGATACCAGCTGCGTCCCGGTCTGCTGCTGGCGCTGGAGCCGTGGGTCATGGCGGACACCGCTGAGCTCCTCACCGACGCCGACGGGTGGACGCTCCGCAGTGCGACAGGCTGCCGGACAGCGCACAGCGAGCACACGATCGCCGTCACCGACGACGGAGCCGACATCCTCACCCTGCCGAGCGCCTGAACAGGGCGGCGGACCCGGCTGCGCCCCGGCCCGTCAGGTGCGGCCGGGCGGCACCGGATCCGGCTCGGGGAGCGCCACCGCGCGGCGCGGGAGCAGCAGCGGGGTCGCCAGCAGGAGCACGCCGGCCAGGCCGATGGCCGTACGGGGTCCGAGCAGGCTGCCCAGCACGCCCCAGAGGGCCGTCAGGAGGGCGGTCGCGGCCTTCGTCGTCACCGTCCAGGCGGTCAGGGTGCGGGTGACCCGGCCGGCTGCGGTGCGTTCGAGGCGGTAGGCGGCGTGTACGGGGTTGAAGACCCCGCAGCTGAAGATCAGCCCGAGCTCGACGCCCAGTACCAGCAGCAGCCCCGGGGTGCCCGGTCCCGGGAAGGCCAGGCCGAGGGGCCAGAGCGCGCGCAGCGTCCCGGCCGCGGTCAGGACCCGGTGCCGGCCGAACCGGGCGGCCAGCGGCCGGGCCAGCCGCGCGCCGAGCAGCCCGCCGACCGAGGGCGCGGCGAAGGCGAGGCCGTACTGCCACGGGGCGAATCCGAGGCGGCCGAGCATCAGGACGGCCAGCAGCGGCGAGGTGGCCATCAGCAGGCCGTTGAACAGGACCGTGTTGAAGAACAGCGCACGCAGCGGCGCGTCGGCGAGGATGTACCGCCAGCCGTCGAGGAGGTCCCCGGCCCGCGCCCGCGCGGCCGCCCGGCGTTCGGGCCGCGGCTCGTGCCCGCCCATCGCGCGGATGCCCAGGGCCGAGAGCAGGTGGCTGGCCGCGTCGGCCGCCACCGTCGCCACCGGGCCGAGGAGGCCGGTCGCCGCGCCGCCCAGCGGCGGTCCGATGACCGTGGTCGTCCAGGTGGTGGACTCGAACCGGGCGTTGGCGACGAGCAGGTCGCCGGCCGGCAGCAGCGTCTTCAGGTACGCGCCGGAGGCGGCGCGGAAGGTGATGTCGGCGGCCGTGACGACGGCCGAGACCAGCAGCAGCTGAAGAAGGGTGAGCCCGCCGAGAGCGAACGCTGCGGGGACCGTCAGCAGTGCCGCGCACCGCGCCAGGTCCGCCGCGATCAGCACCGGCCGCTTGCGGCGGAACTCCACCCACGGGCCGAGCGGCACCGCCGCGACCGCGCCCACCGCGGCTCCCACGGAGGCGAGCGCGGCGACCTCGGCCGGTCCGGCGCCCAGCACCCGGACGGCGATCAGCGGGAACGCGCCGAAGGCGAGCCCGGTGCCGAGCGCGCTGGTCCCGTACGCCCCCCACAGCCATGCGAACTGCCGTCCCAGCCGGCGGGTCCCGCCCCTGGTCCACACCCTCGCCACTCGCCCTCGCCCTCGTCTCTCGTCCCTCGTGCGTACAACCGATTCGCGATCGCAGGTATGAAAGCGAGCACTGGACCTGGAGAGCAAACAACCGCAGGGCCGTCCGGCCACAACCAGTGGTTGTGGCCGGGGGCCGTAGGGTGCCGGTATGGACCTCGACACCGTCCGGACCTTCGTCGCCGCCGCCGACGCGAGGCAGTTCCAGGAGGCGGCCGCCGAGCTGGCGGTCACCCAGCAGGCCGTCTCCAAGCGCATCGCCGCGCTGGAGCGCAACCTCGGCGTGCGGCTGTTCACCCGCACCGCGCGCGGCGCCGAGCTGACCATCGACGGGCAGGCGTTCCTGCCGCACGCGCGCGAACTGCTGTCCGCCGCCGAGCGCGCTGCCGCGTCCGTGCGCACCGGCCGCCGCCCGCTGCGCGTCGACGTGATCGCCTCGCGCGTCGCGGCGACGGGCCTGATGCGCGGATTCCACCGCGCCCACCCCGAGATCGAACTCGATGTGCTGATGCTGTTCGACATCGAGACGGCCGTGGCCGCCATCCGCTCCGGTTCGATCGACGCGTCCTTCCGCGCCGTCGTCGCACCCGGGCGGCCCCTCCCCGAGGACATCGCAGCGGTCCGGGTGCTCGACGAGCCGCTCCAGCTCCTCACCGGCCCCGCACACGCCCTGGCGGGCGCCCGGTCCGTGCCCCTCGCCCGGCTCGCCGGGCACCGGATCTGGATGCCCGGCATCGTCCCCGGAACCGAGTGGGCCGCCTACTACGACGACCTGGTCGCCGAGTTCGGCCTCTCCATCGAGGCGACCGGCCCCAACTTCGGCTCCGACGCGCTGCTGGACACCATCGCGGACACCCCGGCCCTGGCCACCTTCATGGGCGAGCGCACCCGCCTGGTCTGGCCGGCCGGCCACGACCTGCGCCGCATCCCCGTGACCGACCCGGCGCCCGTCTACCCGCACTCCCTGCTGTGGCACCGCGACAACCCGCACCCCGCGCTGGCCGCCCTCCGCGCCCATCTCGCCGCTGCGGCGGCCGGCCGGGACACCGCCGGGACCTGGGTGCCGGGCTGGGCGATTCCGCGCTGAGCGCCGCCGCGCCCGGGTCGTGTCACTGCGCGGTCCAGCCGCCGTCGACGGCCACGAGGGCGCCGGTGATGAAGGAGGCCGCATCGGAGGCGAGGAAGGCCACGGCTTCCGCGACCTCGTCCGGGCGTCCGATCCGTCCGATGGGATGGGCGGGGCCGAACGAGGCGAGCATCTCGCGGCCGTTGTCGACGACGCCGTCCATGATGTCGGTGTCGATGACGCCGGGGAGCACGGCGTTGGAGCGGATGCCGTGGGGGCCGCCCTCGATCGCCAGCACGCGGGTGATCTGGGCCAGGGCCCCCTTGGAGGCGGCGTAGGCCGTCTGGGTGGCGAAGGCGACGAGCGACGAGACGGAGGCGATCGAGACGATCGCGCCGCCGCCACCGGCCTCCATGGCGCGGAACGCCTCGCGGGCCTGGACGAAGTTGCCGCGGGCGTTGACGCGCAGGATCTCGTCGAACTCCTCCACGGTGGTGGCGGTGACCGGCTTGTTCAGCGTCCGGCCGGCGTTGTTGACCAGGATGTCCAGCCGGCCGTAGCGGTCCGCCGCGAGCGCCGCGGTCTCCCGCGCGAGCTCCTCGTCGGCGGCGTCGCCGACGAGCGCGGCGATGGCGTCGGGGTCCTGCGCGGCGAGTTCCTCGACGGCCCCGAACCGGTCGGTGACGACCAGGCGGGCGCCGCGGGCGCGCAGGAGCACGGCGGTGGCGTGGCCGATGCCGCGGGCGGCTCCGGTCACGACGGCGACCCGTCCGGTGAGGTCCCACCCCGCGGGGGCCGCGGGGCGGTGCTGTGATGCGGTCAAGGTGTCTCCGTTTCGGTTCCTGTGCGGCCCGGTGCGGGCGGGCGGAGGGGCCCGGCGCGGACGGTGTCGTCAGCGGCCGCGGCATCGAGACTGACCCCGCAGGGGCGGCCGCGGGAGGGGCGGCCTCCTCCTGGGTTGCAGCCTCCTGGGTGCAGCGCACCCAGGAAGAGCGGCCGGCCCGCGGCTACCCTGGCCGGCATGACGCGTTCCGAGTTCAGCGGGTACCTCGCCGCCCGGCGCGGCGCGGTCACCCCGGCCGAGGTGAACCTCCCCGCCACGGGGCTCCGCCGGGTACCCGGGCTGCGGCGCGAGGAGGTGGCGCTGCTCGCCGGGGTCAGCGCCGACTACTACGTGCGCCTCGAACAGGGCCGGGAGCGCCATCCGTCAGCGCAGGTGCTCGACGCGCTGGCCGCGGCGCTGCGGCTGGACGAGGACGGCCGTGTGCACCTGTTCCGGCTCGCCGGTGTCGGCCCGCGCGCCCGCGCCGCCGCGGTGCCCGTCCGCGTCGAGCCGAGCCTGCTGGCGCTGATGGACGCGTGGCCGCACAACCCGGCGATCGTCTACAACCGCGCCTATGACGTCCTGGCGTCCAACGCCATCGCCGACGCGCTCTTCCACGGCTGGACGCACTCGCACAACCTCTTGCACATCGTGTTCACCGATCCGGCGGCCCGCGCGTTCTACCGTGACTGGCAGGACGTCGCACGCAATTCCGTGGCCGGCTTCCGGCTCGGCCACGGCGCGGACCCGGACGACCCGAGGGTGCGCGAGGTGCTGTCCGAACTGCTGGAGTCCAGCGCCGAGTTCGCCGGCCTGTGGTCCCGCCACGACGCCCGCGGCAAGGCGCTGGAGCGCAAGCGCTTCGAGCACCCCGCGGTGGGGCCGCTGACCCTCACCATGCAGACCTTCGACGTCCGCACGGCGCCCGGCCAGGAACTGGTCGTCTACCACGCCGAGCCGGCCTCGCCCAGCAGCGAGGCCCTCGCGCTCCTCGGGTCGCTGGCGGCAACGCCGCGCCCCGGAGCCTGAGGCCGCCCGCCGGTCCGGTCCGGCCGGCTGTCACCGGGAGAAGCGCGCGGACCACACGGGCTCCACCAGGTCCCACTCGGCGTCCCACTGCGCATACCGCCACCGGTCCATCGCGTGCCGGGTGGCGGCCCGTGCCGCGGCGTAGCCGGCGGTCCCGGCGACCGCCGTCAGGCCGCCCATGGCCCAGCCGGCGGCCTTCGCGTCGAGTGCGGTCATGGGCGGGCGTACGACGTTGCCGTCGCGGTCCACCCAGATCCGTATGGAGGTTCCCACCCGGGTACCCGGCTCCACGGGAGCGCTGCCCTCGTGCTCGACGCCCGTGCGCTCCGTCCAGCGGACCCGCGCCTGGTCCGTGCCGCCCGGCGTGCTGTCCCGGCGAACCGAGGTCAGCTCGGCGGTGACCTGGTGCCGCTCCGCCGTCTGGGCCCGCATGGTGCGCATCGAGGAGTCGTACGCCGCCAGGCCCACGCCGACCGCGGACCACGGCAGCCCGATGACGAGGACGAGCAGCAGGAGGCAGTTCAGCCGGGACTCGGCCCGGTCGCACGGCCGCCGCAGCGGGTTCTCCCGCGCCGGGAAGCGCCCCGGGCGCGGCGGAGGAGGGTCGGAAGCGGGCTGCGGATCACCTGCGCTCATGAGTCGGCCTCCAGCCCATCGCCGGACGGTTCCTTCCCTTCCAGCGTGGGACGGCACCGGGCCCCGTCCACAGGGCCGAAAGTCCCCCACCGGGCGATGTCCGGCACGCCGGGCCCCCGCCCGGTCGCAGCCCCCTGGTCACGGAGGGTCGCCGACGGGTGCAGGAGGGCGGCTCCGGTGCGGTCGCCCGGGGGATTCCCGGCCTTTCGGCTCGCGCACCGAATCCGCCTCCCGCGGCGCGTCCGAGGATCAGACAAACGTCATGCCAACGTCGGACACACCGTCGTCAACCGCCACTAAGCTCGAATTCGCAGGGTTCCCACTCGGGTTGGCCGGGGAAGCGGCCGAGGCTTTTGGCCCGCTGCTCCCTGTGGCCGGTGTACAGGACATGTCCATTCGATACTGATGGGGCAATGCCGATGAACAACCGAGAGCCGCAGTTCGACTACCCGTTCCCCCCTTACGACCGGCTGGAGAAGGACAGAGAGACCACCGGGATGGCGGAGGGGGAGCCGCTGGCGCGGGTGCACCTGCCGTACGGCGGTGACGCATGGCTCGCCCGGCGGCACGCGGATGTGCGTGCGGTGATGACCGACTCGCGGTTCAGCAGGGCTGCCGCGATCAACGCGGATGTGCCGCGTGCGGTGGAGCGGCTCAACACCAACCTCAGCCTCCCGATGATGGACCCGCCGGAGCACACCAGGCAGCGGCGCCTGGTGATGAAGGCGTTCACCGCCAAGCGGATCGAGGCGCTGCGCCCGTGGATCGAGGGGCTCGCCGACGATCTGCTGGTCAAGATCGCCGAAACCGGCCCGCCCGCGGACCTCGTGGACGACTTCGCCTGGCCGCTGCCGATCCAGGTGATCAGCGAGCTGCTCGGGGTGTCGTATGAGGACCGGGACGAGTTCCGTGAGTGGACCGACGCGGCGATCTCCGTCACGGCGCACTCGACCGAGGAGGCCGAGGGGGGTATGCGCAACCTCCTCGCCTATATGTCCGAGCTGGCCGCGAAGCGGCGGCAGGATCCGGGACAGGACCTGCTGACCTCGCTGGTGCAGATCGGTGACGAGGAGGGCGGGCTGCGCGAGGACGAGATCGCCATGTACGGCGTCGTCCTGCTGATCGGCGGCTATGAGACGACGGCGAACCAGCTCGGGAACATCGTCTACACCCTGCTCAAGCACCCGGAGCAGCATGCGCAGCTGGTGGCGGACCCCGGGCTGGTGGACTCCGCCGTCGAGGAGCTGCTGCGCTACATCCCGATCAACGCCGCCGTCGGTATGCCGCAGATCGCGACCGAGGACGTGGAGATGGCCGGGGTCGTGGTGAAGGCGGGGGACACCGTGTTCATCGACCACGCGGCCGCCAACCGCGATCCGCAAGCCTTCGAGAACCCCGACGAGCTGGACTTCCGCAGGTCCCCGAACCCCCAGCTCACCCTGGGGCACGGTCCGCACCGCTGCCTCGGTGCGCAGCTCGGCCGGCTGGAGCTGACGATCGCGCTCAACAAGACGCTCCAGCACCTGCCCGACCTCGCCCTGGCCGCGCCGGAGGAGGAACTGACCTGGAAGCGCGGCCGCCAGTTCCGCAGCCTGGAGCATCTGCCGGTGACGTGGTCGCAGTGAGGTGACCCGGGGTCCGGCACGGTCGCCGGACCTGGCCCGGTCCGCCCTCGGGCCCCGCCGGAGTTTCCGGCGGGGCCCGAGGGCGGGCCCGGCGACGCGGCGTCAGCGGCCCGCGCGGGGCCCACGGTGGTCAGGGCGTCAGGGGGTCAGGGCTTCGCGCAGTGACTGGCGGTGGCGCCGGCGGGTGTTGTCCGTCCTCCGCAGCAGGTCCGACTCCCGTACCAGCGTCTCCGCGAGTGCGCGCATCAGGCCCCGGAGGCGGTACCGGCCGGGTGCGAGTTGCAGCACGACGTGCTCGTCCACCATGACTTCCAGCAGCGCTTCGGCCCATTCCGGGCTGATGTCGGCGACCCTCGCCACGGTCTGGGTGTCGAACTCGACGAACGGCTGGATTCCGAGCGTCCGGAACAGCCTCCGGTGGTCGGCGCCCAGGCGCCGGTAGGACACGCTCAGCGCGGTGGCGACGCCCTGCCCGTCGTCCCACGTCAGCTCTGCCAGTCGGCAGTTGCTCCGCCTGAGCTGTTTGGCCAGGTGCTCCACGGTCCAGTGCGGGCGGTGCGCGAGCCGCGCCGCCGCGATCCGGACCGCGAGGGGAAGGCGGTCGCACAGCTCGGTGATCTCGACCAGGCTGCCGATGCGGGGGCCCGGAACGCCGCCCGTGATGCGGTTGAAGAGGTCGATGGCGTCGGAGAGCGGGAGCACGTCCAGCGACAGCGGGGTCGCGCCGTCCAGCGCGGAGAGCCTGCGCCGGGAGGTGACGATGGTCAGGTTCCCCGCGGTGCCCGGCAGCAGCGGGCGGACCTGCTCGGCGTCGGCGGCGTCGTCCAGCACGAGGAGCATCCGCTTGCCCGCCACCGCCCCGCGCCACGCCGCCGCCTTGCCGTCCACCGTGGCCGGTATCCGCTCCGGGGGGAACCCGATCATACGGAAGAGCGCGTTGAGCGCTTCCTCACTGCTCCGCGGGCGAGCGTCCGGGCGGAATCCCCGCAAGTCGTAGAAGAGCAGTCCGTCGGGGAAGTCCGCCGCGAGGGCGTGGCCGGCGTGCAGGGCGAGTGCGGTTTTCCCGACGCCGGCCATCCCGTGGATCGTGGAAATAAGAACCGACCCGCTGGAAGAGCCGGACGCCAGCCGGAAGAGATGTCTCAGTTCACTCTCGCGGCCCACGAAATCCGGCACGCCGTAGGGGAGACAATGAAGTGGACCGGGGCCGGTGTTCCGTGCCTTCGGCGTTACCGGGCCGGCGGGAGCGTGATAAAATTCCTCTCCCGGGCGGCAATTCCCCCGGCTTGCGACCAGCAATGCACCGCGCTCGTCGGCCTGTAAAGACATGGCGTCGGCCAGCAGCCGGGCGGACGCCACTCTCGGAGTATTACGTTTTCCGGTTTCCAGCATGCTGACCGTGCGTGCCGAAACCCCCGACAGCTGCGCCAGCTCAGCTTGTGTCAGCCCAGCTCGCAGCCGGAACTCTCGGAGCAGATCACCGAACCGGAACACCAGCGTCACGAGTCCCCCCCTCCCAGCCGATGACTACAGCCACTGCCGAGCAGAGTGATCGTCGAAAATATCCGTACCGACATCATTCAGGGCAGTGCGGCGGAATGTCAACAGTCATCAACAGTCACCGAGAGCGATCACCCGGTTACTCATCTGCCGCGCCCCTGGAGTGCGGGCTCTTCCCACGCCACCTGATATCCGTAGATCCAGTCCATTGAGCTGATGCTGGGAGCCAGCCGCAGCAATGGCGGCATGGCCACTTCCCGCAGCCACATTCCCGCCGCGCTGTTCACCTTGGGCGGGCGAGCGTAGAGCCTCCCCCACCGGGTGACCCTCCGGACGCGCTGCTGCCGCTGCTCCTCGTAGGCCGCGAACGCCCGGGGCGGATCCTTGATGTCACGCAGGCACTTGGCCACCACCACGGCGTCCTCCATCGCCAGCGAGGCGCCGACGCCGATCCTGGGCGGCGCGGTCCTCGCGGCGTCGCCGATCAGCGCGACCCGGCCGCTGTGCCAGGACGGCGTGCCGCGCACGTCGAACACCGGATACACATCCACAGGACCGTGGCTGCGGTCGAGCACCTCCCGTATCGGCGACATATCGCGCCGGAAGAGTTTCCGCAGCCATTTCTTCCACTCCTCATCCGTGAGGACGGATTCCTCACCCGGGTGCGGAGGCCGCGGCCACGGGGCGAAAGTCATCCAGTGCGCGCTGTGGTCGTCCTCGACGTGGTAGCTGAAGAACGCCTCCCATCCGAAAAGGCACACCGTGGCGAGCGGGGTCGGTTTCAGCCTCGGCGTATACGCGCGCCCACCCAGCCCCAGCATTCCGGTGTAGACGGCATCGGGAGCGTTGCGGAACATCGTCCGGCGCGTCTTCGAATGCACACCGTCCGCGCCGATGAGCACATCGCCCACAGCCCGGGTTCCGTCATCGAAGGCGGCCGTCACCCGGCGGCCGTCGTCCGTGTAGGAATCCAGGGTCTTCCCGTGCACAAACCGCACGCCGCGTTCCACAGCGGCATCGTAGAGCTGGCGCCGGTACTCCAGCCTGCCGACGAGAATTCCCGGTGTGGCCGAGCGGTCGGCCGGGCCGTTGTAGAGCTCGCCCAGCAGGTGCCCGGAGCCGCTGTATGCCAGGAGCCAGGGAATAGGAATGCCGGACACATCGGCTCCGATTGCGCGCAGCGCATTGATGCCGTTGGTGCCCAGACTGATGAGATGGCCCTCTCCGGTGTCCGGGTGGGGATCCCGCTCGTAGACGGTGCAGTCGATCCCGGCCAGGCGCAGCGCCATGGCCATGGTGATACCGCCGGGTCCTGCGCCGATGACGATCGCTTCGCTCATCGTTCCTCCCCCATCCCGCCGAGCAGGGACATCAGACACTCGTAGACCGCGTTGGCAGTGGATTCCACGTGTTTCTCCATCATCGAGAAGTGATCTCCCTGCGCCGTGATGTCCCGGTGCGGGAGTTCCCATACGGCGCGCCACTCGTCGGACGGGTCGGCCACGCCTCCCGGCACGCACTCCTCCGGGCGGACGAACAGGGTCGGCACGTCCAGGTTCCCGGGCTCCCAGCCGTCGAACAGGCGGATGTATCCGCCCATCGCGGTGAGCTGGGTGCCGGTGAGCAGGCCGTCGGTGGCGCTGTCCGGGGTCAGGTACAGGCCCCGGACCATGGCGTTGAGCAGCGCTCCGCCGATGGGGTTGCCGGGGACGTAGGTGTCGATCAGCACCAGGGCCAGCGGGACCGGTCCGGTCCTGGCCAGTTCGCGGGCGACGGCATGGGCGACCCAGCCGCCGGCGGAGTAGCCGACGACCACGAACGGGCCGTCGCCGGCGGCGTTCCGCACGGCCTGGGCCTGGGCGCGGACCGCCGCCTCGCGGGTCGCCGGGAGGGGTTCCGGCTCCGCGTATCCGGGGTGGGGCTGGACTCGGACGTCCATCCGGCCGCGCAGCGCCGCGGCGAACCGCGCGTACTGGTAGGAGCCGGCCGGGGCGATGACCGAGGGCAGGCAGACGGCGCGCAGCCCGTCGGCGGGCGGTCCGAGGCGCTCCGCCCCGGGGAGCGGGCCGATTTCGCCGAGGTCGTCGAGGTCGCCGAACGCGGGGCGGTAGCGGGACGCCTCCCGGAGCACGGCCAGCATTCCGTTGATCTCGCCGGTCTCGCACGCGTTCTGGAACAGTGAGAGCAGGGTGTCGGCCGGTGCGGCGGTGTGGGCGGCCGGGCGGATCCGCGCGAGGATCGCGTCGGCCAGGGCCTCGCGGGTGCGGTGCTGGAAGATCGCGCCGGCCGGGAGCCGCAGCCCGGTCGCGTCGTTGATCCGGTTCCGGAACTCGATCGCGGTCAGCGAGTCGAAGCCGAGTTCGAGGAAGTCCTTGTCCGCGGGGAGTTCCGCGCTCCGGTCGTAGCCGAGGACCGCGGCGGCCGTCGCCGCCACCAGTTCGCCGGCCAGCCGGCCGCGGTCGGACTCGGGTGCGGCTCCGAGGCGTTCCCGCCACTGCTGGTCCGGCGCCGCCGCGCGTTCGCTCCGCCGGCCGCCCAGGATGTCTTCGAACAGCGGCGGTGCCGGCAGGCCGCGCATCGCGGCGGTGTTCAGCCGGATGGGCACCAGCAGCGGCTCGTCGAGGGCCAGCGACCAGTCGAGGAGCGCCAGCCCCTCGGATACCGAGAGCGCGTCGACGCCGGTTCTGCCGATCTGGGCGCGCCCTTCCGCCGTGACGTGCTCGTTCATCCCGGTGGGGGGCTCCCACAGGCCCCACGCCAGCGACTGTGCGGGCAGGCCCGTCTCCCTGCGGTGCGCCGCGAGGGCGTCGAGGGCGGTGTTCGCTGCGGCGTAGTTCGCCTGCCCCGGCCCGCCCAGGACCCCGGCGGCCGAGGAGAACAGCACGAAAGCGGACAGCGGCACCTCCCGGGTCAGTTCGTGCAGGATCCACGCCGCGTCGGCCTTCGGCCGGAGCGCCGTGGTGAGGTCCTCGGGGGTGAGGGACTCCACCACGGTGTCCGCGAGCGCCCCCGCCAGATGGAAGACCGCGGTCAGCGGGTGGTCGTCCGGGATTCCGGCGAGTGTCCTGCGTACCTCGTCGCGGTCGGAGACGTCGCAGGCCGCCACGGACACGTCGGCCTCGATGTCCGCCACGTCCGCCCGCCCGCCGCGCCCGACCAGCAGCAGATGGCGCACTCCGTGCCGGGCCACCAGGTGCCGGGCGACGAGACCGCCGAGGACGCCGGTCCCTCCGGTGATCAGGACCGTGCCGTCGGGGTCGAAGCCCGGCTGCCGCTGCCCGGCCTCAAGGACCCGGGCCAGCCGGCGGACATGCGGCACCCCGCCCCGGATGGCCACCTCCGGCTCCCCCACGGACACGGCGGAGGGCAGGAGGTCCTCGTCCTGCTCCGCGCAGTCGACGAGCTGGAACCGTCCCGGGTGCTCGGACTGCGCGGCGCGCAGCAGGCCCCGGACGCCGGCGGTCTCCTCGCTCGTCAGCACCACCAGTTCGGTGGTGTCGTCGGACGTCAGGTGTGCCTGTACGAGGCGGAGCGCCTCGGAGACCGATCCGGGGCGCACCGGGGCGACCGGCGTGTGCGCCGCCGTGCCCGTGACCGGTTTCCACAGCACGCGGTAGAGCGCGTCCCGGGTGTGCGCGCGGGGGCTCAGGCTGTCGGGCGCGGGCGGCCTGGTCACCAGCGATCCCACGGTCACGGCGGGCTGTCCGGTGTGGTCGGCGACGAGGACGGAAGCGGTGTCGGCCCCGGCCCCGCGGATCCGTACCCGTGCGCGGTGGCCGGCCGGGCGGTGTACGGCGACGTCGCTCCAGGTGAACGGCAGCTGGACGTCGGTGCGGTCCACGGCCAGCGCGTGCAGCGCGGCGTCGAGCAGCGCGGGGTGCGACGCGAACCCGTCGACGGGGTCCTCGTCCGGCAGCGCGACCTCCGCGAGGATGTCGTCGCCGTGCCGCCAGGCCGACCGCAGTCCGCGGAAGGCCGGTCCGTAGTGGACTCCCGCGCCGGACATCCGCTCGTACATGCCGGTGATGTCGATCGGCCGGGCCCCTGCGGGGGGCCAGGCCGCGAGGCTGTCGCCGTCCTCCTGCGCCTCGTCGGCGAGGAGGCCCTCCGCGTGCAGGGTCCACGCGTCGCTGCCGGCCGCGCGGGACGAGATCGTCACCGGGCGGGCGCCGGAGTCGTCGGCGGAGCCGACGCGGACGCTGACGGCTGTCGCGCCGGATTCGGGGAGCACCATCGGGACGGGGATGGTCAGCTCGGCGAGCCTGCCGGTGCCCGCTCGCCGCCCCGCCGCCACGGCCATCTCGACCAGCGCCGTACCGGGCACGACGGTGTGGCCGGCCACCATGTGGTCGGCCAGCCACCCGGTGGGGCCGAGGCTTCCGGTGAGCAGGCAGCCGTCGGGGCCGAGATCGACGGCGGCGGGCAGCAGGGGGTGCCCCGAGCTGTCGAGTCCGGCCCCGGGGTGGTGCTCCGGCGCGCCGGTGTCCGCGAGCCAGTAGGCGGTGCGCTGGAACGGGTAGGTGGGAAGGCCGACGTGGCGGGCGCCGGGGAAGGGCCAGGTGACGGGGGCTCCGCAGGCCCACGCGCGGCCCAGCGACAGCCGCAGCCGCCGCAGTCCGCCCTCGTCGCGGCGCAGGGTGGGGACGACGGAAGCGTCCGCGCCGCGGTCCTCGGCGCACTCCTGGATGCCGGCGGTGAGGACCGGGTGCGGACTGACCTCGATGAACACGCCGATGCCGGCGTCGAGCATCGCGCCCACGGTGTCGTGCAGCAGGATCGGGCGGCGCAGGTTGGCGAACCAGTAGTGCGCGTCCAGCTCGCGGCCGTCGACCTCGGCGGCCCGCACCGACGAGTAGAGCGCCACGTCCGTGGCCGCCGGGCGGAGCGGGCCGAGTCCGGCGAGCAGGTCGTCGTGCAGCTGGTCCATCTGCGAGCAGTGCGACGACACGTTGCTCACGACGACCTGGGAGCGCACCCCGCCGGCCGTGCAGGCGTCGACGAATGCACGGACGCCGTCGGTGTCCCCCGACACCAGGACCGAACGCGGGCCGTTCACCCCCGCGATCGAGACTCCGGGGTGGTCCCGCAGCCGGTCCTCCGCCTCCTCCTTCGACAGCGCGGCCGAGGCGGTGCTGCCGTGCCCCGCGATCCGCTCGGCCAGCAGCCGGCTGCGCACCACGACGACCCTGGCGCCCTCCTCCAGGGTGAGGGCTCCGGCGACGCTGGCGGCCGCCACCTCTCCCTGGCTGGTGCCGACCACGGCGGAGGGCGAGACACCGCGGGACTCCCACACGGCGGCCAGGGACACCATGACGGCCCACCGGGTCGGCTGCAGCATGTCGATGCGTTCCAGCAGTGCCGGATCGTGCAGCGCGTCGGTCAGCTTCCAGTTCACCAGCGGCTCGACGGCGCCTGCGCACTCCGCCATGCGCCGGGCGAACACCGGGGACTGGTCGATCAGTTCGGTGGCCATGCCCAGCCATTCGGAGCCCTGGCCGGGGAAGACGAAGCAGACCGGGCCGCCGCGCGCGGTGCCGGTCACGGCGTGGTCGGCGTGGTCGGCGAGGTCGCCCGAGGCGATCGCCCGGAGCCCGGAGCGGAACTCCTCCGGGTTCCGTCCGACCACCACCGCGCGGTGCTTGAACAGGGCGCGGCCGGACGCCAGCGAGTGCCCGATGTCCGCGGCGGGGTGGGTGCCGGCCACGGGGAGCAGCCGGGCGGCCTGCTCGCGCAGTGCGGGCTGGGACTTCGCGGACAGCACCCACGGGACGGGGTCGTCTTCCGGGACGGCCTGCTCGGGCGCGGCCCCGTCGGTTGCGGCCCCGTCGGGTGCGGGGGTGCGGGCGGCGGTCTCCGGTGCCGCGCGGTGCTCCAGGATGACGTGCGCGTTGGTCCCGCTGACGCCGAACGACGACACGGCGGCCCGGCGCGCACGCCCGGTGTCCGGCCACGCCCGCTGCTCCGTGAGCAGTTCGACCCTCCCCGCGGTCCAGTCCACCTGGGTGGTCGGCTGTCGCACGTGCAGCGTTCTGGGCAGGACGCCGTGCCGCATCGACATCACGGTCTTGATCAGCCCGGCGGCGCCGGCGGCGGCCTGGGTGTGGCCGATGTTGGACTTGAGCGAGCCCAGCCACAGCGGTTCGTCCCGGTCCCGGCCGTAGGTCGCCAGCAGCGCCTGTGCCTCGATCGGATCGCCCAGCGCCGTCCCGGTGCCGTGCGCCTCCACCAGGTCCACGTCGGTCGGCTCCAGCCGCGCGTTCTCCAGCGCCTGCCGGATCACGGACTCCTGCGACGGCCCGTTGGGCGCGGTCAGCCCGTTGCTGGCGCCGTCCTGGTTGACCGCGCTGCCCCTGATCACGGCGAGCACCGGGTGGCCGTTGCGCTCGGCGTCGGAGAGCCGCTCCAGCAGCAGCATCGCCGCTCCCTCGGCCAGGCTGGTGCCGTCCGCCGAGTCCGCGAACGCCTTGCACCGGCCGTCGCGCGCCAGTCCGCGCTGCCGGCTGTACTCGATCAGCGGGCCGGGGGCCGCCATCAGGGCCACTCCCCCGGCGAGCGCCATGGTGCAGTCGCCCTGCCGGAGCGCCTGGCTCGCCAGGTGCAGGGCCACCAGCGACGAGGAGCACGCGGTGTCCACCGAGACGGCGGGCCCGCGCAGTCCGAAGGCGTAGGCGACGCGGCCGGAGGCCACGCTCCCGGCGCTGGCGGTCCCGATGTGGCCCTCGGCCTCCGGCGGTACCGCCCGCAGCCGCGAGGCGTAGTCGTTGTACATCACGCCGGCGAAGACCCCGGTCCGGCTGCCGCGCACCGCCGGGGGCGCGATCCCGGCCCGTTCGAACGCCTCCCAGGTGAGCTCCAGCAGCAGGCGCTGCTGCGGGTCGATCGCCAGCGCCTCCCGCGGTGACACGTCGAAGAACGCCGCGTCGAAGTCGGCGGCGTCGTACAGGAAGCCGCCCTCCCGCACATAGGTCTTGCCGGGCGCGTCCGGATCGGGGTCGAACAGGTCTCCCCACTGCCGGTCGCCGGGAAGCGCGGCGACCGCGTCCCGGCCGGCGGCGACCAGGTCGAAGAGCTGCTCCGGGGTGGACACGCCGCCCGGCAGCCGGCACGCCATGCCGGTGATGGCGATGGGCTCCCGCGCGCCGGCCTCCAGTTCGCGGATGCGTTCGTTCGCCTCGTGGAGGTCGACCGACGCCCGCTTCAGATAGCCGAGAAGCTTCTCGTTGTCCATCTGCAACCTCACTTGAACTCTTGGTCCAGGAACGCGAAGACCTCGTCGGGAGTGGCGTCGCGCAGCCGGCCGGCCACGTCGTCGGTACGGCCCGCGCGCTCCGCCTCGTCGACCTGCGTCAGCAGGGCCCGCAGTTTGGTTCTGACCTGCTTGCGCAGATCGTCGTCGGCTTCCAGCCCGGACAGCCCGGACAGCGCTGCCCCGGCCTGGTCCAGTGCGCCCAGCACCGGCGGTGCCGCCGAGGGCGCGAGCCGTTCGTGGAGGTACGCGGCCATGGCCGTCGGGTCCGGGCGGTCGAACAGCAGGGTGGCGGGGAGCGCCAGTCCCGTCGCGGCCCGCAGCGCGTTGCTGAGTTCCACCGCCGCCAGCGAGTCGAACCCGGCGTCCGTGAAGGGCCGGTCGGGGTCGATCCGGTCCGGGCCCGGGTGTCCCAGCACGGCGGCGGCCTCGGTCCGTACGAGGTGCAGGACGGCGGCGGCCCGCTCCTTCGGCGGCAGCCCGGCGTACCGTTCCGCCCAGGTGTCCCGGGCGGAGCGGCGCTCCGCGGTGATCACCGAAGCGAGCAGCGGGGGCACCCCGCCGGCGCGCACCCGGGCCGGATCGAACCGCACGGCGGCCAGCGCCGCGTCCTCGGCGGTGACCGCGGCGTCGAAGGCGGCCAGGGCCTGTTCCCCGGTCAGCGGGACGACGCCGCCGCGGGCCATCCGGGCGCGTGCCTCCTCCGGCAGGCGGGCGGCCATCCCCGCCGGGGACTCCCACGGGCCCCAGGCCACGGACTGGCCGGGCAGGGCCAGTTCGCGGCGGTGGGCGGCCAGCGCGTCGAGGAAGCCGTTCGCGGCGCCGTAGTGCGCCTGGCCGGGGCTGCCGAGTGTCCCGGCCACCGAGGAGACGGTGACGAACAGGGCGAGGTCGAGGTCCTTGGTCAGCTCGTGCAGATGCCATCCCGCGTCGGCCTTCGGCGCCAGCACCCGGTCGATCCGGTCGCGGGTGAGGTTGTCGATCACGCCGTCGTCGACGACGCCGGCGGCGTGCACGACGCCGGTCAGCGGATGCGCGGCGGGGACGCTGCGCAGCGCGGCCTGAAGCGCGGCGCGGTCGGAGACGTCGCAGGCCAGCACGGTGACGTCGACGCCCAGCCCGGTCAGCTCGGCCACGAGCCGGTCGGCGGAGCCGTGCCGGCCGATCAGCAGCAGACGGCCGACGCCGTACTCGGTCGCCAGGTGTCTGGCCAGCCGCCCGCCGACGAGCCCGGTTCCGCCGGTGACCACCACGGTCCCGTCCGGGTCGAGGGCGGGTCGCCGCCGCCCGTCCGGGGCGGCCCGCAGGAGGCGGGGCACGTGCAGCGTGCCGGACCGCACGGCGACCTCCGGCTCACCGAGGCGTGCCGCCGCGGGGACCAGGCCGGCGCAGTCGGGGCTGCCGGGGTCGGCGAGCCGGATCTGCACGATGCGCTGCGGGTACTCGCGCTGTGCGCCGCGCAGGAACCCGGAGAGGGCTCCGGTCCACGGGTCGGTGTCGTCCCGGGTCAGGACGGCCACCGTCGCGGTGGTGTCCGCGCCGGTGAGGGCGGCGAGCAGCCGGTCCCGCGTCCGGTCGAGGAGTTCGTGGGTCGCGGGGACGGGGTCCGTGACGTGCCCGGTGGCGTCGAGCAGCAGGAGGCCGGCGTCCTGTGCCGACTCCACGGGCTCGATCGCCGGGGCGGACAGCGCGCACGCGCCGTGCACCTCGGTGACCAGGCAGCGCGCGGACACCGGTTCCGGGGTGCGGACCGGAGTCCAGTGCGTGCGGAACAGGTCCGCCGCGTGGTTGCGGACCCGCAGCTCCCCGGCCGCGACGGGGCGGGTGGCCAGCGATCGCGCCTGGGCGACCGGCTGTCCGGCGGCGTCGGCGACCAGGATGCCGACGGACGACTCGTCGAGAGGGGTGAGCCGTACCCGCAGTCCGCGCGGCCCCGGTGCGCGCACCGCGACGCCCGCCCACGCGAACGGCAGGCGCAGCTCCGCGGCGTCCATGGCCATCGCGTGCAGCGCGGCGTCGAGCAGCGCCGGGTGGAGCACGAAGTCCGCGCCGTCCGGAGCGGGACCGTCCTCGGGCGGGCCGACCTCGGCGTACACCTCGTCGCCCCGCCGCCAGGCCGACCGCAGCAGGCGGAACGCGGGGCCGTAGTCCAAGCCGGTCCGCGCGAGCCGCTCGTAGGCGTCGCCGGTCTCCAGCGGGGTGGCGCCGTCCGGCGGCCAGGCGGTGAGGCCGCTGTCGGCCGCCGGTGCCGCCGCCGCGCCGTCGGCCAGCGTTCCCTCGGCGTGTGTGGCCCATGACCCGCCGCCGTCCGGTTCGCCGGGCCGGGAGAAGACGGCCACGTCGCGGTTGCCGTGGTCGTCCGGCGCCGACACCCGCACCCGCAGGAAGACGGGGTGCGTGTCCGGGAGTTCCAGCGGCTCGCGCAGGTCGAGGTTCTCCAGGAGGGTGCTGCCGGTCAGCTCTCCGGCGTACAGCGCGAGGTCCAGGAACGCGGTCCCGGGCAGCAGGACCCGGCCGCCCACGGCGTGGTCGCCGAGCCAGGGGTGGGTCTCGCGGGAGATGCGCCCGCTCAGGACGCGGCTCCCGTCCGGCAGCTCCATCACTCCGCCGACCAGCGGATGCTCCGTGGACTCCAGTCCTGCGCCCCGCACATCGCCGGTGTCCCTCGCCCGGTCCCGCAGCCAGAAGTGCCGGTGCTGGAAGGCGTAGGTCGGCAGGTCCACCCGGCTGCCCGGTGGCAGGACGTCCCCCCAGGAGACGGACCCGCCGTGGATGTGGACCTCGCCGAGGGCGGTGAGCAGGGCCGCCGCCTCGGAACGGCCGGCGCGCTGGGCCGCGACGAACGCGGCGCCGGGGGAGCGCTGGTGGCCCATCGCGGTCAGCGGCGCGTCCGGGCCCACCTCCAGGTACGTGGTGGCCCCCTGGTCTTCCAGCGCGGCCAGTGCGCGGTCGAACCGCACCGTGTTCCGCACCTGGCGCACCCAGTACTCGGGGGTGGCGCAGTCCTCGCCGGCCGCCGGCGCGATCGGGATCCTCGGGGGATGGAACGTGAGCGTGGCGACCGCGTCGGCGAACTGCGCCAGCATGCCGTCCATGTGGTGCGAGTGGAAGGCGTGGCTGACCCGCAGGTTCCTGGTCCGCCGCCCGCGCGCCCGCCACCGGCCGGCCACCCCCTCGACCGCGTCGGCGTCGCCGGACACCACCACCGCTTCGGGGCCGTTGACCGCGGCGAGCGCGACCCGGTCCGGGAGGTCGGCGCGCATCTCGTCCTCGGTGGCCTGGACCGCGACCATCGCTCCGCCGGGCTCGCACGCCTCCATCAGCCGGGCGCGGGCCAGCACCAGCCGGGCGGCGTCGTCCAGGGTGAGCACGCCCGCCGCGTGCGCCGCTGCCACCTCGCCGATCGAGTGACCGGCGAGGACGTGCGGGTGGACACCCCACGACTCCAGCAGCCGGAACAGCGCGACCTCGAACGCGAACAGCGCCTGCTGGGCGAATTCGGTGCGGTCGAGCCGGTCCGGGTCGTCGCGTACGACGTCGGGCACGGCGGGGTCCAGCACGGCGCAGACCGCGTCGAACGCCTCGGCGAAGGCCGGGTACGCGGCGTACAGCTCGGCGCCCATCCCGGCGCGCTGTGCGCCCTGCCCGGAGAAGAGGAACGCGACGGCGCCGCGCGGCCGCGCGTGTCCGGTACGCACCTGGGCCCCGGTCTCCTCCGCTGCGACGCGCTCCAGTCCGCGCAGCAGTTCCTCGCGGCCGGTGCCGACCACCACGGCGCGGTGTTCCAGGCGGGCCCGGCCGGTGGCCAGCGACCGCGCCGTGCCGGCCGGGTCGAGGGCGCCCGCCTCCCGCGCCAGCCGGGCCGCCTGGTCGCGCAGCGCGGCCTCGGTGCGGGCGTGCAGCAGCCAGGGCACGGGGCGCTCTCCCTGGGGCGCGGCGCCCTCCGGCCGGTCCGCGGTGGGCTGGTCCGCGGGCGTGCGCTGCTCCAGGACCACGTGCGCGTTGGTGCCGCTGATGCCGAACGAGGACACGCCGACGCGTCGCGGCCGGTCGCCGGACGGCCACGTGTGCGCCTCCGTCAGCAGCCGGACGTCTCCCCGCGACCAGTCGGCGTGCGGCGTCGGCCGGTCCACGTGCAGGGTCCGGGGCAGCGCCCCGTGGCGCAGCGACAGGACCGCCTTGATGACCCCGGCGACGCCCGCCGCGGCCTGGCTGTGGCCGATGGTGGACTTGAGGGAGCCCACGTGCAGCGGTGCGGAGCGGTCGCGGCCGTACGTCGCGAACAGGGAGCCCAGTTCGATGGGGTCGCCCAGGGTCGTTCCGGTGCCGTGCGCCTCCACGGCGTCCACAGCGGACGGTTCGAGCCGGGCGTCGGCCAGCGCGTCGAGGATCACCCGCTCCTGCGCGGGGCCGCTGGGCGCGGTCATCCCGTTGGACGCGCCGTCGGAGTTCACCGCGCTGCCGCGCAGCACGGCCAGCACCGGATGGCCGTTCCGCTCCGCGTCCGAGAGCCGCTCCACCAGCACCAGTCCGGCGCCCTCGGCGAAGCCCGTGCCGTCAGCGGAGGACGAGAAGGACTTGCAGCGCCCGTCGGGTGCCAGCCCGCCCTGCCGGTCGAACTCGCCGAGGACGGCGGGTGTGACCATCACGGTCACACCGCCGGCGACGGCCCGGTCGCTCTCCCCTCTGCGCAGCGACTGGACGGCCAGGTGCAGCGCGACCATCGAGGACGAGCAGGCGGTGTCCACGGTGAGCGTCGGGCCGCGCAGTCCGAAGGAGTAGGCGACGCGCCCGGACACCAGGCTCATGGAGTTGCCGTTGCTCAGATAGCCGGACAGCTCCTCGGGCACGGCACGCAGCCGCGATACGTACTGGCTGTCGTAGGCGCCCAGGAACACCCCGGTGCGGTGGTCGCGCTGGGAGAGGGGGTCGAGCCCCGCGCGTTCGAACACCTCCCAGGAGAGTTCGAGCGCCAGCCGCTGCTGGGGGTCCATGGCCAGGGCCTCGCGGGGCGAGATGCCGAACAGCTCGGCGTCGAACTCGCCCGCGCCGGTGAGGAATCCGCCGCGCATGTGCTGGGCCCGCGCGGGCCAGTCCCGGTCGTCGGGGGCCTCGCCGATCGCGTCGGTTCCGCTCTCCAGCAGCCGCCACAGGTCCTCCGGGCTGCGCACCTCGCCGGGGAACCGGCAGCTCATCGCGACGATCGCGATGGGCTCGCCGGGGGCCGCGCCTTGTGCCCGCCGGGGTGCCGGGGTCTCGGCGGAGTGCCGCTGGGCGCCGAGCAGTTCGCTCTCCAGGAGGGCGGCGAGCGCGCCCGTCGTGGGGTGGTCGAAGACCAGGGTCGCCGGCAGCGTGAGCCCGCTCGCGCCGTTGAGGCGGTTGCGGAGCTCGACGGCGGTGACCGAGTCGAAGCCGAGGTCCTTCAGGGCACGCTGGTCGTCGAGCTGGTCGGCGGAGGTGTGTCCGAGTACGGCGGCGACATGGGTGCGCACCAGGTCGCCCAGTGCGGCGCGCCGTTCGCGCTGCGGGAGCCCGGCCATGCGGGCCGCGAGATCCGACGGCTGTCCGGACCCGGCGGCGGTCTGCTCCCGCATCCGGCCGACGTCGGTGATGTCGTCGAACAGGGCGCTGGGGCGTGCGGCGGTGAAGGCGTGGTAGAACCGCTTCCAGTCCAGGTCGGCGAGGACGAGGGCGGGCTCCGCGCGGTGGACGGCCTGCTCCATGGCGTCCAGCGCCAGGTCGGGCCGCATGGTGCGGATGCCGTGGCGCTCCATCAGCTCGCCGACGCGGCCGAGCGCCATGCCGTCGCCGGCCCAGGCGCCCCAGGACAGCGCGGTCGCCGGCAGCCCTTCGGCGCGCCGCCGGTGTGCCAGCTGGTCCAGGAAGACGTTCCCCGGGGCGTAGTTGCCCTGCCCCGGGGTGCCGATCGTGCCCCCGACGGAGGAGAACAGCACGAACTGCGACAGGTCCGCCTCCCGGGTCGCCTCGTGCAGGTTGACAGCGGCGCTCACCTTGGCGCGCAGCGCCCGGTCCACCTGCTCCAGCGTCAGCGAATCGATCACGGCGTCGTCGAGGACCGCCGCGGTGTGGACGACGGCGGTGAGCGGATGTTCCGGGGGGATCGTGGCGAGCGCCTGCGCCAGCGCCTCCCGGTCGGCCGCGTCGCAGGCCCGGATGGTCGCCGAGGCGCCCAGCTCGCACAGCTCGCGCTCCAGCTCCGGCGCCCCGTCCGCCGCCGGGCCGCTGCGGCTGAGCAGCAGCAGGTGCTCGGCGCCGTTGCGCGCCAGCCGCCGCGCGACCTGCGAGCCGAGCGCGCCGGTCCCGCCGGTGATCAGCACGGTGCCGCTCGGCGACCACGCCGGGGGCGCGTCCGGCGCGCCGGGCGCGGCGCGCACCAGCCGGCGGCCGAGCAGGTCGCCGCCGCGGACCGCGAGCTGGTCGCCCATATCGCCGTGCAGGGCCGTGAGGAGCCGGGCCGCGTCGGTGTCGTCGGCGTCCTCGGGCAGGTCGACGAGCCCGCCCCAGCGGTCGCCGTGTTCCAGCGCCGCGACCCGGCCCAGGCCCCACACGAGCGACTGCCGGGGGTGTACGGCCTCGCCGGGCGAGCCGGTGGCCACGGCCGCCCGGGTCACGCACCACAGCGGCGCGGCGATCTCCGCGTCGCCCAGCGCCTGCAGCAGCGTCAGGGACGCGGCGAATCCGGCCGGGGTGCTGTCGTACTCCGGATGCGGGTCCTCCGCGAGGGGCAGCAGGGACAGCACTCCGCGCAGCCCGCGGTCCCCGACGGCGGCACGGACGCGTCCGGCCGTCTCGGCGCGGTCCGAGGGGGCCGCGATCCGCAGGACGACGGCGTGCTCGCCCAGTCCGCGTACGAGGGGGCCGACGGCCGACGGCTCGTGCTCCGCTTCGGGCACCACCAGCAGCCAGGGGCCGTCCGGCGCCGCCCTGCGGGCGCCGCCCAGCGCGCGCCACGCCTCGTGGTACCGCCAGCGCTCGGTGCCCCGGCGGTCGCGCTGCGTCCGATACCAGCGGGCCAGCGCCGGCAGCGCCGGGGCGAGGTCGCGGGCCGGGTCGCTCTGCTCCCCGGAGCCCAGGACGCGGGCCAGCGCTGCGGCGTCCTGCTGTTCCACTGCGGCCCACAGCCGCGCGTCGGCGCCGTCCGCCGGCGCCGTCTCCTCCGGCGCCGGATCGAGCCAGAACCGCTGGTGCTGGAAGGCGTAGGTGGGCAGCGCGACCCGGCGGGCGCCGGTGCCGCTGTAGGCGCTCTGCCAGTCCACCGCGACGCCGTGGACCCATGCCTCGGCCAGGGACCGGGTGAAGCGCTCGGTGTCCGGCTCGTTCCTGCGGAGCGACCCCAGCGCGGCGCCCGGGGCGGCCATCTCCTCCAGGGTCGCCTCGATTCCCGCGGTCAGCATCGGATGCGGGCCGGCCTCGATGTACAGCCGGCGGCCGTCGTCGACCGCGGCCCGGACCGCCTGTTCGAACCGGACGGTGTGCCGCAGGTTCTCGTACCAGTAGCGGGCGTCCAGCGAGGCCGTGTCGATCACCTGTCCGGTCAGGGTGGAGTAGAAGGGCACCGGGGCGGAGACGGGGGCTATCCCGGACAGCGCCGTGCGGAGTTCCGCCTCGATGGACTCGACGTGCGGGGAGTGCGAGGCGTAGTCCACGGCGATCCGCCGCACCCGGACGCCGTCCGCCTCGAACGCGGCGACGGCCCGGTCCACCTCCTCGGCGGAGCCGGAGACCACGGTCGTCCCGGGCCCGTTCACGGCGGCGACCGTCAGCTGCCCGTCCCACGGGCCGATCCGTTCCGCGACCGCCTCCCGGGGCAGCGGGACCGAGGCCATGCCGCCGCGCCCCGCGAGTTCCCGGGCGATGGCCCGGCTGCGCAGGACGACCACCCGCGCGCCGTCGGCCAGGGACAGCGCCCCGGCCACGACCGCGGCGGCGATCTCGCCCTGGGAGTGTCCGATGACCCCGCCCGGCCGTACGCCGTGGGCGCGCCACAGCTCGGCCAGGGACACCATGACCGCCCACAGCGCGGGCTGCACCACCTCCACCCTGGCCAGCGCGGACTCGTCGGCCAGCACATCCAGCAGGTCCCAGTCGACCAGGGGCTCCAGCGCCTCGGCGCACTCCCGCAGGGCGCGCGCGAAGACGGGGGACGCCGCTGTCAGGCCCAGCGCCATCCCCACCCACTGGGCGCCCTGGCCGGGGAAGACCAGCACCGGCCGGTCCGGGTCCTGCGCCGGGAGGGCGCCGTGCACCACCTGTGCGGACGGCTCGCGCGCGGAGAGCGCCGCGAGCCCGGCGGCCAGCCCGTCCCGGTCCTGGCCGAGGAGGACAGCCCGGTACTCCAGCTCCGCGCGGGTGGCCGCCAGCGAGAACCCGATGTCCACGAGGTGCCCGCCGGGGTCGCCGAGGCGGGCGCGCAGCCGTTCGGCCTGGGCCGACAGCGCGCCCGGGGAGCGTGCGGAGAGCACCCAGGGGCGGAAGGCGAGGTGCCGCTCCGGCTCCGGGGGGTCCGCCGGTTCCGGAGCGGGCGCCTGCGCCGCGTCCGCCGCGTCCGCCGCGTCCGCCGCGTCCGCCGCGTCCGCCGCGTCCGCCTGTTCGATGATCAGGTGGGCGTTCGTACCGGTCACGCCGAACGACGAGACGCCCGCCCGGCGGGGGCGCCCGTGGGCCGGCCACGGCCGCGCGGCGGTGAGCAGTTCGACCGTCCCCGACGACCAGTCCACATGGGACGAGGGCCGGTCGACGTGCAGGGTCCGGGGCAGGGTGCCCCCGCGCAGCGCCATGACCGTCTTGATCACACCCGCCACCCCGGCGGCGCCCTGCGCGTGGCCGATGTTGGACTTGACCGACCCCAGCCACAGCGGGGTGTCGCGGACCTGGCCGTAGGTGGCCAGCAGGGCCTGGGCCTCGATCGGATCGCCCAGCGTCGTTCCGGTGCCGTGCGCCTCCACGGCGTCGATGTCGCGTCCGGACAGTCCCGCCGCGCGCAGGGCGCGTTCGATGACGCGTTCCTGGGACAGTCCGTTCGGCGCGGTCAAACCGTTCGACGCGCCGTCGTTGTTGACCGCCGAGCCGCGCACCACGGCGAGCACGTCATGGCCGAGCCTGCGCGCGTCCGAGAGCCGCTCCAGGAGCAGCACGCCGACGCCCTCGGCCATCCCGAAGCCGTCCGCCTCGTCGGAGAACGAGCGGCATCGGCCGTCCGGCGCCAGGCCGCGCTGGCGGCTCAGCCCCAGCAGCCCGTGCGGGGTGCTCAGGACGGACACGCCGCCGGCCAGCGCCGCGTCGCACTCGCCCTGGCGCAGGGCCTGGGTGGCGAGATGGACCGAGACGAGGGAGGAGGAGCAGGCCGTGTCCACGGTGAGCGCGGGCCCCTCCAGGCCGAAGACGTAGGCCAGCCGGCCGGCCAGGGCGCTGCTCCCCGCCCCGGTGATCAGGTAGCGCTCGTCGCCGCCGGACAGCGCCGAGTAGTCCTGCCCATGCGTGCCGACGAACACTCCGGTGGACGTTCCGGCCAGCGACGTCGGATCCCACCCGGCCCGCTCGAAGAGCTCCCAGGACGTCTCCAGGAGAATGCGCTGCTGCGGATCCATGGCGAGCGCTTCGCGCGGGGCGATGCCGAAGAAGTCGGCGTCGAATCCGGAGACGTCCCGCAGGAATCCGCCGCGCCGCACATAGCTCGTGCCGGGCGTCTCCGGGTCCTCGTCGTAGAGCCCGTCCAGATCCCACCCCCGGTCGGTGGGGAACGGCCCGGTGGCGTCCGCCTCGGCGAGTACGAGCTCCCACAGCTGCTCCGGCGTGGCGATGTCCGCGGGGAAGCGGCAGGCCATGGCGACGATGGCGACGGGCTCGTCCACCGGCGCCTGCCGGGGGCCCGCCTCCGGCGCCGGGCGCGGGCTCTCGCCGGCCAGCCGCTCGCCGAGGTGGCCCGCGACGGCCAGGGGCGTCGGGTAGTCGAAGACCAGTGTCGCCGGGAGCCGGACCCCGGTCGCGGTGCTGAGGCGGTTCCGCAGCTCGACGGCGGTCAGCGAGTCGAAGCCGAGCTCCTGGAACGGCCTGCGCGCCGCGATCTCGTCCGACGCGGTGTGGCCGAGCACGGTGGCCACATGTTCGCGGACCAGGCCGACCAGCGCACGCTCCCGCTCCGCTGCGGACATCCCGGCCAGCCGCGCCGGCCAGGAGGACGGCTCGACGGCGTCGTTCCCGGCCCGCCGGGGCGCGCGGCGCACGAGCCCGCGCAACAGCGCCGGCACCTGGGGGAGGTCCCGCAGCACCTCGGTATCGAGCCGTACGGGGACCAGTGCGGCGTCCGGCATGCCCAGGGCGCGGTCGAGGAGCGCCAGGCCCTCCTGGGCGGAGAGGGGGCTCAGGCCGGCCCGCGCCATCCGTGCGAGGTCCGCGTCCGCGATATGCGCGGTCATGCCGCTGCGCGGTTCCCAGAAGCCCCAGGCCAGGGACTGGCCGGGCAGTCCGCTGGACCGCCTGTGCTGGGCCAGGGCTTCCAGATACGCGTTGGCGGCGGCGTAGTTCGCCTGCCCGGCGCCGCCGAGGACGCCGGCCGCGGAGGAGAACATCACGAACGCGGACAGGTCGTGGCCGCGCGTCAGTTCGTCCAGATGGCGCGCCGCGTCCGCCTTGGGGCGCAGCACCTCGTCCAGCTGTGCCGCGGTCAGGGTGTCCACCGTGCCGTCCGCCAGCGCTCCGGCGGCGTGGACCACCGCCGTCAGGGGTCCGGTGCGGGACAGCAGCGACGCCAGCTGCGAGCGGTCCGCGGCGTCGCAGGCCGCCACCGTCACCTCGGCGCCGAGGCCGGTGAGTTCCGCGTGCAGCTCGGCCGCGCCCTCGGCGTCCATCCCGCGGCGGCTGGTCAGCAGCAGGCGGCGCACCCCGTGGGCCGCCACCAGATGACGGGCGACGAGCCCGCCGAGCACCCCGGTCCCGCCGGTGATCAGCACCGTGCCCGCGCGGTCCAGCGGGGCCGGCACGGTCACCACGATCTTGCCGATGTGCCGCGCCTGGCTGAGGAACCGCAGTGCCTCCACCGTGTGGCGCACGTCCCAGGCGGACACCGGGACGGGTGTGATCGCGCCCTGCCGGAAGAGGTCCATCAGCTCGGCGAGCATCTCGCCGAGCCGTCGCGGCCCCGCTTCGACGATGTCGAACACCTGGTAGGACACTCCGCGATGGCGCCGGGCCACCTCGTCCGGGTCGCGCACATCGGTCTTGCCCATCTCCATGAACCTGCCGCCGCGGGGCAGCAGGCGCAGCGATGCGTCGACGCTCTCCCGGGCGAGCGAGTTGAGCACCACGTCGACGCCGCGGCCGCCGGTGGCGTCCAGGAACGCCGCCTCGAAGTCGAGGGTGCGGGAGGAGGCGATGTGCGTGTCGTCCAGTCCGAGGTCCCGCAGGGCCTGCCATTTGGGAGGGCTCGCGGTGGCGAACACCTCCGCGCCGAGGTGCTGTGCCAGCTGTATCGCGGCCGTTCCCACGCCGCCGGTGCCCGCGTGCACCAGCACCGACTCGCCACGGCGGAGTCCGGCGAGGTCGGTCAGGCCCCAGTAGGCGGTCAGGAACACCACGGGCACCGAGGCGGCCGCCGCGAAGGACCAGGTGTCGGGTATGTGTGCGAGCAGCCGGTGGTCGGCCACGGCCACCGAGGCGAGGGACGAGGGGAACATGCCGAAGACCCGGTCGCCGGGCCGGAAGCCGGACACGTCGCCGGCGACCTCCAGGACCACTCCGGCGCCCTCGCCGCTGAGCCCCGTCTGGTCGACCATGCCGAGCGTCAGCAGCACGTCGCGGAAGTTGAGGCCGGCGGCGCGGACCGCCAGCCGCACCTCCCCCGCCGCCAGCGGGCGTTCGGCCTCCGGGTGCGGCCGGGGTTCGAGGTTGTCCAGGGTGCCCCGGCCGGTCAGGTCCAGCTGCCAGGGCTGGTCGCCCAGCGGCGCCGGCGCCGCTGCGGCCCGCTGCAGACGCGGGATCAGCAGCGTCCCGCCGCGTACCGCGACCTGCGGCTCGCCGGACGCGGCGATCGCGGCCACCGGGAGGTCGGCTGCGCCGTCCGTGTCGGCCAGGACGAACCGGTCCGGGAACTCCGACTGGGCCGAGCGCAGCAGGCCCCAGACCGCGGCATGCGCCGGATCCTGGACGGGGTCGCCGTGGCCGACGCTCACAGCGCGCCGGGTCGCGATCAGCAGCCTGGACGCCTCGAACCGGCTCTCGGCCAGCCACTCCTGCACCAGCGCCAGGGCCCGGCCGACGGCGGTGCGCACATCGCCCGGACAGGAGGCGAGCACCACGTCCGGTGCGGGGCCGGCGGGGTCGGCGAGGTCGGCGAGGCTGCCGTCGCCGATGTCGGCGGTGACGACCGCGGGTGCGGACGGGGCGGACGGGGCGGGCTCGGCCGGCGTCCAGGACAGCGCGAACAGCGCGTCGGGCGCCGAGCGGGCCGGGGCTTCGAGTTCGCCGGACGCGACCGGCCGCAGCGACAGTCCGTCCACGGACACCACCGGCGCGCCGGTGGTGTCGACGGCGTGCAGCGCGAGGGTGTCGGCGTCCGTCATGGACAGCCGCAGCCGGAGCCGGGTGGCCCCGACGGCGTGCAGGGTGACCCCGCGCCAGGCGAACGGCAGCCGCGCCGCGCCGTCCGGCGAGAGCAGCGCGGCGCCGTGCAGCGCCGCGTCGAGGAGCGCCGGGTGGAGTCCGAACGCGTCCGGGTCGGCCTCATCCGGCAGCGCGACCTCGGCGAGGATCGTGTCGTCGTCGGCCCGCCACGCGGACCGCAGCCCGGCGAAGCTCGGCCCGTAGTCGAGGCCGCGCCCGGTGAGCAGGTCGTAGAGGCCGTCCACCTCGACCGGAGCGGCGCCCTGCGGCGGCCACGGCGGAAGGGGGAGCTCTGCAGCCCCTGCCGCTTCCCCTGCTTCCGGCTCCGGCTCCGGCTCCGCCAGGGTCCCGGAGGCGTGCCGGGTCCAGGTGCCGCCGTCGGCCAGCGCGGAGTGGACGGTGGCCGGCCGCCGGCCCGCGTCGTCCGGCGGGCCGACGACGACCTGCAGCTGAAGGTCCGCGTCGGCCGGGAGGGCCAGGGGCGCCTCGATGACGAGTTCGTCGATCCGCCGGCAGCCCGACGCCTCCCCCGCCCGCAGCAGCAGTTCGACGAACGCGCTTCCGGGCAGGATCGGCGTCCCGAAGACGGAGTGCTCCCTCAGCCACCGGTGGGTGTCCGGGGACAGCCGGCCCGTGTAGAGGTCCTCGCCGCCGGCGGCGAGGCGGGTCCTGGCGCGCAGCAGCCCGTGGCCGACCGCGTCCAGTCCGAGGCTGCCGGGGTCCGATGCGCCCGGGTGCGGCTCCAGCCAGTAGCGGCGCCGCTGGAAGGGGTAGGTGGGCAGGTCGACGACGCGTGCGCCGGTGCCGCGGAACGCGGCGGCCCAGTCGATCCCGACGCCCCGCACATGCGCCTCGGCCAGCGACAGCATGAACCGGTCGAGCCCGCCGTCGTCGCGGCGCAGGGTGCCGAGCGCGTGCGCGTCGTGGCCGCCCTCGTCGATCGTCTCCTGCGCGCCCGTGAGCAGCACCGGATGCGAACCGACCTCGATGAAGCAGGTATGGCCCGCGGACAGCAGCTCGCGGACGGCCGGGGCGAAGCGGACCGTCTCGCGCAGGTTCCGGTACCAGTACTCGGCGTCCATGGTGGTGGTGTCGAGCCACGTCCCCGCCACGGTGGAGAGCACCGGTACGGCGGAGGGGGCCGGTTCGATGCCGTCCAGGGCCGCGAGGAGCTGGTCGTGCAGCGGTTCCACCTGGGCGGAGTGCGAGGCGTAGTCGACGGGGATGCGCCGTGCCCGCACCTCGCGGCCCGCGCACTCCGCCAGCAGCGCCTCCAGTGCGTCCGGGTCGCCGGACACCACCGTCGAGGCCGGTCCGTTCACCGCGGCGATTCCGATGCCGTCCCGGAGGATGCCGCCGACCTCGGACGCCGGCAGCGGCACGGAGACCATGCCGCCCCGGCCCGCGACGCCGACGAGCGCGCGGCTGCGCAGGGCGACGACGGCCGCCGCGTCCGGGAGCGAGAGGGCTCCGGCCACGCAGGCCGCGGCGATCTCGCCCTGGGAGTGCCCGACCACCGCGTCGGGGACCACCCCGTGGGACCGCCACAGTTCCGCCAGCGACACCATCACGGCCCAGGACAGCGGCTGGACCACGTCGACCCGCTCGTGCGCGGCCGGGTCGGCGAGCGCCTCGGTCAGCCGCCAGTCCGCGTACGGGGCCAGGGCGGCCTCGCACTCCGCCATCCGCGCGGCGAACACCGGGGAGGTCTTGATGAGTTCGAGGCCCATTCCGGCCCACTGCGCGCCCTGTCCGGGGAAGACGAACACCACCTTCCCGTCCAGGTCGGCGGTCCCGGAGACGAGCCTCGGGTGTGCGGCGCCGTCGGCCAGCGCCCGCAGGCCGTCCCGGCCGGCGCCGACGACGACGGCGCGGTGACGCAGACGGGCCCGGGTCGACCCGAGGGACCAGCCCACATCGGCCGCGCGGACACCGGGACGGTCCGCGGTGCCTTCCAGCAGGCGTCCGGCCTGGTCCCGCAGTCCCCCGGCGGTCTCGGCGTACAGCGCCCACGGCACCCAGCCGGGATCGGCCAAGGCGTCGTCACCAGGCTCGGACCGGCTCTCGTCAGGCACCTGTTCGAGAATGAGGTGGGCGTTTGTCCCGCTCAGTCCGAACGACGACACCGCGCCGCGGCGCGGGCGGTCGTGCGCGGGCCACTCGCGCGCCGCGGTCAGCAGCCTCGCCGCACCGGCGGACCAGTCGACCTTCGTCGTCGGCCGGTCCACGTTGAGGGTCCTCGGCATGACGCCGTGCCGCATCGCCTCCACCATCTTGATCACGGCGGCGACTCCGGACGCCGCCTGGGTGTGGCCGATGTTCGACTTCAACGAGCCGATCCACACCGGGTTCCCGGCGTCGCTCCGCTGCCCGTAGGTCGCCAGCAGCGCCTGCGCCTCGATCGGGTCGCCCAGGCTGGTGCCGGTGCCGTGCGCCTCGACGACGTCCACGTCCGACGCGTCGAGCCGGGCGCCGGCCAGCGCCTGCCGGATCACGCGCTGCTGGGAGGGCCCGTGGGGCGCCGTCAGCCCGCTGGAGGCGCCGTCCTGGTTCACCGCCGAGCCGCGGATCACCGCGAGGACCGGGTGCCCGTGGCGGCGGGCCTCCGACAGCCGCTCCAGCAGGACGAGGCCGACGCCCTCGGACCACGCCGTCCCGTCCGCGGTGTCGGCGAACGCCTTCACCCTGCCGTCCGGCGCGAGCGCGCCCTGCTTGGAGAACGCCACGAACGGGTCCGGGCCGGCCATCAGGGAGACGCCGCCGGCGAGCGCCATCTCGCACTCGCCCTGCCGCAGCGCCTGTGCCGCCAGGTGCATCGCCACCAGCGAGGACGAGCACGCGGTGTCCACTGTGATCGCGGGCCCCTGTAGTCCGAACGTATAGGCGATCCGCCCGGAGACGATGCTGCCTGCCGGGCCCATGGCGTCCGCGTCCGGTGCCGCGGCGGTCCCGTAGTCGTGGTACATCGACCCGGCGAAGACCCCCACCCGGGCCCCGCGCAGCGAACGCGGATCGATCCGGGCACGCTCGAACGTCTCCCAGGACGCCTCCAGCAGAAGCCGCTGCTGCGGGTCGGTCAGGACCGCTTCCTTCGGCGATATCCCGAACAGCGCGGCGTCGAACTCCGCCATGTCGTAGAGGAAGCCGCCTTGGCCGGTCGCGCACTCGGCGTGGGCCAGCTTCGCTGCCCAGCCGCGGTCGGTCGGGAATCCCGAGATCCCGTCCAGTCCCTCGTTCACCAGGTGCCACAGCTGTTCCGGGGAGGCGACGCCGCCGGGCAGCCGGCAGGCGGCGGCGACGATCGCGATCGGTTCGTCGCCGTGTTCCGCTCCCGCGCTCGCGACCACCTCGACGGTGCGTCCGCCGAACGCGTCGCTCAGATGCTCCGCGAGCGCCGCGGGAGTCGGGTAGTCGAACAGCAGCGTCGGGGGGAGCCGGAGGCCGGTCGCGCGGTGCAGCCGGTTGCGCAGCTCCACCGCCGTGAGGGAGTCGAAGCCCGCTTCGAGGAACGGGCGGTCGGGGCCGATCCTCGCCGGGTCGCGGTGCCCCAGCACCGCGGTGGCGTGGCGACGGACCAGGTCCAGCGCGTCCGTGCCGTCCCAGTGCGCGCCGCCGTCGCCGCCTGCCGCCGCCGCGGGGAGCTCCCGGCGGCCGAGGATGTTCCGCAGGAGGTGTGCGTGCCGTGCGGTCGGGGTGGCCGCCGTGTCGAACCGCATCGGCAGCAGCACCGGCTCGCCGCTGGTCATCGCGAGGTCGAACAGCGCCGTTCCCTGTGCGGCGCTGAGCCCGAGCGCGCCCGAGCGGTCCAGCCGGGCGCGGTCGCCGCCGCTCAGCTCTCCCGCCATCCCGGCCGGGCTCTCCCACAGCCCCCAGGCGAGCGACAGCGCCGGGAGCCCCTGCCGCCTGCGGTGGACGGCCAGTCCGTCGAGCGCCGCGTTGGCGGCGGCGTAGTTGGCCTGACCGGGCGAACCGAGGACCCCGGCGGCCGAGGAGAACAGGACGAACGCCTCCAGGTCGCCGGTCAGTTCGTGCAGGTGCCACGCCGCTTCCGCCTTCGCGGCGGCCACCGCGCGGACGCGCTCGGGCGTCAGCGACTCCACCACGCCGTCGTCCAGCACGCCCGCCATGTGGATCACCGCGGTCAGCGGGCGGTCGCCGGGGATCGAGGCGAGCAGCGCGGCCAGCGCCTCCCGGTCGGACACGTCGCAGCTCACGACCGCGACCTCGGCGTCCAGCTCCGGCAGCTCGGCGGTGCCGCTCCGCCCCGCCAGCACGAGGTGCCGCACGCCCCAGGCAGCGACCAGGTGCTCGGCCATCAGCACGCCGAGCGCCCCGGTGCCGCCGGTGATCAGCACGGTGCCCGCGGGGTCGAGGGCCGGGGCGCGGTCACCGCCGGAAGCGCGCTCCAGCCGGGGCACGGACACCTCGCCGTCCCGGATCGCCGCCTCCGGCTCGCCCACGGCCACCGCGGCGGGGACCAGCGACGCGTCCTCGTCGCGGGCGCACTCCACCAGCACGAACCGGTCCGGGTGCTCGGCCTGCGCGGAGCGCACCAGGCCCCGTACCGCCGCGTCGTGCCGCTCGTCGCCGACGACCACCGCCAGCGGGGAGAGGTCGTTCGAGGCCAGCCGGGCCTGCACACGCTCCAGCGCCTCCGCCACCGAGCGGGGCCGTATCCGGGCCACGTCGTCCCGGACCGGGGACGCGGGCGCCGCCCGGTGCCACGCCACGCGGTAGAGCCCGCCGCCGGTGCGCGCGCCGATCCCGGTCGACGGCAGGGGGCGGACGGACAGCCGCGCCACGGAGACGACGGGGTTCCCCGCCTCGTCGCAGACGGACAGCGCCGCGCTGTCCCCGCCGTCCCCGCCGTCCTCGCCGCGCGGCGACAGCCGCACCAGCAGCCGGGACGGAGCGGCGGGGGCGTGGACCGCGACCCCGGACCAGGAGAACGGCAGGCGCGCCTGATCGGCGCCGGTGAGCAGGTGCAGCCCGTGCAGCGCGGCGTCGAGCAGCGCCGGGTGGATCAGGAACCGGTCGTCCCGCATCTCCTGCGGCGGGACGACCTCGGCGAGCACGTCGTCCCCGTCGCGCCAGGCGCGTCGCACGCCGCGGAAGGACGGACCGTAGTCCAGTCCCGCCCGGCCCATCCGCTCGTACATGCCGCCGATCTCGACCGGCTCGCCGGGCCGCCAGGGCGGCGCGGACGCCGGGGACGGCACGCCGGGGGCGAGGACACCGGTCGCGTGGCGCAGCCACTCCCCCTCGCCCGGCTCGTCGAGGCGCGAGGCCAGCGCCACCTCGCGCGCCCCCGACCCGTCCGGGGCGCCGACCCGCATCTGCAGGGCCACCGCGCCCGAGGCCGGCAGCATCAGCGGGACCTGCATCGTGAGCTCGGCCAGCTGTCCGCAGCCGAGCCGGCGGCCCGCCGTGAGCGCGGCCTCGACCAGTGCGGCCCCGGGCACCACGACCTCGCCCGCGACGACGTGTTCGGCGAGCCAGCCGCTCGCGTCGACGCTGCCGGAGAAGACGTACCCGTCGCCGTCGGCGAGGCCGACCACCGCGGCGAACAGCGGGTGCCGCCCCGGGAGCAGTCCGGTACCGCCGAGCTCGGTCCGCGCCGCCGTGCCGTCGAGCCAGAACCGCTCGCGCTGGAACGCGGTGGTCGGCAGGTCGATCCGGCGTCCGGACGGCAGGAGCGCCGGCCAGTCGAGGTCACGGCCGTGCGCGTGCAGCCGCGCGAGCGCGGCGGAGAGGGCCGTCGGCTCCGGCTGGTCGGCGCGCAGCGTGGGCACGAAGAGCGCGTCCTCGACGCACTCCGAGCCCATGGAGGCGAGCACCGAGTCCGGGCCGAGTTCCACAAAGGCGCGCACGCCGTCCCGGCGGGCAGCGCGCAGCGCGTCGAGGAACCGGACGGGTTCGCGCACCTGCCGTATCCAGTACTCCGGGTCGGACACCTCGCCGGACGCGGTGGGCAGCACGGGGATCCGCGGCCGGTGGAAGGTCAGGCCGCGGACCACCTCGCCGAAGGCGTCCAGCATCGGTTCCATGCGGTGCGAGTGGAAGGCGTGCGAGACGCGCAGGCGGGTGCAGCGCCCCCACGCGGCGGCGAACGCGTCCACCGCGTCGCCGTCCCCGGAGACGACCACCGACTCGGGGCCGTTCACCGCCGCGATGCACGTCCCCTCGGGCAGCGCGGCGCGTACGGCCTCCTCCGAGGCGCGGACCGCGACCATGGCCCCGCCGCCGGGGAGCGCCTGCATCAGGCGCCCGCGCGCGGACACCAGGGTGCAGGCGTCCGCCAGCGACAGCACACCGGCGACATGCGCGGCGGCGATCTCGCCGACCGAGTGGCCGATGAGGACGTCCGGGGTGACGCCCCACGACTCCAGCAGCCGGTACAGCGCGACCTCGACCGCGAACAGCGCGGGCTGGGCCCGGTCGGTCCGGTCGACCTCCGCGCGCAGGTCGCCGATCGCCGTACGCAGCTCCGGGTCCCACTCCGCGCACACCGCGTCGAACTCCCGGGCGAAGGCGGGGAACGCCGTGTGCAGTCCGCGCCCCATCCCGATCCGTTGGGCGCCCTGGCCCGCGAACAGATATCCGGTGGGGTGCGAGGCCGCGGTTCCCTCGAACACGTTGCCCGCCGGCTCACCGGCAGCGATCGCCCGCAGCCCCTCCAGGAGCGACGCGTGGTCCTCCCCCGCGACGACGGCGCGGTGCTCCATACGCGCCCGCGTCGTCGCCAGCGACACGCCGGTGTCCACGGGCCGCTCCCGTTCGGCGTACGGCAGCAGGCGCTCCGCCTGGGCCCGCAGGGCGCTGCCGCTGTGCGCCGACAGCGCCCACAGCACGGGGCCGCCCCCGGGCGGCTCCCCGTCGGTGACGCTGTCGGCGGCGGCGTCGCCGATGGCGGCGTCGCCGGCCACGTCGCCAGGCGCGTCCCCGGCCATGTCCTCGGTCGCGTCCCCGGTCGCGTCCTCGGTTGCCTGTTCGATGACGACGTGCGCGTTGGTGCCGCTGGCGCCGAAGGAGGAGACGGCGGCGCGCCGCGGCTGCCCGGTCTCCGGCCAGGGGCGGTTCTCCCGCAGCAGCCGGACGTCCCCGGCGGACCAGTCCACGTGCGAGGTCGCCTCGTCCGCGTGCAGGGTCCTCGGGAGCAGCCCGTGCCGCAGGGCCAGCACGGTCTTGATGACACCGGCGACCCCCGCGGCGGCCTGCGTGTGGCCGATGTTGGACTTCAGGGAGCCGAGCCACACCGGCCGGTCCCGGTGCTGCCCGTATGTCGCCAGCAGGGCCCGGGCCTCGATCGGGTCGCCCAGTGACGTACCGGTCCCGTGCGCCTCCACCAGGTCCACGTCGGCCGGCGACAGAGCGGATTCGGCGAGCGCCTGCCGGATGACGCGCTCCTGCGACTGTCCGTTGGGAACGGTCAGACCGCTGGTCATGCCGTCCTGGTTGACCGCGCTTCCCCTGACGACCGCCAGTACGGGGTGGCCATGACGCCGCGCGTCGGAGAGACGTTCGACCAGCAGCATGGCCGCGCCCTCGGCCAGCCCGGTGCCGTCCGCCGACTCCGCGAACGCCTTGCACCGGCCGTCCGGCGCCAGCCCGTTCTGCCGGGTGAACTCCAGCAGCGCCGCGGGGGTCGACAGCACCGAGACCCCGCCGACGAGCGCCAGGGAGCAGTCGCCCTGGCGCAGCGAACGACCCGCCAGATGCAGGGCCACCAGCGAGGACGAGCACGCGGTGTCCACCGTGATCGCCGGCCCCTCCAGGCCGAGGGTGTAGGCGATCCGGCCGGAGGCGATGCTTCCCGCGCTCCCGTTCCCGAGGTAGCCGGTCACCTCGTCAGGCGCCGACAGCGTCCGCTCGTACGACCCGTAGTCGTGGTACATCAGACCGGTGAAGACCCCGGTCCGGGTGCCGCGCAGCGACGTCGGGTCGATCCGCCCGCGCTCCAGCGCCTCCCAGGAGGTCTCCAGCAGCAGCCGCTGCTGCGGGTCCATCGCGAGCGCCTCGCGCGGGGAGATGCCGAAGGGCTCCGGATCGAACTCCGCGGCGTCGTACAGGAATCCGCCCTGCGCGGTCGCACACGTTCCGTCAGCCGTCGGCGTCCCGGTCAGCGCATCCAGGTCCCAGCCCCGGTCGGCGGGGAACCCGGAGATCGCGTCCCGTCCGCCAAGGACGAGGTCCCACTGCTGCTCGGGGGAGGCGACCCCGCCCGGCAGCCGGCAGGCCATGCCCACGATCGCGATCGGCTCCTGGTCCCTTTCCTCCACCGCCCGCAGCCGCCGGCGGGTCTGCCTGAGATCGGTGGTGAGCCGCTTGAGGTAGTCGAGAACCTTGCCTTCGTCATGCGGGTCGGGCATGCCGGTCACGGCTCCTCCAGTTCCTCGTCGATGATCGCGAACATGTCGTCGAGACCGGCTGACTCCAAGGACGTGTCGGCAACCGGGTGCTGAAAGCTCTCCAGCAGGGAACCGAGGCGTTTTCTGATGCCGATCCGCTCCGCCTCCTCCGGTGGCAGCGCCGCGACCATCGCCTCGAACTTGCGCAGTTCGGCCAGGACATCGGTCTCGGGCGTCTCGTCCCGCGCCGTCAGCTGCCCGGCCAGATGGTCCGCCAGGTCCGCGGGCGTGGGATGGTCGAACATCAGGGTGCTGGGCAGTCTGAGCCCGGTCTTCGCGCTGATCCGGTTCCGGGTCTCCACGGCGGTCAGCGAGTCGAAGCCCATGGCGACGAAGCCGCGCCTGCTCTCGATCTCGTCCGGGCTCCGGTGGCCGAGCGCCGCCGCGACCGCCTCCCGCACCAGATCGAGGACGAGCCGGGGCCGTTCGGCCTCGCCGGCCTCGTCGAACCGTCGGCGGAACGAGTCGTCGGCCGCGGCTCGTCCTCGATCTGGTGCGGGA
>NZ_JAAKZZ010000130.1 GCF_011045075.1 Streptomyces boncukensis
CCGCCGCCTCCCCCGCCGCCCCGGAGCGGACCGGGGAAGCGGGCGGCGCCGCGGGCGAGGACCGGGTCGCCGCCACGTACTATCGCGCCCTCCTCCGGCACACCCGCTGGTCGGAGACGCAGTGGGACGAGGCGAAGGGGACCTACAGCGACAGGGACTTCGGCTTCGCCGTCGTCCTCGGACACGCCGTCCTGCTGACACGCGGCGACTTCGACGAGGGCGAGGCGGGGGTGAGCAGGGCGACGCTCAAGCGCCGTACGCTCGCGACCCTGCGCCACTTCGCCTCGTCGAACCGGCTGGCAGGCGGTGCCCAGTGGGGCCGCAAGCTGTTCTTCGACACCACGTTCCAGTCGTACTTCGTCCTCGCCGCGCGCCTGCTGTGGAGCGAGCTGGACACCGGGACCCGCGCGGCGGTCGACACCATCACCCGCGAACAGGCCGCGTACACCCACTCGTTGGGCACCGGTGACGACCCGGACTCCGGCAGCTGGACTCCGAACGGCCTGACCGGCGGGTACGTCGGCGACACCAAGCTGGAGGAGATGGGCGTCTACGCCCAGACGCTCGCCCCCGCGCTGGCCTGGGCACCGGACGACCGGCGCCGCCCCGGCTGGGCCGCCGACTACGGGACCTGGTCGCGCAACGAGGCCGGGCTGCCGCCCGCCGACCTGGCCAACCCCACGCGGGTGGACGGCGTCCCGGTCGCGCGCAACAGGGCCCGCAACGTCTACGACACGTTCATCGTCGAGAACCACGGGTCGTTCGGGCCGCACTACCAGGAGGAGCTGTGGCGCACCTCGGGGCGTAACGCTGCGCACTTCCTCGCGGCGGGCCGGCCGCTGCCCGAGGTCCTGACCGCGCAGCCCAACGCCGAGTCCCTGTGGCGCACGCTGCTCGGCGTGATGTCCGACGCGGGCGAACCGCTGATGCCGATGGTGAGCGACCGCGAGCACCTCTACGGCAGGGACGTGATCCCGCTCGCGTTCCTCTCCCGGGTGGCCGGGGACCGGGCCGCGGCGCGCGCGGAACTGGAGCTGGCCGCGCGCCTGGAGGCGTACCAGGAGTACCCCCCGAGGTACCGGCTGACGAAGTTCTCGGGCGAGCCCAAGTACGAGCCCGAGGCGCGCGCCGAGCTGGCCATCAGCTATCTGCTGCACGTGTGGCCGGACGCCGGACGGCGGGTTCGGCCGGTGTCGCGGGAGGAGCTGTTCGAACAGGCCAAGGGGGTCACCGACTTCGGGACCGGGCCGGGCCTGGTCGCGCACCAGTCCCCGGCGGCCTGGGCGGGCGCGGTGACGAAGCCCGGCTTTGTGAAGTTCGCGTGGCAGCCCGGTCACGACGACTGGCTGTTCCGGCTCAGCGGCAGCACCCCGATGTTCCTGCCGTCGACCGCGGCCGAGGTCGGCGGCCGCACGGTGCGGGTGCACACCGCCGCGCGGGACGGATTCGACGGCAGCGCCACGCTGCTGCGCCTGGGCGACGGCTTCGCCGGGTACACGACGCTCCCCACCGGCGCGGTGGTCTACGCGGCCGACGGCTCGTACGCGGGCAGCTCCCGGCTGGAGGTGCACAACCTGACCATGCCGGGTGTGGCGGGTCTGGACGGCAGCCGCACCTACCGCTTCGCGGAGGGCTCGGCCGAGGTCCCCGCGCAGGACGCGGCGTCCCGCGGGGAGGCGGCGGGGCGCACCGACGAGCTGACCTTCGGGCGGGCGACGGTGCGCCATCTGAGGATGCTGGGCGTGCAGCCCGACCCGGCCTACGGCTACTCGCTGTTCGCCGTGGAGGCCCGCGACGGGGACGGCGGCCCGGACCTCGCGCGCGGCCGTGCCGCCACGGCCTCCTCGCACACGCCCGGCATGGGTCCGGGGATGGCGGTGGACGGCGCGGCGGACACCCGGTGGGCCGTCTCGAAGGAGGACCGGCGGCGGGCCGACAGCTGGTGGGCGGTGGACCTCGGCGCCGCGCACGCGCTCGACCGGGTCACGCTGCGCTGGGAGGCCGCCGCCGCACGCGTCTACCGCCTCCAGGGGTCGTCCGACGGCGAGCGGTGGACGGACCTGGCGACCGGACCGGAGCCCGCGGTGCGCAGCCGCGGCGGGTGGCTCGACATCGACGGCCGCGCGGGGCTGGTGGTGCGCGGCGGCGGTGAGCACCCCGTGGCCGTGTACGGCGACATGGTCGTGCCGGCCGACGGCGCGCAGACGCCCCTGGTGGTCGAGGGGCGCTGCGGCGTCACGCCGGGCGAGCTGCGCGACCTGGCGCGCGGCGCGGCGCCCGCCGCCGCGGACGGCCGGGTCCGCGCGGCGCTCACGGACGGGCACCTGAGCCTGTTCAACCTGTCGGCGCACACGGTCGACACGCGCGTCGAGGTGCCGCAGCGGGGCCGGCGCCGGCGCGTGTACGAGGGCGAGCAGACGGTCACCCGGGACGGCCTCGCCTGCGCGGTCCGCCTCGACGCCGCCTCGGCCCGGCTGCTGCCGCCCCGGTTCACGCTCACGCCGCTGTCCGGCCGGGCACTGCCTCCGGGGCTGCGGGTGCGGGTGACCGACGGGTCGACCCTGCACCTGTCGGGCCCCGGCTGCCGGGTGCGGATCGAGGCGCAGGGCCGCAGCACCGAGGCGACCGTACGGGGCCGGCGCGGGACCCGGGTCACCGTTCCGGGCGCGCGGCCGTACCCGTACGACGACCACGCCCTGGGCCGGAACACCTTCCCCACCTCTCCGCTGCCGCGCGGGATGTCCTGGCCGGGCGCCGCGGTGGACGGCGATCCCGATACGGCGTGGCGGCCGGGACCGGACGGCCGCATGGTGGTGGACCTCGGAGAACGGCGCGCGGTGCGGCGGGTGGAGGCCGAGTGGACGACGCCCTGGGCCCCGGCCGCGCACGTGGAGTTCAGCAGGGACGGCGTCCACTACCGGCGCGCGGGCACCCTGTGGGGCCTCGGGCGCGTACGCCGCCTCCATCGCGCGGCCTCCGCCCGCTACGTGGCGGTGAAGGTCCACGGGACGCCGCACGCGCACGCCCGGGTGGTGCGGCTCTCCGTACGCTGACCGGGCCGTCCCGGCGGGCCGCTCCGGGGCGCACCCTGCATGCCCGGTCACTCGTGCGGACGTGGACGGTGAGCGCGTCGGGGTCGCCGTACGTCACTGTTGCGCGGATCCGCTCAACCTCGGTGCCGTCCGCCGCGGTCTGGAAGAGCGAGGCGGAGGCCGTGCCGGGGGTGCGGCCCTCGCGGGCCGTCTCCGTACGGATGGCGGCGGGACCGGGCGCGGAGGCGGTGAGGCAGTGAGCGGAGACCGTGAAGGGGTCGGGGTGCGGCAGTTCCCCGGCCAGGGCACGGCCGGGGACGGCGAGGAGATAGCCCCCGTTCAGGTCTGAACCTATCGGCCGGCCCGCGGACAAGCAACGCCGCACAGCGGCCGGGGGCGAGGGGCCGCACCGCCGTGGCGCGGTCGAATTCGCTGGTGACAAGGGTGCCCTCGGGAGCTTTGGACATAACGCACACGGTGCACCGACTTGTTACTTGTCGGTAGGAGTGACGGCAGAATCCAGTACCCCCTTCACCAACTCACCCCTTCCGTACTTAACTTGTCGTCTGGACCAGGGAAGGAAGCCAGCCGCAATGTCGTACTTCGCGAATCTCGCGCTCCAGTACATCGACGGAGCGTGGCGCCCAGGCACCGGCTCCTGGGACCTGATCGACTTCGATCCCTACAGCGGAGAGAAGCTCGCGGCTGTCACGGTCGCCACCGCGGACGAGGTGGACGAGGCGTACCGGGCCGCCGGGCGCGCCCAGCGCGGCTGGGCGGGCGCCTCCGGCTTCGCCCGCCGGACCATATGCGAGCGCGCCGTGCGCCTGATCGAGGAGCGCGCGGAGGAGCTGGCCGACGCGCTGGTCACCGAGGCCGGGACGCCGCGGGTGCGCGCCGACTTCGAGCTGGGCCTCGCCAAGGAGTGCCTGCGTGAGGCCGGCGGGCTCGCGATGCGCCCGCACACCCGGCTGCTGCCGTCCCCGGTGGCGGGCAAGGAGAACCAGGTCCACCACGAGCCGGTGGGCGTGGTCGGCGTCATCAGCCCGTTCCACTATCCGTTCCTGATGGCGCTCACCTCGGTGGCGCCCGCGCTCGCGCTGGGCAACGCGGTCGTGCTCAAGCCCCACCAGAACACCCCGGTCTGCGGCGGCACCCTGGTCGCCAAGCTGCTGCAGGACGCGGGCCTGCCGGCCGGTCTGCTGAACGTCCTGCTCACCGATATCGCGGAGATCGGCGACGCGCTCATCGAGCACCCGGCCGCCCAGGTGATCTCCTTCACCGGCTCGGACAAGACCGCCCGCCATATCGCGGCCGTCGCCGCGGGCCACTTCAAGCGCACCGTGCTGGAACTCAACGGCGACAGCGCCTTCGTGGTCTGCGAGGACGCCGACCTCCCGCGCGCCGCCGAGGCCGCCGCGGTCAGCCGCTTCGTCCACCAGGGGCAGGGCGGCAGCACCTGCGTGAGCCGGATCCTCGTGCACCATGCGGTGGAGCGGGAGTTCACCGAGGCGTTCGTGGAGCGGGTGCGGGAGCTGCCGGCCGGGGACCCACGGGACCCGAAGACCCGGATCGGACCGCTGCTGAGCCCCGCGCAGGCGGACGCCGTCGCGCTGCTCACCGACCAGGCCGCCGGGGAGGGCGCCCGCGTCCTGCTGCGCGGGGCCGCCGAAGGGTCCGTGGTGCGCCCCACCGTGCTGGCCGGGCTGGACGCCGGCTCACCGCTGCTGCGCCAGGAGATCTTCGGTCCGGTGGCTGCGGTGCTGCCGTTCGAGGCGGACGAGGAGGCGGTACGGCTCGCCGGCGGCGGCGTCCACACCGGGCTCGGCGGCGCCGTCCACACGGCGGACCTGCAGCGGGGCATGGCGCTCTCCCGGCGGCTGCGCTCGGGCGTGGTGCATGTCAACGGCCCCGGAACGCTGGACGAGCCCTCCGTGCCGTTCGGGGGGCAGCTGCGCGGCGAGGGAGCGTGGGCCGCGTTCACGACCCAGCGCTGGGTCTCCGTCCAGCGCGGCCGAACGGAGTTCCCGTTCTGACCCGGCGGGGCTCCCAGGCAACCGCGCTCCTTACGGGGCACGACGTGCCCCGACAGCGGCTCAGGACTCGTCGGGGCGTGCGCTGCGCCGGTTCCAGGCCCGCGGCGCGCGCCACCCGTACCGCAGCGCCAGCAGCCGCAGCACGAACGCCAGCACGGCGGTCCCGGTCATGGTCACCGGATTGACCCGGTCACCGTGGATGAGCAGCGCGGTCGCCGCGGCCCCCACCACCGCGGGCACCGCGTAGACCTCCCGGTCCCACCGCAGCAGCGACGGCACCTCGTTCGCGAGCACGTCCCGCAGCACACCGCCGCCCGCGGCGGTGGCCAGCCCCAGCACGGCCGACGAGGTGAGGCTGAGCCCGTACTCGTGCGCCTTGAGCGTGCCGGTGACGCAGAACAGCCCGAGCCCGGCCGCGTCGAACACCAGCACCGCCTTGGTGATCCGTTCGACCTCGGGGTGCAGAAAGAAGACGATCACGGTGGCGACGAGCGGCGTCAGCGCGTACCCGAGATCCGTGAACGCCGCAGGCGGCACGGCGCCGATGACGAGGTCCCGGAACAGCCCGCCGCCGAGGCCCGTGACCGCGGCGAGCACGGCCATCCCGAAGACGTCGAAGTTCCGGCGCACCGCCAGCAGCGCGCCCGAGAGGGCGAACACGAAGATGCCCGTGAGATCCAGCCAGTGCTGGAGGGACGGGCTGAGGAAGCTGTCCACGGGCCCTTTCTACCGGGCCCGTGGACGCGATCCGGGATCCGGCGCCGGTCCGATGGGTCCTACGACCGCACCAGCGGCTCGGTGTCCCCCGGCTCCTGGTCCGGGGCGTTCTCCGGGTGGTGGCAGGCGACCTGGTGGCCGGTCGCCAGCGGCACCAGCGGCGGCTCCTTCGTCGCGCACACCTGGGTCGCCTTCCAGCAGCGGGTGTGGAACCGGCAGCCGCTCGGCGGGTTCATCGGCGACGGCACATCGCCCTGGAGCAGGATCCGGTCCCGGCCGTTCTTCTCCCGGCGGCGCGGGTCGGGGACCGGCACGGCGGAGAGCAGCGCCCGGGTGTACGGGTGCATGGGCGTGTCGTACAGCGACTCGCGGTCCGTCAGCTCGACGATCTTGCCCAGGTACATCACCGCGATCCGGTCGGAGACGTGCCGGATGACCGACAGGTCGTGCGCGATGATCACATAGGTCAGGCCCAGCTCCTGCTGGAGGTCGTCCAGCAGGTTCACCACCTGGGCCTGGATCGACACATCCAGCGCCGAGACCGGCTCGTCGGCCACCACCAGCTTGGGGTTGAGGGCGAGCGCCCGCGCGATGCCGATGCGCTGCCGCTGGCCGCCGGAGAACTCGTGCGGGTAGCGGTTGTAGTGCTCGGGGCTCAGCCCGACCACCGACAGCAGCCGCTGCACCTCCTTCTTGACCCCGCCCTCGGGGGTGACGCCCTGGAGCTTGAAGGGGGCGCTGACGATCGCGCCGACCGTGTGCCGGGGGTTGAGCGACGAGTACGGATCCTGGAAGATCATCTGCACATCGCGGCGCAGCGGGCGCAAGCCGTTGACGCCGAGGTGGGTGATGTCCTTGCCCTCGAACTCGACCGACCCGTCGGTGGGCTCCAGCAGCCGGGTGATCAGCCGGCCCATGGTGGACTTGCCGCACCCGGACTCGCCCACCACGCCCAGGGTCTCGCCCGAGCGCACCTCGAAGTCCAGGCCGTCGACCGCCAGTACCGCACCGACCTGCCGCTTGAGCAGCCCCTTGGTGATCGGGAAGTGCTTTTTGAGACCGCTCACCTTGAGCAGCGTCTCACCCGCCCGGGGCTCTTCGACGGTGGCCGTACCACCCTTCGGCTGCTCGGAGTTGGAGTCAGTCATCTCGTCCTCGCTCCCCGCTCTCGGCTCGCTTCTCCGCCCGCGCGGCGCAGACGTGCGGGATCGTACATGTCTGCGGCCGCGTGGCCGCGCCTGCGACGCTCATAGCTTCGGGGCAATCTCTTCGTTCCAGATCCGTTCCCTGTCGGCCTGGTCCATATGGCAGGCGGAGAGGTGACCGGGCTTCGTCTCGCGCAGCTCGGGGCGCCGGGTGCGGGTGATGCCGCCCTTGGGCACGTCCGCGTACGGGCAGCGCGGGTTGAAGGCACAGCCCTCGGGAACGTTGATGAGGCTGGGCGGGGAGCCCTTGACCGGGGAGAGCCGGTCGGTGCGCTCCCGGTCGATCCGCGGCATCGAGCCGAGCAGGCCCCAGGTGTAGGGGTGCTGCGGCTCGTAGAAGACCTCCTCCGCCGTGCCGTACTCGACACAGCGCCCGCCGTACATCACCAGGATGTCGTCCGAGAGCTCGGCGACGACGCCGAGGTCGTGGGTGATGATGATGACGGCCGAGCCGAACTCCTTCTGCAGATCCCGGATCAGGTCGAGGATCTGCGCCTGGACGGTGACGTCCAGCGCCGTCGTCGGCTCGTCGGCGATCAGCAGCTCGGGGTTGTTCGCCAGCGACATGGCGATCATCGCGCGCTGCCGCATCCCGCCGGAGAACTCGTGCGGGAAGCTGTCCACGCGCTTGGCGGGCTCGGGGATCCCCACCCGGTCGAGCAGCTCGACGGCGCGGGCGCGCGCCTTCTTCTTGTCGACGTCGTGGTGCACCCGGTACGCCTCGACGATCTGGTGGCCGATGGTGAAGAAGGGGTGCAGGGCCGACAGCGGGTCCTGGAAGATCATGGAGATCTCCCGGCCGCGCAGCTTGCGCACCTCGTCCGGGTCGGCGGTGAGCAGCTCCTGGCCGTTCAGCCAGATCTCGCCGGACAGCTTGGGGCGCTGGCGCCCGTACTGGCCGACGGTGTGCAGGCCCATGATGCCGAGCGAGGTGACCGACTTGCCGGAGCCCGACTCGCCGACGATGCCCAGCGTCTGCCCCTTCTCCAGCGAGAAGGACAGCCCGTCGACGGACTTGACCAGGCCGTCCTGGGTGGGGAAGTGGATGCGCAGGTCGCGCACTTCCAGAAACGCGCTGGCGGGCTTCTTGTCCAGCACCGGCTCGCCCGGCGCCGTGTCCGCCACCTTCCCGCCGGCCGCCTGGGCGTCCTGCTCGGCCTGGTCGACCGTGCCGTCGGCGGCGTCGGCGGCGTCAGTGGCGTCGGCGGCGGCAGTGTCGGCCGGCTCCGGCACGGCGTCGGCCTTCTGCTCTTCCGGCTTCTCTGCTGGCTGGTCTGTCATGCAAGCCTCACTCGGGGGTCGATCACGCCGTACAGCAGGTCGACGATGAGATTCGCGATGACGACGGCGGTTGCGGTGATGAGGGTGACACCGAGGATCAGCGGAAGGTCCTTCTCGTTGATCGCCTTCAGCACGGCCTGGCCGAGCCCGGGGATGCTGAAGGTGGTCTCGGTGAGGATCGCGCCGCCCATCAGGGCGCCGAGGTCGATGCCCAGGAGGGTGAGGACGGGCGTCATCGTGGAGCGCATGGCGTGCTTGCCGATGACGACCGGTTCTCTGAGGCCCTTGGCCCGCGCTGTACGGATGTAGTCCTCGCCCATCACTTCCAGCATGGTGGCCCGGGTGATCCGGGCATACATCGCGCCGAACAGGAAGGCGAGGCTGATCCAGGGCAGGATCATGCCGCTGAACCACTCCCCCGGATTGTCACCGAAGGGCGTGAACTTGTTGCTGACCAGATCCAGCTGGTAGGCGAAGACGGCCAGCAGGATCAGGCCGGTGAAGTAGATCGGCAGCGAGACGCCGGCGAGCGCGCCGGTCATGCCGAGCCGGTCCCAGATGGTGCCGCGCTTGAGCGCGGAGACGATGCCCACGGCGAGGCCGATGATCAGCCACAGCACGGCGGCGCCGACCGCCAGGGACAGGGTCACGGGCAGCCGGTCCGTCAGGATGGGCCAGATCTCCTGCTCAGTGCGGAACGAGTAGCCGAAGCAGGGGGCAGAGCAGTGCGTGGTGGTGCCCCCACCGGTGTAGTCGCGTCCGACGAAAATGCCCTTGAAGAACTCGAAGAGCTGCACCAGGATCGGGTCGTCCAGCTGGAGCTTCTGCCGGACGGCCTCGATGGCCTCCTTGTCGGCCTGCTTGCCGACGAACATCGTGGCCGGATCGGTTCCGGTCCACTTGGGGATCAGGAAGAAGATGCAGAAGACCGCCAGGATGATGACGACCAGCATCACTGCGACGGCGAACAGCCGCCTGATGAGGTATGTGAGCACTGCTCTCGGCCGCCTTGCGGCGGCCCGGCCGGCCCCCCGGGGTGCGGGGGTCTCGGCCGGGCCGCCGCCGCGGCCTTCACCTGCCCTTCGTGCCAGCGGCGGGTGACGCCGTCAGATGGTGATGTGGGTGACCACGCGGGTCACTTCTTGACGCCGATGTTGACCATGTCGTACCAGCCGTTGAAGGCGTCCGCCGAGTAGACGTTCGTCAGGTGGCTGGCGCGCCACTGGACGACCTTCATGTAGGTCAGCGGAAGGTAGTAAGCACCCTTCATGACCTCCTTGTTGATCTCCGCGTACTTCTTCGCCGCGGACTTCGGGTCCTCGTCGGCGATGGCGTCGGCGAACTGGCTGTCGATCTTCTTGTCGTCGATCAACGCGTAGTTGTTGTTGCCGTTGTCCAGGATGTACTTGCTGTTCCACAGCGGGACGCCGTAGCCCTGGCCGCTCGGGAAGTCCGGGCCCCAGCCGTAGAGGACCATCCCGTAGCCCTTCTTCTTCACCACGTCCGGGTTACCGACGATCGAGGAGCCCTGGGCGCCGTCGAACGGGTCGATCTCCACGTTGATGCCGACCTTCTTCAGCGACGCCTGGATCGCCTCGGCCGACTTCTCATCGGACTTGTCGGTGTTGCGCACGGCGAGCGTGGTCTTGAAGCCGTTCGGCTTGCCGCACTTCTTGAGCTCTTCCTTGGCCTTGGCGACGTCGGCACTGCCCTTGGCGATGCCGTACTGGTCGTCGTTCTTGTCCCAGCCCGGGACGGTCGGCGGCAGCATGTTCGTCGCCAGGTCGCCGCCCGCCATCGGACCGCCGCGCGCGGTCTGCACGGACTTGTGGTCCGTGCCGTAGATCGCGGCCTTGCGGCAGTGGATGTTGTCGAACGGCTTCACGCTCTGCGGGAAGGCCACATACGAGATGAACCCGGTCTGCGGGTTGTCGACGTTGGCCTTGTGCTCCTTGATCGCGGTGGTGCGGCCCTGGGAGTCCATGCCGCGCTGGTTGAGGTCCAGGTCCGCGTCACCGTTGATCAGGCGCTTGTCCCGCTCGTCGGCGTTGGTGAGCAGGGTGAGCTTGACCTTGTCCGGCAGCGCCTTGCGCAGGTTGTCGGTCTTCGCCGACCAGTTCTTGTTCCGGACCAGGGTCAGGTTCTTGTTCGGGGTGTACGACTGGAACTTGTACGGGCCCGAGGAGAAGGGCTTCAGCCCGTACTTGGACTTCTTGTCCATGTCCTTGCGCACCGGCGCGTTGGTGGGCATGGCGAGCATCTGCTCGAAGTCGCCGTTGGGCTTCGGCAGGTGGAAGACGATGGTCTTCTCGTCCGGCGTCTCGATGCCCTTGAAGTCGCCGCCCTCGTAGGGGCCCTTGTACTTGCCGTCGGGGTCGAGCACGTCCTTGGCGTAGACCGGGCCGCCGGACAGCACGTTCTGCGCCCACTGGCGCTCAATGCCGTACTTGATGTCCTGGGAGGTGATCGGCTTGCCGTCCTCCCACTTCAGCCCGTCCTTCAGCTCGTACGTGTAGGTCTTGCCGCCGTCGGACAGCTTGCCCTTGCTCTTCGCGAGGTCGGGCTTGAGGTCGATGGACTTCTGCCCCGGAGCCGCGGTGTAGCTGACGAGCGTGCGGCTGTAGTAGCGCGAGAAGTCGATGGCGAAGCCGTAGTACATCCGGGTGGTGTCCCAGGAGTCGGCGTCCTGGACACCGACGTACCGCAGCGTGCCGCCCTTCTTGTCGGACGCGTTGGCCACCTTGTTGACGCCCGCGTTGAAGCCGGCCGCGTCGCCGCCGCCCCCGTTGTCGTCGTCATTGCCGCCACAGGCCGTGGCGGTCAGCAGGGTGCCGACGGCGAGTGCGGAGACCGCCGCCAGTCGGCGCCTCGATGTGCGTTTGGTTGTCACTTTCTCGCAACCTCCGGGTAGGTCACGGCCCGCACCATCGCGAGGCCGGGGGGATCTTGGCTGGGGGGTCAACGGGTCCCCTTGGGATCGAGGGCGTCGCGTACGCCGTCGCCGAAGAGGTTGAAGGCGAGCACCGTGATGAAGATCGCGACACCTGGGATGATCATGTACATCGGGTCGGACTCGTAGTACTCGACGGCATTCGACAGCATCTGGCCCCAGGAGGCGGTGGGCGGCTTGACGCCGACGCCGAGGAAGCTGAGCGCGGCCTCGGTGAGGATGTTGGTCGGGATCATCAGCGTGGTGTACACGGTGATCGGCGCGACCAGGTTCGGCAGCAGCTCCCGGCGGATGATGTAGCGCCGTCCGGCGCCCAGGCTCCGGGCCGCCTCGATGTACTCGCGCTCGCGCAGCGAGAGCACCTGGCCGCGCACGATCCGGCCGATATACGGCCAGCCGAAGAAGCCGATCACCAGGATCATCACCATCAGCCGGACCCCGGTGCCGGTCAGGCCCAGCATGTCGTTCGGCATGACGGAGATCAGGGAGATCGCGAAAAGGAGCTGCGGAAAGGCGAGCAGCATGTCCATGATGCGGCTGATGACGGTGTCCAGCCAGCCGCCGAAGTAGCCCGCGAGCGTGCCGAGGATGGTGCCGATGACCACGGCGACGAACGCGGAGAGGAAGCCCACGAGGATCGAGACGCGCGCGCCGTAGACGATGCGGGCGAGGATGTCGCGCCCGCTGACCGGCTCGACGCCCAGCAGGTGGTCCCCGCTCATCCCGCCGAAGGAGCCCTTCGGGGTGCTGAAGAGCGGGTCGATCAGGTCCTCGTGGCGCTCGTTGGGGGACTGGCCGATCAGCGACGTGATCAGCGGGGCGAAGATCGCCGCCAGGACGAGGAAGAGGACGACCGCACCGCCGATGAGGGCGACCTTGTCGCGCTTGAGCCGCTCCCAGGCGATTCGGCCGAGCGACCGGCCCTCGATGTCCTTCTTGGCACCGCTGGGCGCGGGCTCCGGCTCTGCGACCGCGGTATCCGCGGACGACTCGTGCAGTGGCGCCGTCATCGTGTTGGGAACCCCTTCTCGACCGGCAGTTGACCAGTCCACGCGCACGCCGCGGTAGCGGCCACCTTGCTGATGTTCGTACAGAAGGCCGAGCGGCCTATGGCTGGGGAGTCTTCATCCCGCTCACGATCACCCGCCAGCCCCCCCGGGGAAAGGATGCGCAACTGTGATGTGACGCGGCATGTTCCGTTATGCGGACGAAAGTTGACGTTGAGCGGTACCGAGGGCTGCGCTATGTCAGATTTTGCCGGAAATACCCTTGGGAATTCCGGACAGCTGAAACCTGGCCGAAACATAAGAGGCTGAGAATGACGCCCGGGGCCGCAGGGCAGATCAATAGGTTGGGGGATATCCGTAACCGAGGCCGGGGGCCGCGCTCTGCCTCGGCACCTGCCCCTGCACCTGCACCGCGCCCACCTGCGTGTCCCGGTCGAAGAACGGGCGCGCCTGGCGGCGCAGCCACATCGCCACCGGGTCGTGGCCGTCGGCCATGGCCACGCTGGAGACCGGCAGCCCCTCGGGGACCGCCGTGATGGAGCGCTGCATCATCTGGTGGGCCGACTCCACCGAGCGCTGCCCGCCGTCGTACAGCTCCAGGCCGATGGCCAGGTACGGCACGCCGAGCGCGGGCTGCACCCAGGCGTGGCGCAGCGAGCGGACGGCGGGGGTGTGGTGCGCGTTCCGGGTGAGCAGGGCGTAGAACTGCGGGATGTCGAGGGCGGGCTCGGTAATCCGCAGCGGTCCGGCGGGCAGCCGCTCCAGACCGAGGGCGATCCGCCGCAGATCGAGCCAGGGGACGCCGACGCCGCCGCCGGGGCTGTGCGGATTGAGCCAGATTCCCCACCGCTCGGGAAACAGCGCGGCGGCGATGTCCCGGCCGCCGACGACCTCGTGCGCCCGGGTCCAGCCGGAGGCGGCCAGCTCCTGGTGCGAGGTCACACACGGAGCGTAGCCGTAGCCGCCGACCTCCATGTTCCCGTACTGCGCGTCGGGGGACCCGGCCCGGCCGTGCCAGAGCAGCATCCACAGCTCGCTCCCGGCGAGCGCGCGCAGCAGGGACTCATAGGTCTCGTAGGTGTCGTACTGGCCCGGCGACACCTGCCGCAGCAGTTGCTCGACGCTTCCACCCGCGCTCACCTGGGCCGCCCTTCCCTCACCTCTGCCGTACACCCGTGGCGCCCGGCCAGCCGGTCATGTGCGCAGGGCACGCGTGTGCGCCCCCCGCGTCGTGCTGTCCCCAGCTTAGGACCCGGCCACGACGCCGGACCCCCTGCCGGACCCCGTACCGGACTCCGTCCCGGGCCCCCTCCCGGAACACGTGCCCGTCCGCGGCGACGGCACGCTCACGGCTCGCGGGCGTAGAAGGGCCGCACGCACTCCCGCATCCAGTCCACCACCGGATCACGTGCGGCGTCGAGCAGCACCATCTGCACGGGCCAGCGCACCGAGCACCGGCCCAGCGCACGCCCCAGCGCGTCGTGAGCCTCCTGCCGCGACTGCGGGTCGAGCAGATCGAGTTCGACGCCGACGAACAGCGCGGGCGGCTCGCCCTCGGTGCTCGCGAGCGCCCGCCGCGCGGTGCGCACCGCCCCCAGCCCGCCGAACTCGCCGGACACGGCGGCGAGGAAGTCGAGCGGGTCGTCCTGCCAGTCCGGCTCGAACAGCCGGACCCGGGCGCCGGTCACCATGCCGGTGGCTCCCTGCTCGGCCGGGGTGTTCCCGCACAGCTCCGCGACGGCCTCCGGCGGCATCGGCACCCCGACGGTGCCCTCGGGGTTCACCGCGATGCCCACCTGCGGGGGCAGCCCGCGCGCGAACTCCCGGGCCGGGGCGACGGCGAACGACATATGCGGGCCCGCCACCCGGAGGAACTGCTCCTCCGAGGAGAAGACGGGGACGAACGCCGCCCCGCCCAACTCGATCGTCGGCAGGTCGAGTTCGCTGCTCTGCGGCCCGCCGCCCTCCGGCAGCGGCACCCACAGGCTGCTGCGCCGCAGCACCTCCAGCAGCCGGGCGCCGGCACGTGGAGCGTCGAGCGAGGCCGCGAGGGTTTCCTCCAGCTCGTTCCCGGGCCACCCCCCGCCGTGCCCGGGGCCGTACTGCTGCGGAAAGGTCATGTCACCAGCCTATCCATGCGGCCCGGGGTGCGGGGTACCCCGGTTGGTCACGGATGGCGACACTCCAGTTGCGGTGCGCAGCATCCGGGCGAAAGGTGGTGAAGGTCCCTTTTGTACGCCTACGAGCGTTTCCCTTGGAGGAAATCCCATGCAGGCCAACCGCATCACCGCCGTCGCAGCCACCGCCCTCGCGGGCACGCTCGCGCTCGGCGCCGCGGGTATCGCCACCGCCGACCACGGCTCCGACCACCGCGAGAAGCGGCAGCAGGCGCCCGGGGCGCCGCAGCCCGGCGCGGACCGGCCCGAGGCGGACCGGCAGCTCGCGCAGCAGGCCGAGACGCTGCAGGACACCGCGGCGGTCAGCGACGCCGTCGGGCGGGTGCTGACCGATGTGAACCAGGCGAAGGACGGCAAGCTCTCCCCGTACCGGGCCCAGCGGCACGCCCACCGCGTCGCCAAGGCGCTCACCGAGCTGCGGACCGCGGTCACCCGGCAGGCCGTCAAGTCCCGCCCGCTGCCCGCCGCCGAGCTGACCACCAAGGCGGCCTCGGCGCTGCAGGCCAGCACGGCGAAGCTGCTGCGGATCTCCACGGCCGGGGACGAGCGCAAGACGCGGAGCGCCGCGCGGGAGACGCTGGTCGACACGGTGAACGTGGTCACCGCCGCGAACGCGTACGGCAAGATTCCGGCCGCCACGCTGGAGGGGCTCACCGGGAAGAAGGCGCCGGCGCCGTCGACCGAGCCCGCATGAGAGAGCGCGGTTCGTGAGGGGGGCGCGGTTCGTCCTGCCGCGCCGGGCGCGATCGGGCTCGGCGCGCAGTTCCCCGCGCCCCGGCGGGGCGCGGGGAACTGCGCCCCGCAGGGGCGCTTCAGGGGCGCGGGGAACTGCGCGACCAGCCACAGCAGCGCCGCACCCTGCGACGCATCGGCAAGGGGCAGCCCCTGCACAGCCCCGATGCCGGGGCGGTCGGCCACGGGTCAGCCCGTCGCGGGAGTGCTGGTGTGCACGGTTCCGCCTCCGCTCGGCGGGGGCGGGGCCGTGCACGTACGGGTGCCCCGGACGAAGTCCATCCGGGCCAGCCGTCGCGCCGCGGCGCGGTCCAGCACCAGCGCCGAGGCCGTCCCGCGCGGGAGCCGCCCCTCCCGCATCGCGGCCGCGAGCCGCCGCACGGCCCGCACATGGCGCCGGAAGGTGGCCCCGGGCACGCCCCGGCCGCGCGCCGCCTGCCCGGCGAGCGCCACGGCGGGCTCCACGTCGAGCAGCACCAGATGCGCCGCGCGCCCGCGCCGCCGCGCGTCACGGGCGAGCCAGCGGCGCACCCAGCCCTGCGCGCCGCAGTCGTGCACGACCACGGTGGCCCCGGAAGCGAGGGCGCGGCGCAGCCGCGCGTAGTGCGCGAGCCGGACGAGCGGGCGGTAGACGGCGTACGGCAGCAGGGGAGGCAGGACGCGCTCCCAGCGCTCGCGGACGTCCTGGGAGTCGATCCGGGCCACGCCTGCGCCCGCGGGGACCGTGCGCGCGATCAGCGTGCTCTTGCCGCTCCCGGGCAGCCCCGAGACCACGACGACATCGCCCGCCGGAAACCGCAGCACGACCGGCGCCGCCGTTCCCCGCAGGTCGCGCAGGCTGCCCACGGATCATCCCTCCCCCAGGCGGCGGCACGCCGCCACTCCCCAGAGAGTGTCAAGAAAAGGTAATGCGGTTCAAGGCGGCGTCTCCCGCACTCCCGTACCCCCGCCCTCC
>NZ_JAAKZZ010000131.1 GCF_011045075.1 Streptomyces boncukensis
GGGGGCGGTCGGGGCGGGAAACCCCGTTGCATGTCGCGCCCATCCCGGGGGAATATCCCATCTGACCCGTCCCGATGAGGGGCTGGTCACCGGGAGGCCCGTTTGCAGACCACGGACAGCCGCCCGGACCGGGCGGCGGTCAGCCCCCGGCCCGGCCGGAGGACGCGGAGGGCCGGTTCCCGGCCCGGCACGCGCGGGCCAGGTCCGGTCTCTTCCCCCGCGACGCCGTCGCTCCCCGACCTCATCCGAGGGGGTACGTCCCACCGTGGTGACCAGCAAGAAGCGCAGCGAGTCCGACCGGCGCACGTATGTGATCGACACCAGCGTGCTGCTCGCCGATCCGGCGGCCATGGACCGGTTCGATGAGCACGAGGTCGTGCTCCCCCTGGTCGTGATCACCGAGTTGGAGGCCAAGCGCCACCACCCGGAGCTCGGCTACTTCGCCCGGCAGGCCCTCCGCAGGCTGGACGAGTACCGCATCCGGCACGGCCGGCTCGACGCGCCCATCCCACTCAGCGACCTGGGCGGCACCCTCCGGGTGGAGCTGAACAACACGGACGCCACCGCGCTGCCCGCGGCCCTCCTGAACTGGCACGGCCGGCTGGAGGACAACGACTCGCGGATCCTCGCCGTCGCCAGAAACCTCCAGGCCGAGGGGTTCGACGTCACCGTCGTCTCCAAGGACCTGCCGCTGCGCATCAAGGCGTCCTCGGTCGGCCTGCACGCCGAGGAGTACCGCGCCGAGCTGGCCATCACCGAGTCCGGCTGGACCGGCATGGCCGAACTCACCCTCCCCGGCGAGGACGTGGACGAGCTGTTCGCGGCCGAGAGCGTGGCCCTCCCTCACGACGCGCCCGAACTGCCCGTGCACACCGGGCTGGTGCTCCAGTCGGAGCGGGGGAAGGCGCTCGGCCGGGTCACCCCGGACGGCCGGATCAGGCTGGTGCGCGGCGACCGCGAGGCGTTCGGCATCAAGGGCCGCAGCGCCGAGCAGCGGATCGCGCTGGACCTGCTGCTGGACCCGGACGTCGGCATCCTCTCGATGGGCGGCCGGGCCGGTACGGGCAAGAGCGCGCTGGCGCTGTGCGCGGGCCTGGAGGCGGTGCTGGAGCGCCGTCAGCACCAGAAGGTGATGGTCTTCCGCCCGCTGTACGCGGTGGGCGGGCAGGACCTGGGCTATCTGCCGGGCACCGAGGCCGAGAAGATGAACCCCTGGGCGCAGGCGGTGTTCGACACGCTGTCCGCCGTCACCAGCCGGGAGGTCGTCGAGGAGGTCGTCGCGCGCGGCATGCTGGAGGTGCTGCCGCTCACCCACATCCGGGGCCGGTCGCTGCACGACGCGTTCGTCATCGTGGACGAGGCGCAGTCGCTGGAGCGGAACGTGCTGCTGACCGTGCTCTCCCGGGTCGGCACCGGCTCCCGCGTCGTCCTCACCCACGATGTGGCGCAGCGCGACAACCTGCGCGTGGGGCGGTACGACGGAGTGGTGGCCGTCGTCGAGCGGTTGAAGGGGCACCCGCTCTTCTCGCACATCACGCTGACCCGCTCCGAGCGTTCGCCGATCGCCGCGCTGGTGACCGAAATGCTCGAAGAAGGCCGGGTATAACGGATATCCCGGGTGTGCTGCGTCCGCGGCGGTGGCGCTGTGAGCCGGTGGCGGGCGCAGCACTCTAGTGGTGCGCCGCCCGGTTACGCTCCCGTTTCCTGCAATCCTCAGCCGCAAACGCCGTGTGAGCTATCCCACGCAACGCAGAATTGCCTCGGTGCGTCCGCGTCCGGCAGGGTGTGGATCCGTCAGGCCCCGCATACGGCACACCAGCACCCCCAAGGGTGCGCAGCACCACCGCAGTACAGAACTGAACAGCAGCACCGCCGTATGCCGCCCGAATCACCACGCGGGTGCTCCCTCCCCGGGAGACCCAGCCGGGCCCGCGTCTCCCGTGGCCATGTACGAGGGAGGCCAGCGCCAGGGGCAAGAACGCGCCCGCGAGGTCACCCCAGCGGGCATGTTGGAAGGAAACCGTGTGACTGCTCGGATCTCGGTCCGGGGATTCGCCGTGGCGTCCGCCACCGCGGTCACCACCGTCGGCGCCGTCGTCGGTGTGGCCTCGGGCAGCGACCAGGGCTCGTCGTCCGGCGACGTCGAAGCCACCGCCGCTGAGGCGACGCTCCTCGCAGACATACCAGCGGGCCAGCAGGCTCAGGCGCAGACCGCCTCCCTCACCCAGCAGGCGGACAGCGCGTCCCAGGCTGAGGACGCCAAGGCCAAGAAGTCCGCTGAGGAGGCCGCGCGCAAGGCCGCAGCCAAGGAGGCGGCCGAGAAGAAGGCCAAGGCCGAGAAGGACAAGGCGGAGAAGAAGGCGAAGGCCGAAGCCAAGAAGAAGGCGGAGGCCGAAGCCAAGAAGCGCGAGAAGCTGGAGACGCAGTCCGCCAGCCGCTCGTCGGACCGCGGCAGTCCCAGCTCCGACTCCAGCGGCGGCGGCAGCGCCGACTTCTCGCAGAAGGGGTCGTACTCCACCGCCGAAATCCAGTCGATGGCCCGGCAGATCGTCGGCGGCGGCCAGTACCAGTGCTTCTCGAACATCGTGGAGCGCGAGTCCGGCTGGAACTACAAGGCCACCAACCCCTCCTCCGGCGCCTACGGCCTGATGCAGGCACTGCCCGGCACCAAGATGGCCTCGGCCGGTGCCGACTGGCGGACCAACCCGGCCACCCAGCTCAAGTGGGGCCTCGGCTATATGAACGAGCGCTACGGCAGCCCGTGTGAAGCCTGGAGCTTCTGGCAGGCCAACAACCACTACTGAGCCGTCCGCTCAGTCATCCACTGAGTCATCGCGTACTCGCTTCCGCGCACGCCCCCCGGACCGGACACGGCTCCGGGGGGCGTCGCCGTGCGGAAGCAACCCTCGGCCCGGGTAACGTCGTCCCTCACACGCGTACGCCGATCAGATCAGTGAGGGGGGCGGAGGAAGCGGGATGAGCAGACGGGATTGGCTCAGGGCGTCCGTACGGCGCTGGGCCACGCGGGCCGCCGAGCGGCGCGAGGAGGCCGAGGCCGAGGCCGAAGCGGCCAGCGACGCGGACCGCGCCGCCGGGGCGAACGCCGCCGACGCCGCAGCCGCTGACGCCGCGGCGGCCGGGGCCGCCGAAGAGCCGGGCGGCCGCGGACTGGTTCCGCCCCCGCCCCGGTACGCCCCCGCTGTCGCGGCGCGGCCGGAGCCCGCCCTCGCGGTGCCCTGGGGGGTGCGGGTCGCGGCCGAGGCCGGCTGGCGGCTGCTGGTGCTGGCCGCGGTCATCTATGTGCTGATGAAGGTGGTCGCCGCCATAAGCCTCCTGGTCATGGCCTTCTCAGCGGGGCTGCTGATCACGGCGCTGCTCCAGCCGGCGGTGGCGCGGCTGCGCCGCGCGGGGCTGAGCCAGGGCCTGGCGACGGCGGTCACCTTCATCGGCGGCTTCGTGGTGATGGGCCTGGTCGGCTGGTTCGTGGTCTGGCAGGTGATGGAGAACCTCGACACCCTGACCACCAAGGTGCAGGACGGCATCGAGGAGCTGAAGAGCTGGGCCGTCGACGGCCCCATCCATGTCTCCGAGGACCAGCTCGACGACCTGACCAAGAACATCAACAGCTGGATCGGTGACAACAGCAAGGAGATCACCTCGGCGGGGATCGAGGGCGTCACCGTCATCCTGGAGTTCCTCTCCGGCGCGCTGCTCGCGATGTTCGTGACGCTGTTCCTGCTGTACGACGGGAAGCGGATCTGGCGCTGGGCGCTGAAGTTCGTGCCCGCCGCAGCCCGCGAGGGCGTGGCCGGCGCGGGCCCGCGCGCCTGGAAGACGCTGACCGGCTATGTGCGCGGCACCGTGATAGTGGCCCTGATCGACGCCGTCTTCATCGGTATCGGGCTCTACTTCCTGGACGTCCCGATGGCGGTGCCGCTGGCCGTCTTCATCTTCCTCTTCGCGTTCATCCCCATCGTGGGTGCGGTGATCTCCGGTGCGCTGGCCGTGCTGGTCGCGCTGGTCACCGACGGCGTGTTCACCGCGCTGCTGGCGCTGGCGGTGGTGCTGGCGGTGCAGCAGATCGAGAGCCACATCCTGCAGCCGTTCATCCTCGGCCGGCTGGTGCGGGTGCACCCGCTGGCGGTGGTGCTCGCGGTGACCGGCGGCGGGCTGATCGCCGGGATCCCCGGCGCGATCGTCTCGGTCCCGCTGGTGGCGGTGACGAACACGGTCGTGGGCTATCTGCGGGGCTATGTGCAGGAGCAGGCCGCCCTCGCGGCGGAGGCGGAGGCGGAGGCGGCGCAGCCGCCGGAACCCGCCGACACCCCCGTCCCGAAGCCGGAGGGCTAGCGCTTTCGGGGGCGGGGGCGGCGCCATCGTTTGCGGACACGCGTGATGTGCCCCGTCAGGGGCGCGGGGAACTGCGCGGCCAGCCCACCACGCACCCGCAGTCTGCCGCGTACGGATCGGGGCAGCTCCTTCCCAGCCCGCCGCGGGGGCGGCAAGCGCGGCCCCCGCGCCGGGAACCGGAATCGAGGGGGCTGCCGGGGCGGGCCCCTCAGTACGGGGCCTCTCGCTGGGCCATGTGGCGGCGCAGGCGGGACGTGTCCTTCGCCGTCCAGCCCTCGGGACGCGCCACCGCGAGCCAGCCGTCCACCGACCCGTTCCCGTACCGGTGCCCGTGCGGCGCGTCCACCCCGTAGGACATCGCCATGTCCACGGACGTCTGCCAGAAGGTGACCAGCGGGAACCAGTCCACCCCGTCCGTGATGTCCGGGCCCAGCGGTTTGCGGAGCCACTCCGGCCGGTGCAGGGCCAGGTCCCACGACCACCACACGATCGCGTCGGACGCGTTCTGCAGATAGGCCACCCGGGGGTGCTTCCAGGTCGTCGCCCACGGGCCGGGCCGGGAGAAGTCCTTCTCCGGCCACTGCGCGAACCGGAAGTTCCGGCCCTGCCGGTAGAGGGGCCGCCACACGGGGCTGCCCGCGTCGCGCCGGTCGGTGAGCTCCTTGCGGATGGGGGAGAAGTTCGGCGTTCCGGCCAGCAGCGCGCCGTCGACCTTGGCCAGCATGTCGTCGGGCCCGTCGAACGCCGACTCGATGCCGTACGCGCCGAGGCTCTCGCCGAAGACCAGCAGCCGGGGCCGGTGCTGCGGCGGCTCCTGCAGCCAGCGCTCCCGCACGGCGTGCACCAGGGCCCGCGTCGCCCGCCCGGCCTGCTCCTTGTCGACGAGGAACGAGGCCCAGCTCGGCAGGTACGAGTACTGCATGGCCACGATCGCGGTGTCGCCGCCCCACAGATACTCCAGCGGCTCGGCGTCCGTGGAGTTGACCCAGCCGCGCCCCGTCGTCCCGGCGACGGCCAGCACGCTGCGCCGGAACGCGCCGGTCCGCTCCAGTTCGCGCACCGCCAGCCTGGCGCCCGCGGCGTAGCTGTCGGCGGACTCGCGGCCGACGTAGACCCGGACGGGCTGCTGGGCCGGGCGGCGGGTGACGGAGCTGATCTGCCGCGCCGTGAGCGAGGAGCCGGTGAAGTTGCGGCCCTCGAACCCCAGCTCGTCCCAGCGGATCAGGGAGTGCGGGCTGCCCGAGACCTGGCGGGAGCCGGGCTGTGTGATGCCGTCCTTGGTGCCCTGGTCCGTGATCTCCGCGAAGTGCGCGGCGACGTCGATGACCCCGCGCTCGAAGACCACGTCGCGGGTGCCGAAGGCCACCAGGGTGCCGCTGATCGCCAGCCCGGCGGCGATGGCGACCGGCCGCGGCACATACCGCCCCAGCACCCGGATCAGCCTCCGGGTGCCGAGCCGTACGCACCGGGCGAGGCCGACCAGGACCCCGCAGATCCCCATGGCCATCAGCGTGATCACCAGCGAGTGCCAGGTCAGCGTCTCCGGCAGCCCCTGGAGGCGGCGCAGCGCCCGCTGCGCGTCCGCGCTCCAGGACAGCGCGGCGATCGTCAGCACGACGCTGAGCGCGTAGGACGCCAGCCAGGCGCGGGCCCGCAGCCGATGCGGAGCCCTCCATGGCTTCCGCAGCGCCCACCGGAGCGCCAGCCGCACCAGCCACCAGGCCAGCGAGCCGATCGCATAGCCGATCGCGGCGGTGATGCCGCCGATCACGCCCTGCAGCACCCAGGGCCGCGGCACCAGCGACGGCGTCAGCGAGAGCCAGAAGAACAGCGCGGCTCCCCACATCCCGGCCAGTCCGGGCCAGCGCCGTACGACCCAGGAAGGGTGCGGCGCCTTTGGATACGGGTGCTGCACGAACCGCCTGGCCATCCGACGCACCGCGCCGACTATGTCCCCCATTGCTCACTTTCCTGTCGTTCATCCGGTTCAGCCGTGTATCGGCTGCCTGCTGCGCGGACGCAGGCAGGGGCCGACACGGTTGATCGGGGCGTCGGCGCACGGTGTACGTAGTTTAGGGCTGGACGCCGTCCACCCAGTTGCCGACATGGCGTCGGAGCGTTTTGCTGGGGGGAGCGATTCCGGATCCCGTAGCCCACCCTCGTTCACGGGAGGACGCTCCATGACGGACCACACCACCACCAACGCCGGGATTCCGGTGGAGAGCGACGAGCACTCGCTGACCGTCGGGGCCGACGGTCCGATCCTGCTGCAGGATCACTATCTGATCGAGAAGATGGCCCAGTTCAACCGCGAGCGGGTGCCCGAGCGCGTGGTGCATGCCAAGGGCAGCGGCGCGTACGGCTTCTTCGAGGTCACGAACGACGTCAGCCAGTTCACCAAGGCCGGCCTCTTCCAGCCGGGGAAGCGGACGGAGATGCTGGCCCGGTTCTCCACCGTCGCCGGCGAGCAGGGCAGCCCGGACACCTGGCGCGACCCGCGGGGGTTCGCGCTGAAGTTCTACACCGAGCAGGGCAACTACGACATGGTCGGGAACAACACCCCGGTCTTCTTCGTCCGCGACACCATCAAGTTCCAGGACTTCATCCGCAGCCAGAAGCGCCGGATCGGCAGCGCGCTGCGCGACAACGACATGCAGTGGGACTTCTGGACCCTCTCGCCCGAGTCCGCGCACCAGGTCACCTGGCTGATGGGGGACCGCGGCGTCCCCAGCTCGTACCGCCATATGAACGGCTACAGCTCGCACACCTATATGTGGATCAACGCGGGCGGCGAGAAGTTCTGGGTGAAGTACCACTTCAAGACCGACCAGGGCATCGGCTTCCTCACCCAGGAGGAGGCCGACACGATGGCGGGCGAGGACGCGGACGCCCACCGGCGCGATCTGTGGCAGGCCATCGAGCGCGGCGCGTACCCGTCCTGGACGCTGTATGTGCAGGTCATGCCGTTCGACGAGGCGCCCGACTACCGCTTCAACCCCTTCGACCTCACCAAGGTGTGGCCGCACGGCGACTACCCCGAGATCGAGGTGGGGCGGATGACGCTCGACCGGAACCCCGAGGATTTCTTCATCCACATCGAGCAGGCCGCGTTCGAGCCCTCCAGCCTGGTGCCGGGGGTCGGCCCGTCGCCGGACAAGATGCTGCTGGGGCGGCTCTTCTCGTACCCCGACACACACCGCTACCGCATCGGGCCGAACTATGCGCAGCTCCCGCCCAACCGGGTGCGCGCGGCGCGGGTCAACTCGTACGCCAAGGACGGGCCGATGCGCTACGAGACGCCGGACGTGGCCCGGCCGTACGCGCCCAACTCCTACGGCGGCCCGGCCGCCGACCCCACCGCCTTCCCGCCCGTGGGCTGGTCGGTGGACGAGGGCGAGATGGTGCGCAACGCCTACACGCTGCACCGCGACGACGACGACTGGGGCCAGGCGGGCACCCTGGTGCGGCAGGTCATGGACGACGCGGCGCGGGACCGGCTGGTCGGCAACATCTCCGGGCATCTGCTGAACGGGGTGAGCGAGCCGGTGCTGGAGCGGGCCCTGCAGTACTGGCGGAACGTCGACAAGACGCTGGGCGACCGCGTCGCCGCGCGGGTCCACGGCACCTGACGGCTCCGCACGGGGTGTATACGCGAGGGCTATACACGAGGTTTATACACCCCGTGTATAGTCCTCGGTATGTCCATCAGCCATACCCTGCTCGGCCTGCTGGAGACCGGTCCCCGGCACGGCTATGACCTCAAGCAGACCTTCGACCAGAAGTTCGGCCACGACCGTCCGCTGCACTACGGGCAGGTCTACTCGACGATGTCCCGGCTCCTGAAGAACGGCCTCGTGGAGGTCGAGGGGATAGAGCCCGGCGGCGGACCCGAGCGCAAGCGGTACGCCATCACCGACGCCGGGATCACCGATGTGGCCCAGTGGCTCGCGCGCCCCGAGAAGCCCGAGCCGTATCTGCAGAACACCCTCTACACCAAGGTCGTGCTCGCGCTGCTCACCGGGCGGGACGCCGGCGAGCTGCTGGACACCCAGCGCTCCGAGCATCTGCGGCTGATGCGCGAGCTGACCCGCCGCAAGACCGAGGGCGACCTGGCCGACCAGCTCATCTGCGACCACGCGCTGTTCCATCTGGAGGCCGACCTGCGCTGGCTGGAGACGGCAGCGGCCCGGCTGGACCGGCTCGCCGAGGCGGTGCGCGCATGACCGCCGCCGCGCTGCTGACGGCCGAGGGGCTGCGCAAGTCCTACGGGGCGACGGCCGCGCTGGACGGCGCGGACTTCTCCATCGCCGCGGGCGAGATCGTCGCCGTGATGGGCCCCTCCGGCTCCGGGAAGTCCACCCTGCTGCACTGTCTGGCCGGGATCGTGCCGCCGGACGCGGGCACGGTGCGCTACCGCGGCCGGGAAGTGTCCGCGATGTCGGACGCGCAGCGCAGCGCGCTGCGCCGCGCCGACTTCGGGTTCGTCTTCCAGTTCGGGCAGCTGGTGCCGGAGCTGACCTGCCTGGAGAACGCCGCGCTGCCGGTGCGCCTGGCGGGAGCCTCCCGCAAGGAGGCGGAGGGCCGGGCCCGGGAGTGGCTGCGGCGGCTGGAGGTGGACGACGTGCGCCACCACCGGCCCGGCCAGGTCTCCGGCGGCCAGGGGCAGCGCGTCGCCATCGCCCGCGCGCTCGCCCCGTCCCCGCGCGTGGTCTTCGCGGACGAGCCGACCGGCGCGCTCGACTCGCTCAACGGCGAGCGCGTGCTGGAGCTGCTCACCGAGGCGGCCCGGGAGAGCCGGGCGGCCGTGGTGCTCGTCACCCACGAGGCCCGGGTCGCCGCCTACTCGGACCGCGAGGTCGTCGTACGCGACGGCCGGGCCCGGGACCTGGCGGGCGCCTCGTGACCGGACCCGCCTCGTACACACCGCCCACGGGGGCGCGGGCCTGGGCGCGGGATCTGGCCATGGGCGCCCGGTTCGCACTGGCCGGCGGACGGCAGGGGTGGATACGGACGGTGCTGACCGCCGTCGGCGTGGGTCTCGGCGTCGCCGTGCTGCTGCTGGCGGCCTCGGTGCCCCACGTGCTCCAGCAGCGGGACGCCCGGGGGGACGCCCGCAGCGGCGGCGTCTCGGAGGAGGAGGTCAAACGCAGCTCGACCTCCGTTCTGATGGGCAGCGCGTTCACCACCTTCCACGGCCGGGACATCGAGGGCCACACCCTCCAGGCGGAGGGGAAGCATCCGAAGCTCCCGCCCGGCGTCGAGGTGCTGCCGGGGCCCGGCGAGATGGTCGTCTCGCCCGCGCTCGGGAAGCTGCTGGACCAGGACGGCTCGCGGGAGCTGGCCCACCGGCTCGACGGCCGCGTCGTCGGCACCATCGGCGACGAGGGGCTGCTCGGTCCCGGCGAACTCGCCGTCTATCTGGGCAGCGACCAGCTGCGGCCCGGTGAGAACGCGCAGCGGTTCGACCGCTTCGGCGTCCCGTCCGACAAGGAACCGCTCGGCCCCGCGCTGCTGCTGATCGTGGTGGTGGCCTGCGTGGTGCTGGTCCTGCCGGTGGCGGTCTTCATCGGCACGGCGGTCCGCTTCGGGAGCGAGCGGCGCGACCAGCGGCTGGCCGCGCTGCGGCTGGTGGGCGCCGACGCCGCCATGACGCACCGGATGGTCGCGGGCGAGTCCCTGGTCGGCGCGGGGCTGGGACTGCTGCTGGGCGGCGGGTTCTTCCTGCTGGGCCGGTCCCTGGTCGGGCACATCAGGGTGTTCGACCTCAGCGTCTTCCCCTCCGACGTCACACCGGCCCCGCTGATCGCCGCCCTGATCGTCGTGGGCGTCCCGGTGCTCGCGGTCGGCGTCGCGCAGTCCGCGATGCGCGCGCTCGCGGTGGAGCCGCTGGGGGTGCTGCGGGAGGCCGTACCGCGCCCGCGCCGGCTGTGGTGGCGGCTGCTGCCGCCCGCATGCGGACTGCTGCTGCTGCTACCGCTCTCCGGGCGGCTCGCCGACGCCCCGCTCACCGGTCGGTTCGCGGTCAGCAAGACCCAGATCTCGGCGGGCGTTGTGCTGCTGCTGAGCGGGGTGGCGCTGCTGCTGCCCTGGCTCGTGGAGCGGCTCGTGGGACGGCTGCGCGGCGGCCTGCCCTCCTGGCAGCTGGCGGTGCGCCGGCTCCAGCTGAGCAGCGGCTCGGCCACCCGCGCCGTCAGCGGGATCACCATCGCGGTCGCCGGGGCCGTGGCCCTCCAGATGCTGTTCAGCGCGGCCGATCCCGCCGCCGCGGGGGAGCGGGGGGAGCGCGAGAAGCCCGCAGCCGAAGCGGAGTCGCACGGCTGGCGGGACGCGCAGCTGCGCGGGGCCCCCACGCAGCATCAGGTCGGGACGCTGGTGGACGCGCTCCGGAGGACCGAAGGCGTACGGGACGCGGTCGGCTTTCTGGAGGTGTCCCTGTCCCTCAAGAGCGACCCCGCGCAGATGGCCTCGGCCGCCGTCGCGGACTGCGCCACCCTGCGCAGGCTGGCCCGTATCGGCTCCTGCCGGGACGGGGACGTGTTCCTGCCGCCGCCGCAGGACGGGGACGAAGCCGACGAGGATGTCGTCACGCCGAAGCCCGGCACCCGCTTCACCCTCCGGGAGAGCGGCAAGGGCGCCCCGGAGTGGACGGTGCCCGCCTCGGCGCGCGAGGTCCGGGCCACGCCCCGCGCCGCGGCGGAGTCCTCCGCGGGAGTGCTGGCCACGCCCGGCGCGATCGACGCCGACGCGCTGGAACTGCCCTGGCTGAACGGCTGGGTGCGGATGGACAAGGGCCGTCCGGAGGTGACCGAGCGCGTCCGCTCGGCGGTGTTCCGGGTGGATCCGGGATTCTCGATCGCGGACCCGGCGGATCCGGAGGACGAGGTCCTCAGCAAGGCCGTGGACACCTACGACAGCGTGCGGCGCGGCATCTTCGCCGGGGCCACCGCGGTGCTGCTGCTGATCGGCGCCAGCATGATCGTCTCGATGCTGGAGCAGTTGCGCGAGCGCCGCCGCCAGCTCGCGGTGCTGGTCGCCTTCGGCACCCGCCGCGCCACGCTGGGCGCCTCGGTGCTGTGGCAGACCGCGGTGCCGGTGCTGCTGGGGCTGGGGCTGGCCGCGGTGTTCGGCTGGGGCCTGGGCTGGGTGCTGCTGCGGATCATCGGGGAGCCGATGGCGGGGTGGACGTCGTTCGTGCCCATCGCCGGGGTCGGCGCCGGGGTGATCGCGGTGGTGACGCTGGCCAGCCTCCCCGCGCTGTGGCGGCTGATGCGGCCGGACGGACTGCGGACGGAGTAGCGGATCGATGATAAAGTGCTAGCACTTTGCTAGATTCTGTGCACGGCGCCGGGGAACGGCGCCGACAGAGAGGGGGATCCGCATGTCCGCAGTGGACGACGTACCCGCGATGCCTTCGTCGCCGGTCCGGGAGGCGCCCGCGAACAGCGTCCCGGGCCTGCTGGCGCTGCTGCTCGGCCTGGTCGGGGTGACACTCGGCGCCGGAGCCGCCGTCGCCGGGGGCGGGCTCGCCGCGGGCGGCGACGTCGCACCCGGTGTGGTGCTGATCGTGGTCGGGGCGCTGGTGCTGATCGGCTCGGCCCTCGCGATGGCGGGGCTGAACATGGTGGCGCCGGGCGAGGCCCGCGTCGTCCAGCTGTTCGGCCGGTATACGGGGACGATCCGGACCGACGGCCTCCGCTGGGTCAACCCCCTCACCACCCGCACCAGGATCTCCACCCGCGTCCGCAACCACGAGACGGCCGTGCTCAAGGTCAACGACGCGTACGGCAACCCCATCGAGCTGGCCGCCGTGGTGGTCTGGCAGGTGGAGGACACCGCGCAGGCCACCTTCGCGGTGGACGACTACGCGGAGTTCGTCGCCACCCAGACCGAGGCGGCCGTCCGGCACATCGCCATCGAGTACCCCTACGACTCCCACGACGACGCCGGCCTCTCGCTGCGCGGCAACGCCGAGGAGATCACCGAGAAACTCGCCGCCGAGCTGACGGCCCGGGTGCGGGCCGCGGGCGTGGCGATCGTCGAGTCCCGCTTCACCCACCTCGCATACGCACCGGAGATCGCCTCCGCGATGCTGCAGCGGCAGCAGGCGGGCGCCGTGGTGGCGGCCCGGCGGCAGATCGTGGAGGGGGCGTGCGGGATGGTCGAGACGGCGCTCGCCCGGATCACCGCGCAGGACTTCGTCGACCTCGACGAGGAGCGGCGCGCGGCGATGGTGAGCAACCTGCTGGTGGTGCTGTGCGGCGACCGGTCGCCGCAGCCCGTGATGAACGCGGGATCGCTGTACCAGTGACGCAGGGGGAGTCGGAGCCGCCGGCGCCGTCGGGGCGGCAGCAGCGCAAGCAGGTGCTGCTCCGGCTCGACCCGGCGATGCACGAGGCGTTGGCGCGCTGGGCGGCGGACGAACTGCGCTCCACGAACGCGCAGATCGACTATCTGCTGCGCAGGGCGCTGCGGGAGGCCGGGCGCCTCCCGAAGGAGGCCAAGCCGCCCCCCAGGCGGGGCCGCCCCCCGAACGAGCCGTGACGCTTTCCGGGGTGTGAGGGGCATGAGGGGGCGTGAGGGGGCATGAGGGGCGCCCCCGAGAATTCAGCCCTGATCCGTGATGCGCACCGGAAGCCTCCGCAGGGTGCCCCGCAGCGCGTGGGCGAAGGCGCGGAACTCCCCCTCCCGCGCCGAGCCGGCCCGCAGGGCGAGGCCCACCCTGCGCGAGGGCGCCGGATCGGCGAAGTACGCCGTACGCAGCGCCGCGTTGCGCCCTGTCTCCACCCGCACCGCGGTCCGGGGGAGGAGGGTGACGCCCATGCCGCCGGCCACCAGCTGCACCAGTGTCGAGAGCCCGGCCGCGCTCGTCGAGACCGGCACCCCCTCCTCGCGTCCCACCTCGCGGCAGATGTCGAGGGCCGCCTCGCGCAGGCAGTGCCCCTCGTCCAGCAGCAGCAGGTCGAGCTCGCGGAGGGCGGCGCGGGGCAGGTCGCGGCGCCCGGCGTACGGGTGGCCGCCCGGGGCGACCAGCACGAAGTCCTCGTCGAACAGCGGCACCTCGCGCACCCCTGCGGCCCCGAGGGGCATCGCGAGCAGCAGCAGGTCGAGCCGCCCCTCGGTGAGCCCCTCCCGCAGCGACGCGGTCTGCTCCTCGTGGACCTGGAGGTCCAGATCCGGGTACCGCTCGGCGACGAGCCCCAGCACGGCCGGCAGCAGATACGGCGCCACGGTCGGGATCACCCCGAGCCGCAGGACGCCGGTGAACGGGGCCCGCGCGGCCTCCGCCTCCTCCATCAGCTCCCCGACGGACTGCAGCACGGCCCGCGCGCGGACGGCCATGCGCTCACCCGCCGGGGAGAGGAGTACCTTTCGGGTGGTTCTCTCCAGCAGCCGCACCCCCAGCGCCTCCTCCAGCGCGGAGACGGCGCCGGACAGCGCGGGCTGGCTCATGCCGATCGCGCTCGCGGCCTCGCGGAAGTGCAGATGCTCGGCCACCGCGGCGAACGCCCGAAGCTGCGGCAGACTGGGCTGCCGCCCGCGGGCGAGCGCGGGCGGCGCGGGGGAGGAGGGGGACGGCACGGGCACTGATAACTACCTCCGATCAACCCCACCCACCCTAGCTATTTCTGTGATCAATGCGAGCTGTGGCAAGGTAGGGGCGTCCAACCCATAGGAATGTCCTGCATTGCGGGCATTCCGCCCTGCAAGGAGTGCGCGTTGCTCACTGTCGGTGACAAGTTCCCCGAGTTCGATCTGACCGCCTGCGTCTCGCTGGAGAAGGGCAAGGAGTTCGAGCAGATCAACCACAAGACCTACGAGGGCAAGTGGAAGATCGTCTTCGCCTGGCCGAAGGACTTCACCTTCGTCTGCCCGACCGAGATCGCCGCCTTCGGCAAGCTGAACGACGAGTTCGCCGACCGTGACGCGCAGGTCCTCGGCTTCTCCGGCGACAGCGAGTTCGTGCACCACGCCTGGCGCAAGGACCACCCGGACCTGACCGACCTGCCGTTCCCGATGATGGCCGATTCCAAGCACGAGCTGATGCGCGCCCTGGGCATCGAGGGCGAGGACGGCTTCGCGCAGCGCGCCGTCTTCGTCGTGGACCAGAACAACGAGATCCAGTTCACGATGGTGACCGCGGGCTCCGTCGGCCGTAACCCGAAGGAGGTCCTGCGGGTCCTCGACGCGCTGCAGACCGACGAGCTGTGCCCGTGCAACTGGAGCAAGGGCGACGAGACCCTGGACCCGGTCGCGCTGCTGGCCGGTGAGTGAGCGGTCATGGCACTCGACGACCTGAAGCAGGTCCTTCCGGACTACGCGAAGGACCTCAAGCTCAACCTCGGCTCCGTGATAGGCAACTCGGAGCTTCCGCAGCAGCAGCTCTGGGGCACCGTGCTGTCCTGCGCCATCGCGTCCCGCTCGGGCATCGTGCTGCGCGCGCTGGAGCCGGAGGCCCGCGGGAACCTCAGCGATGAGGCGTACACGGCCGCGAAGTCGGCCGCCGCCGTCATGGCGATGAACAACGTCTTCTACCGCACCCGGCACCTGCTGTCGGACCCGGAGTACGGCACGCTGCGCGCCGGGCTGCGGATGAACGTCATCGGCAACCCCGGTGTCGACAAGGCGGACTTCGAGCTGTGGTCGCTCGCCGTCTCCGCGATCAACGGCTGCGGCATGTGCCTGGACTCGCACGAGCAGGTGCTGCGGAAGGCCGGGGTCGACCGGGAGACCATCCAGGAAGCCTTCAAGATCGCGTCGGTCATCCAGGCCGTCGGCACCACTCTGGAGGCGGAGGCCCAGCTCCAGGGCTGAGCTCCACCGGGCGGCAGGGGCCCGTATCCGGCGCACGGCGCCGGATACGGGCCCCTGTGCTGTCGGCGCGGCCGCCGGGCTGGGCACGCTCCCTATAGTTGCGCGAACTGCGCGAGATTCTCGGTGACAGATGCTTGTTCTGAGCAGGTACGGCCCGCATGATGGGCGGCATCGCACGGAGGAGGATCAGCGTGGATCTTCAGCTACTGGCCGCACTCATACTCGGCATCGCCACCATCGTCGTGATCGTGCTGCGCACCCGGCTCGACGCGTTTGTCGCACTGCTGGTCGCCGCGCTGGTCACGGGCTTCGTCGCCGGGGAGCCCGCCACCGAGGTGCTGGACGCGATCACCGCGGGCTTCGGCGACACCCTCGGCTCGATCGGCATCGTCATCGGCCTCGGCGTCGGACTGGGGAAGATCCTCGAAGTGTCCGGCGCGGCGGACGCGCTGGCCAGGGCGTTCGTCCGGGCCCTGGGCAAGGGCCGGGAGCCCTGGGCGCTGGGCGGCACGGGAGCCGTCGTCTCGATCCCGGTCTTCTGCGACTCCGCGTTCGTCATCATGAACCCGCTGGCCCGTTCCATCGCCCGCCGCAAGCGCACCGGCTATGTCACCCTCGCGCTGGCCCTCGGCTGCGGGATGACCCTCACCCACCACCTCGTACCGCCCACCCCGGGCCCACTCGGCGTCGCGGGCATCCTCGGCGCCGACCTCGGCGGCCTGGTGCTCGCCGGGCTGGTGTTCGCGCTGGCGCTGCTCCCGGTCGTCGTCGCGTACGCGCGCTGGATCGGGCCCAAGCTGGAGGACGAGCTGCTGCCCGAGGTCCGCGAGGCGGTGTACGGCGGTGCTGGTGCCGGTGCCGGGCCCGTGGACAAGCCCGGCCCCGAGTCCGAGTCCGGCCCCGAGCCCGAG
>NZ_JAAKZZ010000132.1 GCF_011045075.1 Streptomyces boncukensis
GTTCCTCGGGGGTGGTGCCGAAGACGGACAGGTTGATGTGGTCCAGCCCGGCCTCCGCGCACTCGGGCAGTACGGCCGCGCCGTTCTCGCCGTTGGAGGTGAGCCCGACGGTCAGGTCGAGCCGCCTCGCGATGCGGACGAGATCAGGTAGGTCGGGGTGGAGGGTGGGTTCGCCGCCGGTGAAGTGGACCTCGTTGATGGGGAGGCTGCCGCGGACGGCGGCCAGGGCGAGCGCGAAGTCGGCGTCGGCGGGGATGCGCTGGGGGAGGAAGTCGGCGCCGTTGGTGGCCAGGTAGATCGAGACCCTGCCGGAGCGGCCGGGGGTGCCGGTGAAGGCGTCGGGTGGGCGGTCGGTGTTGTCGGTGGCGACGGGGGTGCCTTCGTTGTGGCAGAAGGTGCAGGCCAGTCCGCACGCGTCGATGATCTTTACGCGGAGGGTGCGGTCGGGAACGACCGTGACGGGGACGTCGTCGTGTGGGTCGTGCATCGTTCCGCCTTCCGTGGGGGGAAGTACGCCGATAGGCCGGGTCAGAAGCGCAGGTCGGTGATGGTGTCGAGGTTGATGTCGTAGCGGGCGTAGATCTTCTGGGTGTTCTCGCTGGTCAGCTCGTCTTTGGGGATGCCGAGGCGTTCGGCGGTCTGCCAGACCTGTTCCTCGTCGTCGCCCTCGATCTCCAGGTACGGGGGGATGTGGGGCCAGGTGTCGATCTCCAGCCGTACGCCGTCCAGGAGCCAGGAGTTGCGGCGGTTCTCCTGGTAGGAGCGGTGGGTCAGCCCCATGAGGCCGAGGAGGGCGTGGGTGTCCTCGAAGCTGCCGACGGTGGTCTCGGTCTCCTGGGTGCCGTCGATCGCGTCCGAGCTGATCGTCTTGACGCACAGCGTGACCGCGCCGCCCGCGTCGCGCAGCCGTACCCAGCGGCCGTCGACCGGGGGGATGGGGTTGTAGACGTAGCGGCGCATCAGGCGTTCGCCGTGGAAGGTGCCGCCTGCGGACTTGATGCGCGCGGCCATTGCCTCCGGGTCGATCTCCAGGGCCTTGGCCTCGTACTCGACGACGTGCATATGGTGCCAACTTCCAGTCGGATTACAGGGGATGGGGGAGTCTCGCAGGAGCGCGGGGCCGACCAGCCACTCGGTCAGCCGGTCCTCCACCGGGACAGCGAACGGGCGCGGCACGCTCCGCTCCGCTCTCGGTCTCCACCAGGGAGTGAGGGCGCGCCGAAGCTTCTGGAAGGCAGCCACGATCACATCCTTCAGAGGGCGGTGCGCAGATCGCGCGGGTTGACGGGGGTGACCTTGCGGAGTTCGCGGATGAGCTTGGAGGCGAGCATCGAAGGCAGCCCTGGGTCGTCCTTGGGCAGCCAGATGTCGGTGTCGCCGTGGTTGAGGCGCCAGCCGTCGACGGTGAGGCGGTAGCTGACCCCGCCCACTCCCCACAGCCGGGGCGCCCTCACCCGCAGCACGGTGAAGGCGCCGCTCTTGGGGCACACGGCCGTCGACAGCCGCGCGTCCTTCGCGCACAGCGGTGGCATGGCGCTCAGCGCGCCCTCCGGCCACGAGGTCGGGTCCAGCTCGTTGCGCCAGTCGAAGAAGAGCCACCCGTCCTTGTTGCGGTCCGCCGGGCCGCCGCAGACCTGGCACTTCATCGCGTACATGCACTCGTACTGCCGTCCTGGATGCATGGAGGCGAACTCGGGCCGGCCGACGCCGGGCGAGTACGAGCACCGGGCCCACAGCACCCCGAACCCATCACGATCGGCAGGGAACTCCCGCCCCTGGTAGGCCAACTTCGGGATGGGAGCGAGGGTGACGGCCAGGGTTGCCTCGGCGACCGCCTTCTCGCTGTCCCACATGGCCACGTATGGCACGCGCACCGAATGTCCGGTGCGCGGGTGCTTCGCGTACAGGGGCATACGGCCTGGCCCCAGGGCGAAGGAGGCCGCAGACGGGGTCATGGGACCCTCACCCCGGTGCCCGGCCAGCCCTCTCGCTCCAGGAGCGACAGCAGGTCCCGCGTCATCCGGGCCGTCTGCCGCGCTGCGGGCAGGGACGGTTGGGATCCTTCGCTCGCCGCGGCTCTGGCCCTGGCCACCATCTCCGCGACCACGATCCGCCCGGTGTCCAGCTCGGCTTCGGCAGCGTCCGCCAGAGCGTCCAGGTAGGCGTGCAGGGTGTCGGTGGTCGGCCACAGGTCGGCGGCATTCACGCTGTCGAAGTGCCTGCTGAGTACGTACTCGACGGTTCGGCGAACGGTCTCGGGCGTTACGGCCACGGGATCGCCCTGCTCTTCGGCCTGCCAGCGGCGCATCGCCTCCAGGAAGCGACGAAGGGTCGCGGCGTCGGTGGCCTCGACCGCGACTTCGCCGAAGGCAGGAACATCGTGATCGCACGCTTGCCCTGGCGTCCGGCGTTCCACCGGCGGGGTGTCGGGGACGCGTTCCAGCGGCTCGTGTCGGCCTACGAGAGCGAAGCGGCGAGGTCGTCGGTGGCGAGCCATCACGTACCCGCCTCGTCCGCCAAGTCCGCCCACACGGTCTTGCCGCTCGTGTGCACATCAGTACCCCAGTCAATGGCGAGGGCAGCGACCAGGAGCAGCCCTCTGCCCCTCGTCTCCTCCTCGCCTGGAGACTGCAGCACGGGCCGGATGCGGGACTGGTTCGTCACACGGATGCGCACGCGAGACCGCGAGGGCCGCTCGATGCTGAAGACCAAGTAGCGGCCTGAGCCGTGCTGCACCGCGTTCGCGACCAGCTCGGTGGCGACCAAGTTGGCTCCGTTCAGGAGTGCTTCGAGGCGCCATACGCGCAGCGCCGTGACCACCAGGTCGCGGGCGAGGCCCGCAGACTCCGGCACGGACGGAAACGTCTGGCTGTATCCGGGCGCGCCGATCGACGTCGCTCTTGCCGCCGTCATGGTCACAGGTCGTCCCTCCGGGATCGGTCGCTCGACCAGAGCGGCCTCCCCTCATGTAGGGGTGGTCGCGGGAGCCGGTCCGACTTTCAGGACTCCAGCCAACCGCCGGAGATCGCTGCGGACCACCGCATCTGTGCGGCAGTCTTGATGCACCTCTGATGCACGGGGCGCCGCAGCGGGTAGGGCCCCAGTCAGGCGGGGAGGGGAGCACCATGCGGTTGTCCGAGCGACGTAAAGCCATGGGCTACAGTCAGGAGAAATTCGCCCATGCGCTCGGCGTGGACCGCACAACGGTCGGCCGTTGGGAACGCGGTGAGACCACGCCCGAATGCGTCCACCGGCCGAAGATGGCCGAACTCCTGCGCCTGGACATCACCGAACTCGGCCGCATGCTGGATCCACCACCAGCAGTCCACCACCACGCGCAGCCAGTACAGCCCCTACCCCGTCCCGTTCACGGCCCAGGTGAATCCGACGAAATGATCCGACGCAAGTTTCTGCGCCTGCTCACGGTGACCGGAGCCCTGACCGCGCTGGGGCCCGAGGCAGCCGACGACATAGCGGAGGCCGTCGAGCGCGGCTCGGCCGACGACTACCGCCGGATGAACGACCACCTCTGGCAGGTCTACCAACTGGCCCGCTCCAAGCGTTCCGTCCACGGCGTCGTCCAGGACCAGCTCGACGCGCTCGCAGACGCCCTGAAGACAGGCTCATCAAGCCGGGCTGCCGCGATGTGCGAAGCCGCCGGAGACCTCTTCCAGCTCTCCGGCGAGCTGGCCTTCGACAGCAACCGCTACGCGGATGCCGCCGCGGCCTACTCCGTGGCCGCGTCCGCCAGCGACAGCGCGCACGCCTTCGACCTGTGGGCCTGCGCGCTCGTCCGGCACGCCTACGTGGACATGTCCGAGCGGCAGTTCACGGAAGCCACCGAGACCCTGGACGTCGCCCGCACCATCGCCACGCGCGGCGACCCCGCCCTGTCCACCCGCTACTGGGTCGCCTCCGTCCAGGCCGAAGCACACGCGAACCTCGGCGACCTGAACGTCTGCCAGCGCGCCCTCGACGAGGCCCAGAAGGTCACCGACCTCCCCGGCCCCGTCCACAACGGCGGATGGCTCCGCTTCGACGGCTCCCGCCTCCCCGAAGAACGCGGAGCCCGCTTCGTCCAGCTCGGCCGACTCGACCTCGCCGAGAAGGCCCTCAAGAGCGCCCTCGACTCCACCGCGCTGGCCAAGGGAACCTCCTACCGACGCCGAGGCTCCGTCCTGGTCGACCTCGCACTGATCGGCGCCAAACGCCACGACGCGGAACAAGCCGTCACCCACGGCCGCGAGGCACTCCACCTCGCGCGGCAATCCGGCTCGGGCTACGTCGCCCGTAGACTCCAGACGCTACGGGACGATCTGCGCTCCTACGGCCACGATCACCGCGTAGCCGAACTGGCCGCCGACATCGGCAGCCTGCACGCGACGTGACGAGAGGGGTAGGCATGACGGACACCGAGGGCGCCCGCCTGTTCCGGGAGACCTGGATCGCGGGAGTCACCAAGCACTACCCGGGCGAACCCAAAGCCAGCTACGTCACGCCCTGGGAAGACACCCCCGACTGGGAACGCAAAGCCGCCGGAGCCGTCTACCAGCAGGTGCGCCACTTCCTCGACCTGAGCGGCGGCAACGCCAAGCGCCTCACCCGTGAACAGAAGGGCCGCTTCGTCGCCACCTGCTGGACCGCCCAGATGTACAAGCACTTCGGCGACCCCAAGCCCGCCTACGTCGCCGACTGGCCCGACCTCCCGGAATGGCAGAAGGAAACCGACTCCGACATCTTCGAAGCTATCGAGGCAGCCGTCGTTTAGATGGCAGCGAAGTGAGGTCACCCCCTTTTCTCATGCGCCGAAAAAAGGGCGGCCTTCGGCGTGTTGGTAGGAAATGTTCCAGTCGCACTTTAGATCCGCAAGCGATGTTCTATGGCCTTGGCCATCGCGGGGGAGAGGACGCAAGCGATGGAACGTAGCTTGGACGACGACGCGTCGAACCGGCTGGAGAGATCTGGGCGGCGTCTGCTCTTCGACACACGGAATGAAGTTAGGCAGGCAGAGGCCCTCTTGCGCCGACGACGGAGCATCAGCCGATCTCACCGGATCGCGTTGACGGTGGGAGGTGCTGCGGTTCTTAGTGGTGTATCTGGAACCACGCTGATGTGGGACACCTCCCGGTTCGCTCAGGGGAATGTGATCTGTGGCGCTTTGGTAATCCTATCTGCCTTCGCGAGTTGGCTTTCCAGGGACAGTTCCGTTGGAAGTCGTCAATTCCTTGAAGCGGATCTCGAAGAGAAGCGCGAATCGCTTCGTCGACTAAACGCACACGAGCACCCGCCGTTGTCTGAGCGGCGCTTGTTGTACCGAGAGGACATTGCCGAGGTAATCGATCAGTACCAGGCTGACAGTAGGAAGTATCGCCGCGTACACAACGCCCTGCAATCCCTCATCATGATCGGCTCAGCAGCCACGACGACCATTGCAGCTCTTGATACTGGAAAGCAGCTGACCTGGCAGAGCATGTCGCTCACCATTATTAGCTTTGCCATCACTCTCGCCGCAGCCTTCACCGGTTACTACAAGTACCGGGAGCGTAGCTATTTTCTCCAGCAGACGGCCGACGACATCGAGAAGGAGGCCAACGCTGTTTCCCTTGGCGTCGGCCCGTATAGCGAGTTTGGTCCTGATCAAGAGCAGGACGCCCTCAAGATGTTCACCCAGCGCGTTGAGGAACTCCGCAACGAGCAGCGTCGTCGGCAGCAGCAATTGGACCAGCCAACCGAACAATCAGCGCCCGCAATCCAGCCCCCCGTCTGAGGACGCGTTCACCTCATGCGGAATTAGCGGAAGTGGGGGAAAATTCTAGGTAATCCACCGTGATTCCTGCTTGGCGACTCGAAATCGACGTCTTCGTGATTCTAATTTCAGCGCGCAAGTCACCGCGTCGGGGTGTCTCGAAGGTCATCCTCGGTCAGGGATTCGACTGCTGAGTAGAGCTGGCCAACGAGGTCTTGCAGTATCGACTTCGAGGGTATTTCGCCGCTGAATGTGATGAACTCGGAATAACGGTACTCCCTATCGCAGATGTAGCCGCGCAACTCAAACAGTGGTATCTCATTTTCCGATCGGGGGACTTCGAACGCTGAGACGATGCGTATCAGGCCCTTGGTATCTTCGGAGTGAAGGGTCCATTCCAGTGCCCCGTGGCGAGCGACTCCTTCATAAAGCCAGGAGTAGTTGGCGGCGCGTGTGTCTTTCGTGCCGCGGAAGAGGGCTTCCTGCAAAATGTGGCGAGTCACCTGACCTCCATCTCCGTCGTATCCAAGATTGCGTCGGCTGGCGCCCCCCTTGGGAGCAGGAATTCGAGCCCGCCACCTCGTTCGACTCTCTTTGGTCCGCGTATTTCAGGAACCTTCGTGGGGTCGATCAGAATCGCAAAGGTTCGCAATATTTGTGGACAGGGGAGTCGCAGATAGTGCGCAGCTTCTTCGGGGCTGTACCCGGTCGGGGTGGCCCAGAGGCCACTGTCGCCCCCTGCGAATCCCTCCCGAAAGTTGTGCTGTTGCCCTGGCAAGAGATAATGGATTAGGAGGCGTCCCCTGAGTTGCTTAGAATCTGCCAAAGTGTGTGATTCCAGAACTTCCCACTCATTGTAAACATCGCCATCGAACATGAACTTATCGAGCTCCGTGGCGAGGAATCCACAGGTTCCCATGACGCGACTCCTTTTTGGCACCGTCTCCAGGGTGCGCCCTGTCCGGCGCGGTCGCGACTCGGACAGAACGAGCCCGCAGAGTCTGGGGCTGGCTCTGCGATGTTCCGCTATTGGGTGCTCCCCATGCGTGAGCGATGCGTGAGCGGACGCGCCGCGAACGATTCGGACCACGCGTCAGCGGTCACCTTCCGCACCGCTCCTGACCTGGTACGGAAGGATCTCGCGGACGTACCCGTCACCGGTCGGCATGCCTTGACCAGGACTTTTAATCCATTGGTTGTGGGTTCGAGTCCCACACGGCCTACCACTGCTGAGCCCCGTTCTCGACGAGGACGGGGCTCAGCTCTTGGGGCCGCGCACCGTGCCGGTGGGCGGGCTACGCGGCCCCGCGGGCGATGCTCGTGGTCGACGAGGTGTGCACCGCCCCGCACCGCCGCGCCGCACCCAGCGCAACTTCGAACTCCGGGGGTTCGATCTGCCCCACACCTGCCGAGTGATCGCAACGGACCGGGTCGCCTACCTCACCTTCGGGCAGTGCGCCGGTCGCCTCCGCGGCGTAGGTCCTGGCTCAGCGGGCGGGCTCCGGTTCGCGGGTGTCCGCGTCGGGGCGGCGGTTCCACAGGGCCGGACGGGTTCAGCCGGTGCCGGCGCCGGTGTCTATGAGGATCTGCTCGGCCCGCGCGGGGGTGTCGGCGCGGACGGCCTCTGCCATCGCGGCGCGCGCCGCGTCGGGGGAGGTGTGCGGCGGGACCACCAGCAGGGAGAACAGGTCGCGGTCGCCCCGGGTGATGAGCACCGTGTCGTCGCCGATCGGGAAGGAGTCGATGTGGACGAGGCGGTCGTCGATGGTCATCCTGGTCGGCAGCCCTTCCCACGCCTCGGCGTCCAGGCCGACGCGTGTGACCGGCCCGAGGTATCCGGTCAGCGCCGTGACCAGGCTGGGAAGCTCGTCGGTGATGTTGCGGGAACGCGGCCACCATGCCCCGTCGAGCACCCCCTGCCGGTCGTGCGTCGTCTCCAGCCGTACGACAGCCGTCCCTGGCCTGACGGCCTGGTGAACGCCGTCCGGGAGGAGCTTTGCCACGTACGGGCGATGGAGTTCGGGCATCGCGCTCGCCTGTCTGCGGAGGAGCGGGGCCGGGCGAAAGGGGGGTGGTCTCCCTCTTTCAGCGTACTCCCGGCGCCCGCGCCCGGCACCCGCGGACATCCCACCCGCCATTCTGTGAAGGCCCTGGGCACGCCGGAGTAAGGTGAAGATCCTTCCCCCGTTATGCAGGACAACGAGGTCGCCATGCAGTCAGCGGACACACCCCGGGATGGGCACGCCGAGGTGCGCATCATCGCGGAGACCCCCGAGGTCGCCCGGCGCGTCGCGGAGGCACTCCGCCACTGCTTCGCCGCAGCCGAGCAGCGCAGCTACCCAGCGGGAGACCAGGGCGGAACCCGTCTTGAGCTCACCGTGGACACCGCCCGCGCGTCGGAACTGGCGCGGTCCTGGCTGGAGGCCAGCCGCTCCTCGGCGAACGACGGCTCAGGGGAGTGAGCCGTCGTTCGCCGAGGAGCGGCCCGTCCTGCCCCTGGGGAGTAGCGTGGTGCTGTCGGGAGTACTTCGCGCATCGGCCCCGATGCCGGTGTCGTTCCCGGTGAGCGTCGACACCGGACGGCTGCCTTCGCGCGGGAGTCCGGAGAGAGGTTCGCGCAGTGTCCGCGAGCACCGACCACCTTCCGCCGGAGCGTGTGCCTTTCAGGGCTCCCACGGCCCGCCTCGCGCTGAAACCCTTGAGCCCCTCCCGCAGGCCCGGCGAACTGGACGGCGCCTGGTGGCCGCGTTCACGTGACCTGGCGAGCGAGCTCTCCGCCCTTGCGGATGTGCTGGATCCGCTGTGGGGGCGGATCGCACGTGTCGCCGTCAACCAGCGCTTCTGGCCGGTCATCCCGCGCAAGGTCTTCGTCAACGGCCATGTGGTGAAGGTCGCCTGGTTCACCTCGGAGTCGGACCCGCACAGGATCCTGCTGCTGTCCTACACGGCGGGGCGCTGGGACCTCCTCGTGATCCCCCCGGAGAGTCGTGCCACTTCGGCCACCCGGCTGCTGGCCGCCGCGAGCGGGCACGCCGGACCACCGATGACGGCGACGGCGCTCATGACGGCGGAGCAGACCCTTCACGGTGGACACGTCTGAGCCACCGGTCCACGCGCCGGACGCGCATCGCGCGGCCCTCCGCGAGGGAGCGTCCGGCCGGCCGGGCCGAGAGCCGCGAGGGGCAGGGCGACGGCCGTCACCCCGCCCCGGCACCGCCTGATGGGGCAGCGTGTTGACACGGTCCCCCACCGGACGTTGACTGGCACCACCGCACGAGGAGCACGCCGGGGAACACGCCCCCGCAGAGCGCTGGAGCATCCCCGTGAGGCACTCCGCCGTCCCTCCCGCCTCGTCGGCTCCTGCCCGATCCGCCCACCGGACGACGGCGGGACCGGCGACGACGACCGCGTCCCGGAGGATCGGGCACACGACGCGGACGATGAAGGACAGGGTCACCGGCAAGACCGTCACGGTGATTGTCATCGCGACAGAAGTGGCAGGCGACGATGTACGACCAGACACGCGCCCAGCAACCCCCGGACCACCCCCCGGACCGCGGTGAACGCCGCGGCTCGGGCCCGGATACGCTCCTTCCGCCGGACGATCGTGACCGGATCGCGCTGCGCCTCGGACGGGCCCTCAACACCTTCGCCGACACCCCGCACGGGGCGCTGGCGGAGGCCGAGGCCGCCCTCGACGAGGTCACCGCCCAGCTCGCGAACGTCCTCGCGGAACGGCGACGGGCCCTCCGCGCGAGCTGGCAGGAACCCTTGGCGGAGTCCGACGAACTCCGGCTCGCGATGCGGCAGTACCGGGAGATCACGCAACGCCTGCTCCGCCTCTAGGCCGTGACCGGAACGGCGGAACGCGGCGAGCGCGGAGTAGGGTGGAGAGCGCGGAGGGCATCCGCACACCGGCTTCCATGCCGGGTCGTCCTCGGCGAAAGACGAATCCCGGGCCACCGCAGAGGTGGCCTGGAGACGGGTCGGCGTCATGTCAGCGATCCTGCCCCTGGCCCCACCGCACGACCAGCCCCCTGCCGTCGGGGCCGCGCGTCTCGCGCTCAAGCCCGACGGCGGGTCCCGTGGGCTCCTGGACGGTGCCTGGTGGCCCCGCTCCCGGGATCTGCTGGGCGAGCTGCCCGCGCTCATCGACGTCCTGGACCCGCTGTGGGGCCGCATCACCCGGGTCGCCGTCAACCCGGAGCACTGGCCGGCCGTGCCGCGCGAGGTGGCCGTGCGAGGCCGCGTCGTCAAGGTCGGCTGGTTCACCCCGGAACTCGACCCGCACAAGCTGCTGCTGCTCTCCTACCGCATCGGCCGCTGGGACCTGCTCGTCGTTCCGCCCGGAAGCACGGCGGCGTCAGCGGCCCGGCTGATGGCCGCCGCGTCCCGGTACGACGGCCCGCCCTTGTCCGCGAGCGAGCTCATCTCGGCGGACGCGTCACGGCACGACCGTTCCGCGGCCGACCAGCCACTCGATCCGGACCAGGCATGGGAGTACGAGGGCGGGGCCGCACCGGGTTCCGCGGCCGTTCCGGAACCGGCCGCCGGACCCGTCGCCTGAGCGCCGGCGGGTGAGGTGGCGCGTCGGCGGCGGTGGCCGGGCCGGGGTCAGGAGTTCGGGCGGAGGTCGGGGAGGGACCGGGTGCCGTCGACGAACACGGTGGCGAGCTCGGTGAGCCGCAGGTTGTGGGAGCGGGCGTAGCCCCGCAGCAGCGTGAACGCCTCCTCCATGCTCAGGTTGTAGCGTTCGGCGAGTTTGCCCTTGGCCTGCTCGATGACCACCCGGGTGTCGAGGGCGGTCTCCAACTGCCGGGTGAGCAGGCCCTGGTCCTCGGCGGCACGCTGCTGTAGGACGCTGATCGTGGCCACGTCGGCCATCGCCTGCGCCAGCTTCGTGACCTGCGGGTCCAGGGGCCGCAGCGCGGTGTGGAAGAGGTTGAGGGCGCCGACGGTCTTCTCGCGCAACCGCATCGGCAGGGCCTGGACGGAGGTGAAGCCGTGCCGCTGGGCGGCCTCGGCGAAGCGCGGCCACCGCTCGGGTTTCACGGTCAAGTCGGGGATGGTGACCGGCTGCCCGGTGCGGAAGCACGTCAGGCAGGGGCCGCTGTCGTTCTGCACCTGGAGCAGTTCCATGAGGCGCGCCTCGTCACTGGAGGACGCCATCACGCGCAGCACCCCGTCGCGGTCGGCCAGCAGCACCCCGGTCGCGGCGACTCTCAGCGTGCCCACGCAGCGGTCCGTGAGCAGTGCCAGAAAGTCGATCAGGTCGAAGTCGTCGACCAGGTTGTCGGCCAGTTCGACGAAGGCCGGAACCAGGCGTCGTTCATCCATGCTGATCACCTGCGGTCCTGAGGGGCTGCGCGACCGATCGCGCGGAAGCGTCGGACGGTGAGGTTGAGGCAGGCACCGGCGTCACTCCTCTTCACGGACATGTGTGGTGCCGTCCGGATCGAAACGCAGACGGCGGGCCACCACCTCGACGGCGATATCGCCCACCTTCCGCGACTGGGCATAGGCGTACGCGCGCAGGCGTACGGCGGCTTCCTCGGCACCCACCCCGATCTGTTCGGTCAGCATGCCGACGGCTTGGTCGATCTCCGCCCGGTACTGGTCGAAGCCCATGACATCCTCCATCGCGCCTGGACCCGGCCCTTCCACGGTGCGGAACCCGGCGGTGGCCAGGAGCAGCAGAGCCGTGGCAGCGTCCGCGAAAGCGAGAGCCTCGGCGAGTGCCTCGCCCTCCAGCGTGCCGGTGCGGGAGGCGTACATGTCCAGCACTCCGGGGATGCCGCCGCCGGCGTCCAGCGGCAGCGCGAAGAGCGCGTGGGCTCCCGCGGCGTACGCTGCGGGAGCGAACGCGGGCCAGCGCGCGTGGAGTTCTCCCACGGACAGGTCGCCGGACAGCACGGGAGAGCCGGAGACGATGGCGTCCACGCATGGCCCTTCGCCCAGCGTGAGCTGTAGCTCCTCCAGTTCACCGCTGATCCGATCGGTGGTGTGCAGGACATGACGCAGGGCCGGGGTGTACATGGCCGAGATGCCGACCCCGTCAACGGGCAGCGTCTCCACCGCTGCCGCGCACACATCGCGCACGTCCGCTCGGCCGCCGCGGCGTCCGGCCTTCAGGGCGACCAGCTCCAGGGCGCGCAAGGCCCGCCGGTCAAGCATGACAGAAGGGTGTGCGGGCTGCGAGAGGAAAGCGCATAAGGGGTCTCCGTCCTGCGGCGAGGAGGGCCGCGACGGAGCCCGAGGTTAAACGGCGGGGACTTGACCATCAGTCCTGATCCCACGAGGCAGCCTGTACTTTCACACTATCGCAGCGCGGGGGTCTCCGAAGGAGTTCCGAAGGGCTCGGGGGCGGCAGGGAGCGGCGGGGAGCGGCAGGGAGCGGCAGGGAGGTGCTCGTCCTGACAGCCCCGGGCGGCTCCCACTGAATTCTCCGCTCCGCATCCGCGCGTGCCCCGGACGCATATATGCGGGTGCGGAGGAAAGGTGAGGGGTACGCCCGGTCTGCCGACGAAGTCGGCCACGGCGCAGGGATGTCGGCTGCGGCGCGGTCGGCCGCCGCCGGATGCCTCGGCGACGGCCGCCCTGCGGCCCGGGGCGTGGACCCCCCCTTGCGCCCCAGGCCACCCCGGCCCGTCCCTGCCCGAGGTTGTGGGGACGGGGGCGCCGGGGCCGCTTGTTCGTCACGGCGAAGGGCGGGCCTCGGCTTCGGGGTCATCTGTGTGCGCCTGCCGCGTGACGCGTCGGTCACACGAACGCTGCTCGCCGAGGTCTGGAGCGAACCGTCACCCGAAGCGTAGGTCCCACGGCAGCGTGCCGCAACGATGCGGTCACACATAGTGAAGATCATTCGGAGCTCGCCCCGTGCGCCCCGCCCGTCTCGTCCGCTCCGAACACCTCGTCCAGGTGGGCGTGCAGCAGGGCGTGGGCCGCGTCCGGGGAGCGCTGGCCGACCAGGACGCTGGTGCCCAGGCCGTGGCTGAGGGTCAGCAGGCGCGCGGCCTCCGCCGCCGGGTCGCGGCGCGGATCCAGGGCGCCGTCGCGCTGTGCGCGCCGCAGCACCTCCGCGAGCTGACGCTCCAGGCGGTCCGGTCCCTCGACGAAGGGCTGGGCCGCGAGCTCGGGGTCGGTCATGGCCAGGGTGGCGTACGCGGTCCACACCAGGTGGAAGTCGCGGCTCGGGCCGTCCGTCGGGAGCGCTTCGGCGAGGAACGCCTCGAAGAGGGCGCGCGGCGTCACCGGGCGGGGCAGCTGGGCCAGCCGCGCCGACCAGCGCTCGTGGCTGAGCCGCTCCAGCCGCAGCAGCGCGGCGTGCATCAGCTCGGCCTTGGTCCCGAAGTAGTGCTGGACCAGGTTCAGCGAGACGCCCGCCTCGGCGGCGACGCCGCGCAGGGTGACCGTGTGCAGCCCCTCCCGCGCCGCGACGCGGGCCAGGGCATCGGCGATGTGCGCCCGTCGCTGGGCGTGGTCGACGCGTTTCGGCATGGGGCCTTCCGTGTGCGTTCGGGGGCGTTCCCTTTTCATGGTACAGCTGTACTATGAAAAATCCCGGACGGGAGGAGGGAGCGGTATGCGGCGCGGGGTGCTGTGGCTGGCGTGTGCGGCGCAGTTCATGGTGGTGCTCGACGTCTCCGTCGTGAACGTCGCACTGCCCTCCATCCAGTCCGCGCTCGGCTTCGACGAGGTCGGGCTCCAGTGGGTCGTCGGCGGATACGCGCTGGTGTTCGCCGGCTTCCTGCTGCTCGGCGGGCGGCTGGCCGACCTGTACGGGCGCCGCCGGGTGTTCCTGTGCGGGCTGGCCCTCTTCTCCGGGGCCAGCCTGGTCGGCGGGCTCGCCACGACCGCGGGGCTGCTGGTCGCGATGCGGGCCGTGCAGGGGCTGGGCGCCGCCGTGCTCGCCCCGGCCACCCTGACGATCCTCACCACCGGCTTCGCCGAGGGACCCGCGCGCACCCGCGCGCTCGCCACCTGGACGGCCGTCAGCTCCGCCGGGGGCGCGGCGGGCAACCTGGTCGGCGGGCTGCTCACGCAGTCGCTGTCGTGGCGCTGGATCCTGCTCGTCAACGTGCCGATCGGCGCCCTCGCCCTCGTCGCCGCCGTACGGCTGCTGCCCGCCGACCCCGCGCGCGACCGCTCCGGCCGGCTCGACGTCCCCGGCGCGCTGTGCGCGACGCTCGGCGTCACCGCGCTCGTCCACGGCATCACCCGGGCGCAGACGGACGGCTGGGGCGGTACGGCCACCCTGGCGGGCCTCGGCTTCGGCGTCCTCGCGCTGGCCGCGTTCGCCCTCACGGAGGCGCGGTACGCGGCCGCCCCGCTGACGCCGCCGCGCCTGGTGCGGCTGCGCCCGGTGTGGGCCGGGAACGCGGTGATGCTGCTCGCCGGCGCCTGCTTCATCCCCATGTGGTACTTCCTCTCGCTCTTCATGCAGGACGTGCTCGGCTACGGGGCGCTCGCCACCGGCGTCGGCTTCCTGCCGCACACCCTGGCCGGGATCGCCGCGGCGCGGCTGGCACCATCCGTGATGCGCCGGACGGGCGCCCGCGCGCTGATCGCGCTCGGCGCGCTGCTCGCCGCCGCCGGGTTCCTCTGGCAGAGCCGGGCCACCGGGGGCGCGGGGGACACGGGGTACGTGGCCGGGCTGCTCGGCCCCGCGCTGGTGATGTCGACGGGCATGGGGCTGCTGGTCACCCCGATCACCGCGACGGTCACCTCCGGCGTGGAGCAGCGGGACGCGGGCGCCGCGTCCGGCCTGATGAACGCCTCCCGGCAGATCGGCGGCGCCTTCGGCCTCGCGGCGCTGGTCACCCTCGGCGCCGCGGCGGGCGGAGGCGGGGGTGACCTCTCGTACGAGGCGGTCTTCCGCGCCCTGGCGGTGGCGTGCGCGGCGGTCGCGCTGCTGGCCCGCGCGCTGCCCGAGGACTCCGCGGGGGCGCCCCGAAAGGGCACGGTGAGCCGCGCGACCAGCGCGTGATCACCCGCAGACCGCAGTGAACGGCGAGGGGCAGCCCCTGCCCGTGCCGTTCAGCCCGCAGCCCGCAGCCCGCAGCCCGCAGCCCGCAGCCCGCAGCCCGCAGCCCGCGGGTCGCGGGGCGCGGGCTCCGGCGCCGGGTGCGCGGGAGGCCGGCCGGGTGGCGGGGCGCCGCCCCGGGTACCCTGGTGCGTGGCGGTGGGGCCCGCCTGAGACGGCAGTCATCGAAACGCGGCACGGGAGCCGCCAACGGTCCCTACTTGTGGCGAGAGCCGGAGTAGGAGTGTGTGCATGTCAGAGTCCCGTGTCCAGGAGGTCGGGGAGGGCGGGGAGCCCACCGACCCCGATGCCGACCCCGCGGCCCCGCCGGCGCCCGCGCCGCTGCGCGGTGCCTGGCGCGGCCAGTGGCCGGTCCTCGGCATGGTGGCGCTGGGCGGCGGCGTCGGCGCCGCCGCGCGGTACGCCGCCGCCGAGCTCTGGCCGTCCGCCGCCGACGGATTCCCGGTCGCCACCCTCGTCGTCAACGTCGTGGGCTGCGCGCTCATCGGCGTGTTCATGGTCGTGATCAGCGAGGTGTGGGCGGCGCACCGGCTCGTACGCCCGTTCGTCGGAACGGGGGTGCTCGGGGGCTTCACCACCTTCTCCACCTACGCGGCGGACATCCGCCATCTGGTGCAGGACGGCCGTCCGGCGCTCGGTCTGGCCTATCTCGGGTTGACGCTGGTGGCGGCGCTGGCGGCGGTGTGGGCGGCGGCGGTGGCGACCAGGCGGGCCCTCCGGGCCGCCCGCCGCACGGTTCACGGAGGGAGCGGGCGATGACGGACAGCACGGCGGACAGCACGGCGAACGGCAGGGCGGACAGGCTGACGGGCCGGTCGCTGCGGCTCACGGTGTTCATCGGGGAGAACGACACCTGGCGGCACCGCCCGCTCTACTCCGAGATCGTGCACCGCGCCCGCGCCGCCGGGCTGGCCGGCGCCAGCGTCTTCCGGGGCATCGAGGGCTTCGGCGCCTCCTCCCTCGTCCACACCTCGCGGCTGCTCTCGCTCAGCGAGGACCTGCCGGTCGCGATCGTGGTCGTGGACGCCGAGGCGCGGGTACGCGCCTTCCTGCCGCAGCTCGACGAGCTGGTCTCGGAGGGCCTGGTGATCCTGGACGAGGTGGAGGTCATCCGCTACGCGGGCCGCGAAGCGGCGGAGGAGCCGGGGAAGCGGGAGGAGCCGGGGGAG
>NZ_JAAKZZ010000133.1 GCF_011045075.1 Streptomyces boncukensis
GCTTCAACCGCCTCAAGCAGTGGCGCGGCATCGCGACCCGCTACGACAAGACCGCCGAGTCCTACCAGGGAGCCGTCGCCCTCGCCTCGCTCCTGATGTGGACGTGACATTTGAAGACAACTCCTAGGCGGATCGCGCAGATAGATCACGACGTGATGCGCGCCCTGGCGCTCCGGCACCGGTTTCCGGCTGGGCTTTTCCCGGGCTGAGCCGGGCTGAGCCGGGCTGAGCCGGGCTGAGCCGGGCGTATGGCGGCCCGGAGTCCATTGTGGCCCGTTCGGTCCAGAACTTGTACTGTGCGGGTATGCCTCGACCTCGTGAGTTCGATGAAAACCATGTGCTTCTCGCTATCCGTGACGAGTTCTGGGACAAGGGCTACGCGGCGACAACGACGGACGACCTGCTGCGCGTGAGCGGGCTGGGCAAAGGCAGCCTCTACGGGGCGTTCGGGGACAAGCGCAGCCTGTTCCTGCGGGTGCTGCGCGACTACGACGACGCGAACCTGCTGATGCTGCGCGAGCGCCTGGCTTCCGCGGCGCGGGGGATCGACGTGGTGCGCGAGTTCGTACTCGGCCTGACCGGCGATCCGACCGGGGCCGTCGCGCGGCGGGGTTGCCTGCTGGCCAACAGCAACGGCGAGCTTGCCGCCAGCACTCCGGACGTCGCGGCTGAGGCGCGCCGCACCTACGACGCGATCGCCACCGTCCTCACCGCGGCGCTGGAGCGCGCCCAGGGCGAAGGCGACCTCGACCCCGGCGTCGACCCTTCCGAGGCCGCCCGTGCGGCCCTCGTCGCGCAGCTCGGCCTCATCGCTCTCGGGCGCACCGGCATGGACATCGGAGCGCTCACCGCGATGGCCCGGTCCGCCCTGGCGCGGTTGCTGCCCGCTCCGGCGCAGTAGCGGCAACGAGCGTTCTTGACTGTGCGGTCCATATTTGGGGAAGGTTGTGGACGCGACAGTCCACAACGTGAAGGAGGCGGCATGGCCGTCTTGGAAGGCAAGGCCGCCGTGGTCACCGGGGCCAGCGCCGGCATCGGGTTCGCGACCGCGCGCGCATTCCGCGACGAGGGCGCCACGGTGTTCATCACCGGTCGCCGCAAGGACGCGCTCGACGCCGCGGTTGCCGAGCTCGGACCTGGTGTGACCGGCGTGGTCAGCGATGCTTCGGTGCCCTCGGAGCTCGATGCGTTCTACGGCACCGTGCGCGACCAGGCCGGACGCATCGATGTGCTGGTCGCCAACGCCGGCGTCGGCACAGCGGCGCCGTTCGGCGAGGTGACGGAAGATCTGATCGATTCGGTGTTCGCCACCAACGTCAAGGGAGCGATCTTCACCCTCCAGCAGGCGCTGCCGCTGCTCAGCGCAGATGCTTCGGTCATCCTGACGGGTTCGACCGCTGCGACACGGCCCAACCTGGGACTTGAGGTCTACGCGGCGTCGAAGGCCGCAGTCCGCGCGCTCGCCCGCGGCTGGGCTCTCAGCGCGCGCACACACGGCTTCCGGGTCAACGTCGTGTCCCCGGGCGGTACCCGCACCTCTGGTCTGCTTGAGCTGGTCACACCCGAGATACTCCAGCAGGCCGGAAGCGCTGTTCCCCTCGGCCGGCTTGCCGAGCCCGAGGAGATCGCCGCCGTGACGACGTTCCTCGCCTCGGACGCGTCGAGCTACATCAACGGTGCCGAGTTCTTCGCCGACGGTGGATACGCGCAGGCGTGAGCGCTCTCGGCGCGCCGCGCTTCGCGACGCCGCGGAGATCCATCAGAAGGGCCCTACGGCCGGGCCCCCTCGATCAGGGCGTGCAGGCCGGTCGTGAAGACCTCGTGGTCCGTCAGCGCCGGAAGCACCGCGTCCAGATGCCCGGTCAGCACGGGGAACTCACCGGGGTCGAGGGCGGCCAGCGCGGTACGGGTGCGGGCCGTGGCGCCCGCCGGGTCCCGGTGCTCCACGAACCCGGCGGCGCCCAGCGTGAACAGGTACATCTGCCGGTAGCCCGCCACCGCGCGGTCGGGTGCCATGCCCGCCGCGATGTTCGCCGCGAGCTGCGGCTCCACCAGCCGCGCCAGCAGCTCCCGGCTCAGCCAGGGGCGCGCTCCGCGCAGCGCCACCAGCCCCGGGTGCCGCGTCAGCAGCTCGTACAGCGCCGTGAACCGGATCCGGGTGCCCTCCGCCCAGGGCGTCCCCGGCGGGACCCGGGGGAGCTGGGCGGCCAGATGGTCGGTGCACAGGTCCACCAGCCCGGCCAGGGTGGAGCCGCAGCGCCGGTGGACCGTGGTGTGCGAGACGCCGAGCCGTTCCGCGAGGGCGCGCAGGTTGAGCGCCTGCGGGCCCTCCTCGTCGACGAGGTCCAGCGCGGCGCGGGCGATGGCCTCCGGGGTCGCGCGGTCGAGTGCGGCTGACTGGCGGGGCATGTGTGACAGTGTACGTTACGCTGTCACACATGGTGTCTACGACAGAGCTCGGGCCCGCGGACATCGATGCCGCAGCCGACCGCGTCCGGGGCCGCGTCCGCCCCGTCCTCGTCTCCCGCGCCTCCGGCGCCTCCCGCTTCTCCCGCGGGGACGCCGGGCCGGACGGCGCGCCGCCCTTCCGTGCGGACGGGGGCGGCGAGGTCTGGCTGGCGCTGGAGTTCCTGCAGCACACCGGCAGCTTCAAGGCCCGCGGCGCGCTCAACTTCCTGCACGCGCACCGCGCGGCCGGCACCCTCACGCGCGCCGGGGTCACCCTCGCCTCGGGCGGCAACGCGGGCCTGGCCGGGGCCTGGGCCGCGGCGGCGCTGGGCGTGCCCGCCAGCGTGTTCCTCCCGGCGAGCGCCCCCGCCGTCAAGGTCACCCGGCTGAAGGGCTACGGCGCGGACGTCCACCTGGTCGACGGGGAGTACGCGCACGCCGCCGCGGCCTGTGCCGACTTCGCGGACCGCACCGGCGCGCTGCGCGCCCACGCGTACGACGACCCGTACATCGCCGCCGGCGCCGGCACCCTGCTGGACGAGATCCTGGACCGGGTGCCGGGCCTCGACACCGTGCTCGTCGCGGTGGGCGGCGGCGGGCTCTTCGCCGGGGTGGCGACCGCGGCGCACCGCCGCGGCGTCCGCACGGTCGCCGTCGAGCCCGCGAACTGCCCCACCCTGCACGCCGCGCTGGAGGCCGGGCGGCCCGTGGACGTACCGGTGTCGGGTGTGGCCGCCGACGCGCTGGGCGCCCGGCGCGCGACCCCGCTGGCGCTGTCCGCTGCGCGGCGCGCCGACACCCGCTCCGTCCTCGTGCCCGACCGGGCCGTCGACGCCGCGCGGCGCACGCTCTGGGACGAGTGGCGCCTCGTCACCGAGCACGGCGGCGCCACCGCCCTCGCCTGCCTGCTGGACGACGGCTCCGGGAGGAGCGCGTACGCTCCCGCGCCGGGTGAGCGCACGGCGGTCGTGCTGTGCGGGGCCAACACCGATCCGTCCGACCTGGTGCGCCCCGGGGCCGCACGTGACGCGACTTGACTTGAACCGCACTTCAAGGGGCACCATCGGGCTGTTCCGTCCGACGAACGCGGAGGCCGACCTTGGACACGGACGCCAGCACCGGGGCGCTGCCGGAACTGCGCAGGGAGGGGCTGCGCCGGGCCATGGCCCTCGTACGCGCGTACGCCCGGCAGGACCCCGCGGGTGTGCGCTCCGCCGTCGACGGACTCGATGGACTCGGCGGACTCGACGGGCCGGACGGCCGCCGCGCCCGGCGTGAACTGCGCGCCGCCGCCGGCGAGATACTCGGGCTCGTGGCCGCCGTCATCACCTCGGCGCCCCCGGCCTTCACCCCCGCCGACGTGGTGCGCACGGCCGACACCCTCGCCGCCGGCGCGCCGCCGCACTGCGAACTGGCCGTCACCGAGGCGGTGCGTGCCTGGGCGGACCGGGACGGCTCCGCGCTGCGCACCCACACCGGCCCCTCGGCGCACTGCCCGCACGTCCCGGCCGTACTGGCCGCGGCGCTGGCGCTGGCGGCCTGGGGCGAGGAGCCGCTCCTCTCCCTCCTGCACCCCTTCGAGGAGCTGACCGGGCACTGCGCGGGCGCCTGAGCCGGCACCTGCGCACTCAGCCCCGCCCCGCCCCGGGCGTCCGGGACGGGGTGCCGTGCGTACCGCCGCGGCACGGCACCCCTTGCTCCGGCGCCGGTCCCCACACCGGGGCCGGAGTTTCCCCGCGGAGCACCACGGGTTCACCACGTACGTCGCCGCCGCGCCCCGATCCGTTGCCCGCCGTCGCCCGCTGACGACCGAAACGCATTCCACGCGGTAAGCCGTCGCGAAAGCCGCGCATTTTCTCTCGGTGCGGGGAAGTTACGGTGGTACCGGGAGGCAGGGGCGGGGCCTTTACGGCGTATCCGACTTCCGCTTTCCCACCTCGGCGGATTTACGCAGGGAGGCTGGGAAAGGGAGTCCGGCGCCGTGACTGCCCTTCGCCGCAGCGCGGGTGAGGGGGCCGGCGCGGCCTGTCCGCCAAGCGGAAGGCGGCGTACCGGAAGGGTGGGTTGCGTGCTGTTCGACGAAGAGACCGTGTCGGCCGGGGGAGGGCCGAATTCCGGGGTCGATCGCTCGATTACTGTTTTGGCACCGGGCGACGCAGAGCCGTCGCCGCTGCCCGTGATGTTCCGGTCACCATGTGTGAGGAGTCGTGCGCGGCCGCCTGACCGAGCGGCTCGCCGACGGAGAAACCACGGGAATTCCCAGAGCTCGTGCGATCGGAGTCCTGACGTGCCGTCCGAGTAACGGGAACCGCAGCAGAGGACGGACAGGGGACCATGAGGGCCCGGGGAACGGCAGGAACCGGCTGCCGGCCCCGGGCGAGGGGGAAGAGAATTGTCGAGCGTCACATTATCCGTGGGTGACCGCGTGCAGGAGGATGCGGAGGGGGAGGGGAACACCGGCACGGTCGTCGCCGTCAGACGGTGCTGGTGGGCATTCTTCGGGCGCGTGTACTGGGTGGACTGGGAGCGGGGCGCGTGCCCCGTGCCGTACACGGGGGCGTACGCACAACGGCTGCGCCCCTCGCACGCGGCGGTCCTGACCACCGATTGGACGCGGCACCGCCCCGGCCCGCCCGCCGCCGGGACCGAACCACGGGCCTGCGCGCGCAGCGCGGAAGACTGAGACGGCAGCGCGCCCCGGCTGATCTGTACCGCCGGCCACTTCACCCGATACGGCGCGCACACCGGCCTGGCGCGGGGGTGCGGGCGCCGGTCAGTCCTCCGTCAGCCGCAGGCTGAGCTGGAAGCCCGCCTCCTGGAATCCGAGCGTGTGGGCGACTTTCCGGGAGGCCAGGGAGCGGGCTCGCCACTGTGGGAACAGACCTTGGCCCAGGGCGTCCGTGACGGCGGCCGAGGCGACCGCGGTGGCCAGGCCGCGGCGGCGGAAGCGGGGGTCGGTGAGGATGCTCAGGTGGGCCACCCCGCGCGGCCAGAGCTCGTGTCCTGCTGCGGCGACGATCTCGCCGTCCTCGCGCACCACCCTGGCGGTGCTCGTGATGTCCGAGAGCGCGCTCTCGTCGGCGTCCCCGAGGCCGCAGCGATCCAGCAGGGCGAGGAGCGCCGGGTCGTCGCTGCTGGTCTGCTCGGCACCGGGTGCCAGGACGGGGCGGAACAGGGCCGGGATGAGGAACAACAGACGGGCCGGGCCGAGGATGTCGAGGTACGGAAGCCGTGCGTGGAGCCGGTCGGTATCGGCCAACTGCCCGGCGGACAGGCCGCGGAGGGCCGTGCTGACGAGGTCGGCCGTCCGGGTGTCGGGCACGGTCACCAGCGCGGAGTCCCCCAGGACGACCACCGCCGTCCAGCCCGGTGGGCTCAGCCGGGAGGCCGGGGCGACGGTGACGTTCGTGCGGTCGGGGGTGAAGGTGGCGGCTGCTCCGGCCAGCCGGGACCAGACCGCGCGGGCCCGGTCCAGGACCGAAGGGGAGATCGTCGCAGTGTGATGGGGATTCATCGGATCACGATTCTGGTGCACGGCCGGCCGCTGGAGGCGACCGGCCCTGGGGTGTCCGGGGCCGGCCGGAGCCGCCCCATGGGACTGCTGCCCGGGGACCGCTGCCCGCCGGGGCGTCAGAGTACCGTCTTGTCCGCCATGACGAGGCTCATCAGCTGGTCCTGGGCCGCCGCGTTCTGAGAGCGGCGAGCGTAGGCGATGGCGATCTGACGGCGCACCGTTCCGCCCAGCGCGGCGTGGCGGCTCCGAGGATCGAAGGCTATGACGTCTCCGGGATCGACGGTCAGGACGTGGGCCGGGACGTCCTCGGGGTCGAACAGGGCGGTGGGGTAGGCGGCCGGAGCCCGGTGGCTGCCCGGCAGCAGCCGCAGCGCGCCGCTGGAGCCGTCGAGCGGTGTGTCGTAGAGGACGAACTTCACCAGGCGGGCCTGCGAACCGTCAGCCGGGCGCGGGTCCTTCGAGGCGGCGTCCTCGGTGTCGGAATGCCAGTAGGTGTCACCGCGAATCTCGCTGGCGTCACCGTAGAGGTAGACGCAGGGGCCGCCCAGCAGGTCAGCGGCCAGTGCCTCCAGCCGGGCGGCGGAGCACCCCCGGGACAGGGCGGCGGAGCGGCCGAGGAAGTCCGGGACGGCTCTGCGGTCCCGGGAGCCGCGGACGTTGCGGCCCGCGGCGAGGGCCGCGTCCACATCGGCGAAGGCGTCATCGGCGCACGGGGCGAGGAGCCCCCGGAAGACCTCGAAGCCGAAGAGGTCGAACCGCCGGCGGCGCGGGGCGGGTTGCTCGGCGGTCATGTCAGGAGAACCTCACTGTTCCGCTCACGAACCGGTTGAGGACGTACTGGGAGGCGGCCGTCCGCTCGGAGGCCGTGACGGGTGGCCGGGTGAAGTTCCACGCCCACTGCCGGCGGCGGCTGCCGTTCCAGGCCGAGTGGAGCACATTGGTGTGGAAGACGACGACGTCGCCCGGCCGGGTGGCCAGCACGGTGGCGGGGATCTCGTCCCCGCGCAGCCCGAGCGCCCGGTCGTGTTCCATCAGCTGGCGTACCGGCTCGCCCTGCCATCCTCCTTCGGGCCGGTGCGAGCCCGGGATGACCCGCAGCGCGCCGCCGGCCGCGTCGGTGGGCTCCCCGTAGACGACGGCACGCAGATAGAGGCCCTCGTCGTAGAAGCCGTCGGAGTGCCAGTAGGAGTCGCCGACGAGGACGTTGACGTCGCTGCTGACCATGGAGGTGGCGCCCGCCCGGGACAGCAGGTCGTCCAGCTCGGGGACGCGTCCCGTGATGGCCAGCCCGGGAGCGTGCTCGACCGCGTGGAAGCGGGTGCGGCGATCCGTGGCCGGCGTCTCCTGGTCGGGCAGCAGCGCGGCGAAGCCCTCCTCCAGGTCCGGCAGCACGGGCAGCGCCGCACCGGGCAGCACACAGAACCCGAAGTGCTCCAGCAGGAGGTGGGGGGCGGCGGTCACGGGTGTGCCTCTTCGCGCAGGTGCTCGACGGCGGGCAGGTAGTCGGCGAACTGCTCCGGCGTCCTGGGGGCGATGACCAGGGCCCATGGATCGAATGCGGCCGTGAGCGAGCCGAGGCGCTCGGTCACGGCTTCCGCCCTGCGCTCGGCAGGCAGGGAACGGATGCCGCGGCCACCGGCGAAGAGGCTGCGCAGCACCAGCCGGTGCCCGGCGTCGCGGAGCCGGACGGCGAGCTCCGGATGCCGCTCCAGCACGGCCGTCTCCACCATGGTCACCAGCGGAGTGCCGACATCGGCGACCAGCGCGATCTCGGAGGGGTCCAGCACGGAGACGCCCAGCTCCCGGGCCGGGCCCTCCTCGACCAGGAGGCGGCGCATCTCCCGCCAGTCGAACGACCGGAACAGCTCGATCGGCGGGTTGTGCACCAGGACGCAGTCGACCGAGGAGCGCCGCAGCCGTTCGCAGGAGCCGGCCAGGGTGGCGGCCATGGCGGGCAGGCTGTAGTCGAGTGTGGGCAGCGGCGTGCGGACGTCCACTCCGACCTTGGTCCACACCGGCAGGTCGGGGCAGAGCTCGCCGAGGTCGCTCTCGGAGAGCGTACGGGCGTAGATCGGTGCGGTGTCGAGCGCGTCCAGGTTGTGCTTGCGCGCCATCCGTACGACCTCGGCGGCGCGGTCGGTGTCGCGGTCCACGACCATTAGGCTGTTGAAGTTGCCCGAGGTCCGCATCGTGCCCAGCACTACGCGTGTCATCTCTTCTTCACTCTCCACAGAGCAGCGCACAGCGGGACCCCACGGCGGCGGGCGACGCGTGGAGCGCCCGGACTCCGTCGGCCAGCGCCTTGCGCGGCAGCCTGACGTCGATCTCGCTCTCCTTGTCGTACGGGCAGCGGCGCAGCGCGCCGCGTGGCGAGAGGTAGAGCCGGTCGCTCGTGCAGGTACGGTCCAGGGTGCCGGCGAGGCTGCGGTCCAGGGCTGCCAGCGCATCGGTGAAGCGGTCGGAGAGGCCGAACCGCTCCCTGATCGCGGTCAGGTCGCTCGCATAGCGGCCGCGTACCGCCTCGGGGGTGGCCTTCTTGAGCTGATGTTCCGTCAGGAGGAGGGGGCTCAGCTCGAACTCCACCCCGAACGCCTCGTCGATGGCGGCCATGTCCTCCAGGTCGGCGTCCCCCAGCTCCCAGACGGTGACGTGCAGGCTGGCCCGGCGGTGCCCCAGCGCCTCGAACACCGCGGCGGTGCCCGCTACGGTCCGTTCGGTGGCCCCGACCCGCTGTGCGCCGAGGCTGTCGGCCGAGACCGTGACGTGGGAGAGCAGCCCCGCGACGGAGGCGAGGGCGTCCAGGCGGCGGCCCTCGCGGGCCGCCGTGACGACCGAGCAGGCATAGCCGAACTGGACGGCCACCTTGACCAGGTCCCGGAAGTCCGGGTGGTCGGTGGGTTCGCCGCCGGTGAGGCAGACGGAGGTGGCCCCCAGCTCCTTGCAGCGGGACAGCGCGCGGGCGTAGGTGGGCAGATCCAGCTGGGAGCGGCCGACATCGGCGCGCAGACAGAACTTGCAGCCCACGTCGCACCGTTCGTCGACGGCGACCAGCAGCCCTGCTACCGGCGGAGCCGGCGTCGTCGCGTCCGCCGCGTACGGGTTCCGTTCGCACCGGACGAGTTGGTCGGTCACCGTGGCGCCCTCCGTTGCTCGGTCAGCGGTTGATGTGCGGGTGGGGCGCTCCGGCCGGGTCGCCGGGCGCCCCGGCGGGTCACTGCAGGGCCGTGTTGTCCGCGACGGCGAGGGCGAGGCCCTCGTTGAAGAAGCCGCAGAAGTCGTCGGTGGGGACCTGGGTGCGGCGCAGCAGCCGTTCGTTCTGCGACGGGCCGCCGCAGATCGCGAGGGCCGGGCAGGTCTTGCAGCCGTCGAAGGGGTGGAGGTCCTTCGCGGCGCGTCCGAGCAGCGAGCGGTCCTTGCGGACCTCGTCGAGGGTGAAGATGAAGCGCGGATCGCGCCAGTTGAGGTCGAGCAGGCTGATCCGGCCGCCGGGGAGCAGCGCCGCGTTCACCCCGCCGCATCCCTGGAGGTGCTCGAAGACCCGTGGACGGCGGGAGTCCAGGGCCTGGTAGATGCGGTCGAGGTGGGAGAAGAGCATGCCGCCGCGCGAGAGTGCTCGCATGCGCGCCTGGTAGAGGTTGCGTGCCAGGTCCGGACCGTGGGCGATCCAGGTGCCCTGGGCCGGAATCGGGGTGTTCACGTAGAGGAACTTGATGCCGAGCGAGACGATGTAGTCCACGATGGCGGGCAGCTCGTGCACGTTCCACTGGGTGGGGGTGACATTGGCCCCGACGTGGATACCGGCTTCGAGCATCCGCTGGATGTTGCGGTGGATGCGTTCGTCGGCGGGCTTGCCCGAGAGGAGCACCCGCTCGTTGGCGTTGGTCGGGGGCGGGCCGTCGATGGACACCCCCACCCCGTAGCGGAATTCCTTGAAGTGGGCGATCAGGTCGTCGTTGATTTTCGCGCCGTTGGTCACGACCGTCGGCTGGATGCTGCCGACATCGAATTTCTCGGCGAGCTCGCGGGCGTAGTGGTCGCCCGCCATCATCAAGTCCGGCCGGATGGTCGGCTCACCGCCGAACCACTGGTAAGTGACCTCCGGCCGTCCCTGATTCACTTCGAACAGCAGGTCGAGCCCGAGGCGTAAATCCTCCTCGGTCAAGTCCGGCGCACCCGTATTGGTGTCGACGAAACAGTACGAGCACTTCATGTTGCACTTGTCCGTCACCACAATGCGGTAGCCGGCGATGTGACTCGGATCGCCGTTGATGCCCAGGTGTGCGAGATGGTTCGTGACGTCACCGGGGAGGTCCACGGGTTCTCCGGTTCCGGGGGTGAACCCGAACTCCGAGAGGGTGGCCGTGATCTGCCCCTCGTCGCCTTCGCGCACCGCGCGGGTCTCCGCGGCGTCGAGATACACCGTCTCCAACCGGACCGGGTCGAAGATCGCTGCACTCTCCCCGAGGTCGAACAGGAAGTACCGGTCCCACACCCGTTCGACCGGCCGAGCCGTCGCCATGTCCATTCGAAGCATCCTCACTTGCTCGGTCGTGTCGGTTTCTCACCGGCAGGCCCGTGCGGGGCCGGCCGTCGGACCGGCGTGGTCAGCCGGCCTGGGACCCGCCGGCCTCGTCGTCCTCCGTCTCGACCGTGAGGCCCTGCTTGTCCATGACCTCCTTGACGATGGAGGTGTACTGCGACTTCAGCTGCTCGGAATTCTCCGGCGTGGCTCCGTCGGCCAGCACGATGATTCCGGGGAGCGAGGGGTTCGGGGCCATGACGACGATCCCCGGCGGGTCCAGACTCACGGCCATCACGGCGTTCTCAAGTGGAACCCAGCTGACCTTTTCCTTGACGTCTTCCATGACGTCGTGCTGGCGCGTCTGGAAAGCCTCACGCTCACCGAACCACACGCCCGACTTGCCGCGGGAGCCGACGGCGTCGGCGTACAGCAGGTGGTCGTCCTTGCGTTCCCTTGGTGCTGCCATGTAAATACACCCTCTCCATTGGGTTGGTTCCGGTGCGGTTGAACCCCGCCTTTCATGGCTCGAAAGGACGCCTGATCAAACGCAGGGGAAGCTTCGCATGGTGATGTGCTCATGTCACCCCCCTTTCGAGAAGATGGCAGGATTCTTGTGGCGTAAAGATTGGGTTAGGCAAGGCTAAGTTGATCTGGGCGTCGGGCCGGGAAAAGGGATGGGAAAGCCGACCCCGGTGGCATTTCCTGCCACGGGGATCGCGAGGTCGACTGGCCCGGCCGGAAAGCGGTTCAGGTCGGTTGACTTCTTGGCCGGATATTTTTGGTCGCAGCTGTGCCGGGGAACTCAGGAGAGCCGCAGGATGACCGGACTCATCAGGTACACGCCGTCCAGGAGGGCGATGACGAACCCCGAGTGGACATCGGGGCGCGCGCCGGGGGCCGGCAACGCGAGGGAGGCGGTGAAGGTGTGGGAACCGCCGGGCGGGATGGTGACAGCCTCGCTGTGCCACACCGGCAGCACGGGGGGATCGTAGAAGGCGCGGAACGCCAGCCCCACCGCCCCGTGCACGGTCCGCTCGCCGGTGTTGGCGACGGACCGGCGCAGGACGCCGGGCGCCGCCCGGTCGGCGTCGGTGTCCACCTGGCCGCCGATGGAGAGCGTGGGCTCGCCCTCCTCGGTGGACCACCAGACGTCGCCGCACCGTCGGCACTGAAGGGTCTGGACCGTCAGCCGGTGCTCCACCGCGTGTCGCAGCACCAGGTGCTGCCCGCGGTCGGTCCCGCAGCTGGTGCACGGCGCGTCGCGCCGTGCCGTGCGCTGGAAGGCGGGGGAGGCGTCCCCGAGGAAGTCGGCTCCGTCCCGCTGGATCATGGCCGCCGTCCGGGCGATCAACTCCTGTTGGAGGACGGCGATCTCATCCTCCAGCGAGCTGACGTCGGCGGCGAGCCCGGGGCGGTCAGGCGCGCCCGCCAGCGCGCGGATGCGGCTCCGCGCCGCCCGCAGCGGCTCCTCGTCGAGGTCGACCTCCAGCCATGCCAGCCGCTCGCAGCCGGGGATCACGGAGTCGTTGAGGTGGTGCAGCCGTTCCAGGGCCTCCGGGGCCTCCGGGGCCTCCGGGGCCTCCGGGGCCTCCAGGGCCTGCGGGGCCGGTGCGTCGGCGGAGGGCTCGGCGGCCCCGGCCTGCTCGGGAGGGCCACCGGGGTGGGGGAGCACCAGTCCGGGGTCGCCCGCGAGGCCGAACACCGCGAGACCGCCGCGCTCCCCGTCCCGGCCGCTGTTCATGCCCGCGACGATCTCACCGAGCGGCAGCCCGCGGCGCAGCCCCTGGTCGAGCAGGCGCTCGGCGCCGGGCTCGGCGTTGTGCGAGCCCATGCCCCCGATCACCGCGATGGCGGTGCCTTCGAGGAACCCGCCCCCGATGCCCACCGGCTCCGGGTACGGGCTGACACCGGCGGACACGGCGCCGCAGCTCTGCGAGAAGACCAGCACGGCGTGCAGATCGGCTGCCCGGATGCGCTGGCCGTCCTCCAGGTCGGCCCGGAAACAGCCCTCGCCGCGCATGCAGGAAGGTATACGCAGGTCGGCGGGGAGCGGGCGCTCGGGGACGAGCGGACCCGGAGCGGCGGCGGAGCCGGGGAGCGAGGGGAGCCCCAGGAAGCCGGCGCCCTCGTCCGTCCGCCCGCAGATGATGCCGTCGGGCAGGCCGACGCTGCATTCGCGGCCGTGCAGATGGTAGGTGACGACCTGGTGCCGCGTCCTGTAGAGGCCGTCGAGCTCGTCCATCTCGACCGCGTCGGCGGACAGGTCGTCGCTGTGGAAGGAGTTGCTGACGACGAACGAGCCAGGGGTGGAGCGGTGTTCGGGGACCAGGGTCCGGTACACCAGGCAGACCAGCGAGGCGGGGGTGCGGGCGCTGACCACGCCGGCCATCGGATGGTGCGCCCCCGGCCAGTCGCCCGCGCCTTTCAGATCGCCCGCCAGGGCGACCACGGCCACCGGCCCGTCCTGCGCTGCCACGGTGCGGACGACATCCCCGGCGGCGACGTGCAGGTGCGGCCGCTCGGTGGCGACGGCGAGCAGCCGGCCGGCGGCCCGGCCCGCCTCGCCGCCGGCCGAGACGACGCACCCGGCGCGCGGCACCGGCGTCACGGGGGGCAGCTCCCCGCCGTCGAGGGAGAGCAGACGAGTCAGCGAGCTGCCGGGTAACAGCGGGAAGGGGTCCCCCGGCTTCCAGGTCAGCGCTGCCTCGACCAGCTCCTCCTCGGACGCGTACAGACACGTGCCCGGGTCGGACATTTCCACCATCCAGCTACTCCTCGCCCAGTGAGACGACTCTCTCTCGCCGTCGTCTGCGCAGCCGACGGCTGTCGTTCAGCGGTGGAGTCGGGGCTCATACCGCCGGTGCCCCTGCACCGGCGGACGACAAGCTTCCGCGGCTGCGGGCCGCCCTCGCTCCGAGGCGGTGCCGTGGAAGGAGCCGCGAGAGCAGCTTCCACGGAACTGCCGATTCCCAGCCCAGAGGCGGGGCAATTCCATGAGCCTCACATAACGCAGCGTCAGTGCAACGCTGTCATTTCGTTGCCGTCCCAGCACCGTGGCATGTGCTGGATGACCTGTCCAGAGGTCCCGGCCCGAGGCGGGCGACGGTAGAGAGCGTTTTCAGCCGGACCGCGCGAACCCGGAGCGGCCGATCGCGAATCGGGCTAGCATCCCGCACCGAAAGCACCCGGCGAGCCCCGGCCATCCGTGCTGCGGACCGGAGCCATGATGCCCTCCAGGGAAAGGCAGGACCGCACATGGCGGGCAGGAGCCGATCGCTCATCGCCGCGCTCTTCGCCGAGCAGGTTGCCGTGCGGGCGGATCGTCCCGCGGTGCGCTGCGAGGAGCGGCAGCTGACCTACGTCCAACTCGACCGGGAGTCGGACCTCGTGGCGTCGCGGCTGGCGGAACGCGGTGTCGGGGACGGCGACGTGGTGGGCATCTCCCTGCGGCGTTCGGAGCTGTGCGCCGTGGCCTGGCTGGCTGTCGCGAAGGTCAACGGTATATGCCTCTGGCTGGATCCCGACTATCCCGCCGACCGGCTCGCGCTGATGGTCGAAGACGCGGCGCCGGCCGCCGCCCTCACCGCGGCGGACGCGGACGCGGACGAGGCGACGCGGAACCTGATCTCCGCTCTGCCCACCCTGGCCGTCGACCGGACCCACGGCGCTGCCGGCCCGCTCTCCCCGGACGCGCCCCGGCCGCTTGCGCCGCGGCCGACCGCACCGCCCGAGAGCGCCGCCTACGTGATCTACACCTCCGGATCCACCGGCCGCCCCAAGGGAACGATCCTCACCTCCACCGGGCTGCGGAGCCTCCTCGACACCGCCGTGCAGGGGTTCGGCGCGGGCCCCGACAGCCGGGTTCTGCAGTTCACGTCGATGAGCTTCGACGTGGCCTTTCTGGAGATGGCCATGGCGCTCCTGCTCGGCGGGAGTCTGATCGTGGTCACCGGCGAACGGCGGGTGGCCGACACGGCCTTCCTGGAACTGCTCACCGAACACCGCGTCACCCACGCCGCCCTGCCGCCCGCCTTCCTCGAACTGCTCCCGGAAGACGGCCCGTTGCCCGCGGGCCTCACCATCATGACGGGCGCCGACAAGGTCCCCCTGGGCATGGCCGGCCGCTGGGCCCGGCGCGCCCGGATCGTGACGTGCTACGGCCTCACCGAGGCCACCGTGAACTCCACCCTCTGGGACTACGACGCCCGCTGGGAGGGCACGGTGGCCCCGCTCGGCACCGAGGACCCCGGAACCACCGTCCGCCTCCTCGACGAGGCGCTGCGGCCGGTCGCCCCCGGGCAGCCGGGCGAGCTGTACATCGGCGGCGACGGACTGGCCCGCGGCTACCTCCACCGCCCGGCCCTCACCGCCCAGCGCTTCGTGGCCGACCCCTTCGCCGGCCCCGGCGCGAGGATGTACCGCACCGGCGACCGGGCGGTACGCCACGAGGACGGCGTACTGGAGTTCCTCGGCCGGACCGACGGGCAGCTGAAGATCCGCGGCCACCGCATCGAGCCGACCGACGTGGAGTCCGTTCTCCTGCGCCACCCGGCGGTCGCCCAGGCCGTCGTCACCGCCCGCGAGGACACCGCCGGAAGCGCCCAGCTGGCGGCGTTCGTCGTGGCGGCCGAGGGCACGGAGATCGACGCGCAGGAGCTGCGCCGGTACGTCTCCCGGACGCTGCCCGCCTACATGGTGCCCAGCGTCCTCGTCCCGGTGGCTGCGCTGGCGACGCTGCCGAGCGGCAAGCTCGACCGGCGCGCCGTCCACCCGGCGCCCACCGGCCCGCTGCGCGCCGAGCCGGACGAGGACGCCCTGCGAAGGCTGCTCTCGGACGTGCTCGGCTGTGGCGTCGGCGACCTGCGTGACGGGCTCGACTTCGTGGCGCTCGGCGGCCACTCGCTGTCGGCCATGCGGCTCGCCGCCGCCATCCGGCGACAGTTCGGGTGCGAACCGGCCATCCGGGACATCTTCGCCGCCCGCAGTGTCCGGGGCCTCCTGCACAGCCTCTCCCGCAGCGCGCCGGACCGGCCGCGGCCCGGTGAGCGGGGGAGCGGCCCGCTGCTCCTCTCCTACGAACAGGAGCGGCTCTGGGTGCTGGAGGCGCTGTCGGGCGGCGGCACGCTCTACCACGTGCCGTGGGCCTGGCAGGTGGACGGCGACCTCGACACCGAGGCCCTGCGCGGCGCGCTGGAGGACCTGGCCGCCAACCACGACATCCTCCGCACCCGTTTCCCCTCCGTGCACGGCACACCGGTCCAGGACATCCTGCCTCCGGGGCGCTTCGCCCTGGACTACGCCGCCGTGGCCACCGGCGAACGGGAGGCGCCCGCCGCGGCGGAGGCCGCCGCCAGGGAGTCCTTCGACCTGGAGGCCCGCCCCCCGTGGCGCGCCCGCGTCTTCAC
>NZ_JAAKZZ010000134.1 GCF_011045075.1 Streptomyces boncukensis
GCACAGAGGGGGTGTGCGGGGGGCGGTGCTTGTCGGATGGCTCAGTGTTCGCCGCACCGATCGCGGGTGGCTACTCACGGGAGTGACAATTTCGACGCCGAATCCGGCTGATGCTTCATCACTTCACGCTCCTCCTGGCGTCCGGATAAGCGCTGTGTCGGATTCCGCCGCCCGTCCCGCCGGCTCTCCGCCGTCCGGGCCGGTCAGGCTCCGTCCGCGGCGGCACGTCCCGCCCGGCCGTTCCGCCTGCCCCTGACGACCAGCACCGCACCGGCCGCCGCGACCACGCCACCAGCCACGACGGCCGCCAGCGGGGCCGTGGTGCCCAGCAGCTCCAGCTTGTCGTTGTCGTCCTTGGCGAGGTCCACGGCGTCCTGCTGGGTCTTGGCGGTGAAGGCGAGCTTGTCACTCTGGAGCAGGGTGACCTCGTCCTTGCTGCCGCCCGGGGCGCGCAGCGTCATCTTGGGGCCGGTGGCGGCGTACAGGATGCGCCCCGTGCGCTCGTCCACGATGAAGTCCAGGCCCGCGTTGGCGTACCACTGCTCGGCGTGGATCTGGCCGCTCTTCTTCCGGTCCACCAGGACGGCCGGCACCTGCCTGCTGCCCGAGCGGGTCGGCTTCACCGTGCCGCTGAAGCGCAGGCCCTCGTAGCCGCGCACCTTCGCCTTGCCCTTGTAGTGCAGCGGGACGGTGCCGCCCAGCGTGCTGTCCCACCACAGGTAGTCACGCTTCTCCACGTCGAAGGGCCACTTCAGGTACGCCTCGCCGCTGAAGTTCTTCCCCGCCGCGGGCTTCGCCTGGCAGCAGCGCACCGGGAGGTTGGTCTTCCGGTCGGTCACCCAGCGTTCCGTCGTCCACTGGAACGATCTGCGCGGATCGTCCAGCTTCAGGGTGTCCGGGCTGTCGATGGTCTGCGAGACGTCCCACACCGCCCGGCCGGTCTTCTCGCTGTCCGCCACATTGCCCAGGACGCGGCGGGTGACGGTGAGCTTCTGATCGCTCCTGGTCCGCCGGTTCTCCTGGTCGAAGTACTTCCCCTGGCCTTTGAAGATCGAGGTTATGTTGACATCTGTGGGATTCCGTTTGGCGCGTGGCTCGACGTACCACAGCAGCATCGGGGCGAGCACGAGCAGGAAGACTCCCAGGCCCAGCAGGACGAGGGCGAGGGGCGAGGCGTGACGGCGCATGGCGGGGTACTCCGAGAGTGGTCTTGACCTGCGTCAGGTGTGATCCTGCGGCAGGTGGCGGTGCTGCGGCGGAGCAGTGCACGGACGGCGGAAGAGCCGTGAAGAGCGTGTTGTCCCTGTCTGTACAGTCCGTATGAGCGGGAAACCGTAGGCGGTCTCTTGACACGGAGTCAATGCCAACCGACACTCAGCAACTCAAGAGGGGTTGGCTCCTGGGGCGGAGCCGCTGGGCCTGTCCAGCACGACCAGAAGGCCGTCACGGCACTCGAAGAAGAGTGAAGAGAGGTTCGCCGCCGCCATGCACAAACTCCTCGCCGCCGCACTGACGTGTGTGGTCGCCGCGGCCCTCGCCGTCGGCACCGGCCTCGGCATCGTCGCGGCGCTCAACGCGACGCCGGACCAGCCGAACGTTCCGCTGGTGCGCTTCAACCCGACCCCGACCGAGGGCCCGGCCTCCTCGCCGTCGCCCTCCGGCTCCCCGGACGCCTCCGGCTCGCCTTCGCCGGGCTCCGGCGGGTCCCCGGCACCGGACGACACCGGCGCCTCCCCGCCGGAGAGCAGCCCGTGAAGGCCGCCACCATCCGCTCGGCCTGGCAGGACGTACCACCGCTGCGCGTGCGGCAGTTCTCGGAGCGCGCCGTGGCGGAGATCCCGGTACTCGCCGAGGACATCCTCAGCGCGATCCGCCGCGACTACCCGGGCCTGCCGCTGGTGCTCGACGACTCCGGCGAGCCCATGGCGCTCATCGGCATCCGCCGCGCCCTGGAGCACTTCGTGGAGAACCTGGCGGCCGGGCTGGGGGCGCAGCACGTGCCGCCGCAGGTCTTCCAGGAGTTCGGCCGGGGCGAGGTGCTGCAGGGCCGCAGCCTCGACTCCCTCCAGGCCATCTACCGCCTGGGCATCCGGCTCGCCTGGCGCAGGTTCGCCGAGATCGGCCACCAGATGGAGATCCCGCCGCCCGCCATGTACGAGCTGGCCGAGTCGGGCTTCCAGTACCTGGACGGGCTGGTCGCCGAGTCCGTACGCGGCTACGCGGAGGCGGCCGCGCGGCAGGCGGGCGAGCGGCTGCGGCTCCAGCGGCGGCTGCTCGACCTGCTGCTCTCCGACCACCACCACCTGCGCTCCGCCGGCGACCCCGCGGACCTGCTCGCCGACCGCGCGGCCCGCATCGGCTGGCGGGTGCCGCAGACGGTGGCCGTCGCCGTGCTCGTACGGCCGGCGCGCTCGGCCGTACCGCCCGCCGTGGGCGACGAGGTGCTGCTGGACATGGAGTGCGAGCAGCCCCGGATGGTGGTGCCCGAACCGGAGGCCCCCGGCCGGGCCGAACTGCTGCGCCGGGCGACCTCCGGCTGGGCCGGGGCGCTCGGCCCTCCCGTCCCGCTGGCCGACGCGGTGAAGTCGCTGCGCTGGGCGCAGGCGGCCGTCGGGCTGATGGAGCGCGGCCTGCTGCCCAGCGGCGAGCTGCTGGCCTGTACGGAGCACACCGAGGCGCTGGTGCTGCTGCCGCCCGAGGAGCTGATCGGGGGGCTCACCCGGCGCAGGCTCGCCCCGCTGGAGGCGTGCGGGCCCACGCACAGCAGGCGGCTGGCCGAGACGCTGCTCGCCTGGCTGGAGACCCGCGGCGGCGCGCCCGAGGTGGCCGGACGGCTGGGAGTGCACCCCCAGACGGTCCGCTACCGGCTCCGGCAGATCCGCGAGCTGTGGGGCGACGAGATCGACGACCCCGACAGCCGCTTCGAGCTGGAGCTGGTGCTGCGGTCCATGAGGCTGCGCGGAGAACTCGGCTAGCGCGTCTGCCCTGCGTATCGTGCCGGGCCGGAGCTGCCCCTCGCTGCGCCCCGCAGGGGCGCGGGGAAACGGCGCGCCGAGCCAGGACATACCCGCGGACCGCAGCGCGGCGTCGTCAGGGGCGGCCCCTGACCGTCAGTCCACCCGGACGGGGGCCGGCGGGGCGTCGACGTCAGCGGGGTCGCCGTCGTGCTCCTGCCGCTTCGCGTTGACGGCCGTCACGGCGACGGCCAGTCCGGCGGCGAACACGACGGCGGCGGCGAGGAAGGCGCGGGTGTAGCCGTGCGTCAGCGCCCCGGGACCGGGCATCCGGCCGTCGGCCGCCGACGTGGAGACGGTCGACAGCACGGCGAGCCCGAGGGCACCGCCGATCTGCTGCGCGGTGTTCAGCAGGGCCGAGGCGATCCCGCTGTCCTCGTAGCCGACCCCGCTGACCGCGCCGAGCGTCAGCGGCACGAAGCACAGCCCGAGCCCGATGGCCGTCACGAACGACGCGGGCAGCACATGTGCGGCGTACGACGAGTCCGGCGCCAGCGTGGAGAACCACAGCATGCCCACGGCGGCCAGCCCCAGCCCCGGCCCGGCGAGCGCGCGGGGCGGCACCCGGGCGCTCAGCCGGGAGCTGACGCCGGCGGCCAGGGGCATCCCGACGCAGAACGGCAGGCTGGCGAAGCCGGCCCTGACCGGGCTGTAGCCGAGGACGAGCTGCATATAGAGGGTGAGGAAGTAGAACATGGCGAACATGCCGCCGCCGAGGAAGAGCATGGCCGCGTAGCTGCCGGACCGGTTGCGGTCGCGCAGCAGGTGCAGCGGCATCATCGGGTGCGCGGCGCGGGACTGGAGTATCAGGAACGCGGTCAGCAGCGCGGCGGCCGCGCCGAACGAGAGCAGGGTCAGCCCGTCGCTCCAGCCGTGCTCGCCGCCGCGCGTGATGCCGTGGACCAGGGCGACCAGGCCGCCGGTGCCGGTGAGCGCGCCGGGCACGTCCAGCCGGCCGGTGTGCCGCTCCGCCTCGCCCAGGACGCGGGTCCCGGCGAGGATGGCCGCGCCGATGGGGATGTTGATGAAGAACACCCAGCGCCAGTCGAGCACATCGGTCAGGGTGCCGCCCAGCAGCATCCCGATGGTGCCGCCGACGCCGCCCATCCCGGCGTACACGCCCATGGCCCGGTTCCGCGCGCGGCCCGGCGGGAACGTCGTGGCGATCAGGGCCAGCGCGCTGGGCGCGGCCAGCGCGGCGCCCACGCCCTGCAGCACCCGGGCCGCCAGGAGCAGCCCCTCGTTCGGGGCGAGCCCGCCCAGCAGCGAGGCGAGGGTGAAGACGGCGATACCGGCCTGGAACACCCGCCGCCGCCCGAGCAGGTCGCCCGCGCGGCCGCCCAGGAGCAGCAGGCCGCCGAAGGCCAGCGCGTAGGCGTTCACGACCCAGGCCAGGTTGGCGTCCGACATGCCCAGGTCGCCCTGGATGCTGGGCAGGGCGATGTTGGTGATGGTCGCGTCGACGACCACGATCAGCTGTGCGGCGGCGATGACGAAGAGGGCCAGCCCGGGTCGGCGGTTCGCGCCGGGCGGGGCGGGGACGGCGGTAGCACCGTCAGCAGACATGAAACAGCTCCAAAGGGGCGGTTGCGGAATGCGTGCCGCGCGCCGGGAGAAGAGTCGGGAAGAGGGCGCGGGCTGTTCGAGGAATGGACCGTAACAGCCCGCGAATCCCGGTTCCGGCGCGTCTGAACGAATTTCAGGACTGGCTCTTTCCGCCCTTGACGGCGACCGTTCTTCTCTCTGCACGCAGCGCTTCTGCTGCCCGGAAATCCCCGCTGACAGCCCCGCCTGGGCCGTCGTTGCGCACAGCTTCCGCGAAAAGGCAAGGCGATCTCCGCCATGATTTCCACCGCCTGCGAGAGCGGAAGAATGGCTGAAGACCGCCATGCTGCACAGGCGCACGGATGCGCTGCGGACATCACCCGTGCCCCGGTATCCCCTCCTTCTCGAAAAGGGCGCGGAAAGCGCGCGGGGGCCGGCCGGTGAGGCGTTCCACGGTGTCGGTGACGCGGTCCTCGGCCCCGTCCGCGATGGCCCGGTCCAGGTCGGCGAGGACCGTGGCCCACTCCGGCGGCATCTCTTCGGCGAGGCGGTCGCGCATGCGCTCGGGGGACAGCCGGCGGTGGACCACGGGCCGGCCGGAGAGCTCGCTGACGACCGCGACGATGTCGTCGTAGCTCAGCGCCTCGGGGCCGGTGAGGACGAGATCGGTGTCGGGCGCCTCGTCGTCGGTCAGGGCGCGGACGGCGACGGCGGCGATGTCCCCGGCGTCCACGAAGCCGACCCGGCCGCTCCCGGTGGCGGACGGCACGGTGCCGCTCTCCCGGATGCTGCGGGCGTGGACCTGCGTACCGGTGAAGTTCTGCATGAACCAGGAGGGCCGCAGCACCGCCCACTGCTCGATCAGTCCGGGCAGGGCCTGGTGCACCGCACCCACCGCCGGGCCGCCCGCGGGTATGGCCGAGGAGCTCAGGAGCACCGCGCGGCGCACGCCCGCGGCGCGGGCCCGCCGCAGGAAGGGCAGCATGACCGCCGCCGGGTCCGGGTCGCCCGGGGGCGGTACGAGGTAGACCCGGTCGACTCCGTCGAGGGCGGGGCCGTGGGTGGCGGGGTCGTACCAGTCGAAGGCGGCCGGCTCGGCGCCGGGGACGGCCGCGCCGCTCCGGCTGCCGGCCCGGACGCGGTGGCCGGCGGCGGCCAGCTGCGCGGCGGTGCGGCTGCCGGTGGTGCCGGTGGCGCCCACGACCAGGGTGGTGCCGGCGGCGGTCACCGGTCGCTCCTGGTGAAGTCGGCGCCGGGCTGCTGGACGGTGCTGGGGCTCCAGTAGTCGCGGTAGGAGGTGAAGCGCCCGTCGCGGGCCGTCACGACGACGATGTAGGTCGCGTCGAACGGGCTGCCGGTCTGCACCAGCCGGCCCGTGGCGCGCATCTCGACCACGACGGTCTCCGGGGTGGTGGTCTGGTGGATCAGCAGGTCGGGGATGTCGTGCAGGTCGATGTGGTCGGGGTAGTCGCGCATGTAGTCGGCGATGGCCTCCCTGCCCTCCAGCCGCCGGGGCCAGCCGTCGGGGGCGAAGGGGAACTCCATCACGCCGTCCTCGGCCCACAGGCCGATCCAGCCGGGGACGTCCTTGTTCAGCATCAGCTGCATGCTGTGGCGGAAGAGATCCGCCGGGGCGGTCGGTGCGGACATGGCTGTCCTTCCTCTCGGGTATCTCATAGAATCCGGACCCTAGGTCCGCTTTTACGATACGGACCCAGGGTCCGCTTTGCAACCGGGGGACCGAGGGGCCGAGGAACCGAGCAACCGAGGAACGAAGGAGGGGACCTGTGCCCGAGCGCAAACCCCGCAAGGACGCCGCCCGCAACCGGGAGGCCGTGCTGGCCGCCGCCGACGCCCTCTTCGCCCGCCGCGAGAGCCCCGAGGACGTCACCATGGCCGATATCGCGGCGGCGGCCGGCGTCGGCAAGGGGACGCTCTTCCGCGCCTTCGACGACCGCGCGGGACTGCTCCTCGCGCTGTACCAGAAGCGCCTCGAACCGGTCAGGTACGCCGTCGAGGCGGGCCCGCCGCCGCTGGGGCCCGCCACTCCGCCGCGCGAGCGCGTCTCCGCGCTGCTCGACGCCGTGCTGTGCTTCAAGCTCGACAACCGCCGCCTCGCGCTGGCCCTGGAAGAGGGCGGGAGCGGCAGCCCGTACCGGACCGAGCACTACGAGCGGTTGCAGCGCCTGCTCCGCTCCATGCTGGAGCAGATCCCCGGCCTGACCGACGGCGAGTTCGCCGCCCACGCGCTGCTCGCCGCCACCCGCGCCGACCTCGTCGAGCTGCTGGCCGGCCACGAGGGCGTGCCGCGCGAGCGGCTGCGGGCCCAACTGGCCGACTACGTCGCCCGGGTCGTGGACGCACCCGCTCCCGGGGAGCCGGCCGCGTAGGACCGGCGGCCCCCTCCCCGGCGCGGTCCGCCGGGCGCCCGCCCTACGGGGTGAGGGCGTGCTCGGTGAAGCGGCCGCAGGGGCGGAAGCCCAGGCGCCGGTAGACGGGCTCGCCGTCCGCGGACGCCTGGAGCACCGCGATGCCGTGGCCCCCGTCCCGCGCCGCGTGGAGCGCGGCGAGCGTGATGGCCCCGCCGTACCCGCGCCGGCGGTGGGCGGACAGGGTGCAGATGTTGTAGATCCCGGCGACGCCCGCGTACGCGAAGACCTCCGCCGAGCACACCGGACGGCCCGCCGCATAGCCCACCAGCAGGCGGGACGGCGAGCGCGGGTCCAGGGCCCGCGGAGCGGCCCGCGCGAGGAAGCGGCGTACGGTCCCGGCGGGCGGGCTCCAGTTCGCGGCGAGCACCGCGGCGTAGTCGGCGAGCTGTCCCGGCGTCGTCACGGTCCGGATGTCCAGCTCCGGCGCGCCCGGCCGGGGCAGGGCGCCGCCGAGCTCGGCCCACATGGCCGTCTCGTGTTCGGCCGCCGCCAGCCCGGCCGCCGTCAGCCGGGCGCCGAGGTCCGGCGGTGTCGAGGCGGGCCCCACCCACCAGGAGAAGCGGCGGCCGGTGGCCGCCGCGGTCCTGGCGGTCTCGGCGATGCGGGCCGGAGCGTCGGCGGCGGTGAAGCGGGCACGGGCGACGATATTGAAGGTGTCGTCGTCCAGGCCGCTGTCGGCGACCAGCAGGTCACCGGTCTCCGTGACGGATGCGCCGGGCGTGCCCCGGTGCAGGTGGCAGGCGTGCTCCGCCAGGTTCGCCTCCATCCGGGCCGGCAGACCCGGTGGTACGGGCGCATCGGACTCGTGGGGCTCGTCGGGCTCATGGGGCTCGTCGGGCTCGTCGGGCTGGTCGGGCTCGTGGGACTCGTCGGACGTGGAGGCGGGCGGCGGTTCCATGGCAACGCATCGCATCATGCGTACGCCCGGTGCGCACGCCGTTTTGGTCCCGGCCGGGGTATTGCCGCCGGATGGGGGCCCGATTAAAATTCGTTCGCGATATCGGCCATCCTTCGGAGTATCGAACGAAGGGGACGAGGGGCGGACATGGGGCGTCTAGTACCGGCGGTGACCAGGGCTCTGGACATTCTGGAGCTGTTCCTCGAAGGCGACGGCGTCCATACGGCACCGGAGATCACCCGCAAGCTGGGGCTGCCGCGCACCACCGTGCACGAACTGGTCACCACCCTCGCGGCCCGCAACTACCTGGTGCAGCTCCCCGACCAGCCGGGGCGGTACCGGCTGGGCGTGCGCACGTACCAGCTCGGCAGCCGCTACGCCGAGCAGCTCGACCTCGCGGCCGAGGGCCGGCAGGTGGCCCGCGGCGTGGCCGAGACCTGTGACGAGACGGTGCATGTCGCGGTCCTCGAGGACGCCGATGTCATCTATATCGCGAAGGTGGACAGCACGCACGCCGTCCGGATGGTCTCGGCCGCCGGCCGCCGCCTGCCCGCGCACTGCACGGCGGTCGGCAAGATGCTGCTGGCCTCCCTCCCGGAGGACGAGCTGCGCTCCCGGATACCGTCCGGTGCCGAACTGACCGCCATGACGCCGCACTCCCTCACCTCCCCGGAGGACCTCCACGAAGCACTGGCGGGGATACGCGGCCGGGGCATCGCGGTCGAGCGTCGCGAGTCCAACCCCGATGTGGCCTGCGTGGCCGCGCCCGTACGGGACTCGGGCGGTCAGGTCGCCGCGGCGCTCAGCATATCCGTACCCATGATCCGCTGGAGCGAGGAGCGGCGCGCCGAGCTGGAGGAGCTCGCGGCCAAGGGCGCGGCCGACCTGTCGGAGCGGCTGGGCTTCCGGGGCCGGGCGTGAGCTCCCGGCGGACCGGAGGGGCCGGCCCGGCGGGCGCCCCCGAGGTGGCGGTCCGGGCCGAGGCGGTGCTCGGCGAGGGGCCGACCTGGGACGCCGACGGCGGGCGGCTGCTGTGGGTCGACATCCTCTCCTCCCGTGTGCACACCCTCGACCCGGCGACCGGCGTGCGCACCGTCCGGGCCACCGAGCAGCACGTCGGCGCCGCCAAGCCGCGCGCGGGCGGCGGCCTGGTGGTCAACCTGCGCGACGGCGTGGGGCTGTACGCGCCGGACGGCGCCTTCTCCTGGCTGCACCGCGACCCCGTGCCGGGGCGGCGGGCCAACGACGCGGCGGTGGCCCCGGACGGCGCGCTGTGGGCGGGCACGATGCGCTACGACGAGCGCACGGGCGGCGGCACCCTCTCCCGCCTCACCGGCGACGGGCAGCGCGTCACCGTGCTCCCGGACGTCTCGGTCAGCAACGGCACGGGCTGGAGCCCCGACGGCACGCTGATGTACTACGTGGACACCCCCACCCGCCGCATCGACGTGTTCGACGTGCGGGACGACGGCGGCCTCGGGGCACGCCGCACCCTCGCGGAGGTCGAGGAGGGCGCCGGATGGCCGGACGGCCTGACGGTCGACGCCGAGGGCTGCGTGTGGGTCGCGCTGTGGGACGGCGGCGCGGTCCGGCGCTACACCCCGCGCGGCGAGCTGGACCTGGTGCTGCCGGTGCCCGTGCGGCGGCCGACGGCCTGCGGGTTCGGCGGCGCGCCGCTGCGGGATCTGTACGTGACGACAGCGCGGGCCGGCGTCGCCCCCGCGGAGCAGCCGCTGGCGGGCTCCCTGCTGGTGTTCCCGAACGCGGGCTCGGGCCAACCGGGCGTACCGTTCGCGGGCTGAGGGCCGCCCCGCGAGGCGTGGGGCCCGTGGAAGAGATCCTCAGCCGAAGCAACCCTTCCTGCCTGGGCGGCAACCACGGACGGGCACGCGGAACGATCACGCGTCCCCGGTACGTCCACAGAAGGAGCACCAGTGACTCGCACACCGAAGCACCGTCGCAAGAGGAGCCTGACGGCGACAGCCGTGGCCGTCGCCGCCGCCGGCGGCGCGGGCGCCTACTTCGCGACCGCTTCGCCCGGCGGCGCCCAGGCCGCGGACTCCTCTTCCACCGTCGTCGTCGCCACCGGAGGCAGCGACAGCGGCGCGGGCACCGCGTCCGACCCGTACGCGACGCTGGAGAAGGCGTTCTCCGTGGCGAAGGCGGGCACCACCATCCAGGTCAAGGCGGGTACGTACTACCCGGGGGAGAGCCTGAAGAGCAAGGCCGACGGCACCGCGGAACAGCCGATCACCCTGGAGCCGTACGGCGGGGGCGAGGTGAAGGTCGACGGCTCGAAGCTGCCCGACGACACCTGGCTCGTCGGCATCTACGGCAACCACTGGCACGTGCACGACATGCAGTTCCAGAACGGCCCCGCGCACGGCTTCGTCGTCACCTCGTCCACCGGCGGGGTCTTCAGAAACCTCACCACCAGCGGCAACGGCAACTCCGGCTTCACCCTGCGCGGCGAGAACACCGTGGGCAACCTGGTCGAGAACCTGGACTCGTACAACAACTACGACCCGGAGAACCACGGCCAGAACGCCGACGGCATCGCCGTCAAATTCGGCAGCGGCAAGGGCAACAAGGTCACCGGCGCCCGGCTGTTCAACAACGCGGACGACGGCATGGACCTGTGGAAGTTCGGATCCGGCATCACCGTCGAGGACTCCTGGGCCTACGGCAACGGCAAGAACCGCTGGAACGACGGCGCCTTCGAGGGCAACGGCAACGGCTTCAAGCTCGGCGGCGACGGCACGGCCGCGACGCACATCCTGCGGGCCAACGCCTCCTGGGACAACACCAAGCACGGCTTCACCGAGAACAGCAACCCCGGCGGCATGTGGCTGAGCCGCAACACGGCGTACGCCAACGGCAAGAACGGCTTCTACTTCGCCGGCAGCCCCTCCAAGCTGAGCAAGAACCTCGCCGTCGACAACGCCTCCGGCGCGGCCAAGACGGGCGGCTCGGCCCGGTCCACCGGCAACAACTGGGACAGCGGCGTCGCCACGCCGCCCTTCCGCAGCACGGAAGCGAAGTCCGTGACCGGCCCGCGCCACGCGGACGGCGCGCTGCCGAAGTCGACGTTCCTGCGGGTGGATCCGAGCGCCCGCATCGGCGCCCCGATGAAGTGACGCGCCCCTCGCGCTGACACCACCCCGGGGGCGAACGGCCCGGAGCGCGTCCGGCGGATCGACACGTCTAGCCGATGCCGCCGCGGACCGTGTACGTGCGCTCCGAGGCCGTGCCCGAGACCTCGTACGCGTCGTGCCCCGTGCTCCGCTCGCCCCCGGGGTGGTTGAACTGCCCGGCGAAGACGTGTTTGCCGGGGGGCACGGAGCGCCCTTTCCGGAGCGTCCAGCGGTAGACGAGTGCGCCGTCCTCGCGCCGTACGGAGACGGTGAAGTCCTTCGGCGGGCGGGTGCGCCAGGAGCCGGTCGACTCCAGCTTCTCCGCGCCCCGCGCGGCGACCCGCAGCTCCACCCGCAGCGTGCTGAGCTGCTCCGAGGTGCTGACCGTGACCTCGGTCTGCGACCAGTAGGTGCTGCTGCCCGGGTTGACCGAACCGCGCGACCGCAGCGGACCGCTCGCCGACCGCGCCTCGGCGGGCCCCGTCGAAGCCGTGGGCCCGGCGGGCCCGGCCGAGGTGCGTACGGTGGGGTGGGCGCTGTCGCCGTCCGGCCCGCCGCCGGTGTGCTGGGCCCACCACACCGTGCCGCCGCCGAGCCCGAGCACCATCACGGAGGCGCCCACCGCACCCGCCACCCGCGGCAAGGCCCAGGACCGCGCGCGCCCGCGCGGCCGCGGCGCCGGGCGGGCCCGGTCCCGCTGCCCGTCGGGCTCCTCGACGCCGCGGGCGATCCGCGCGAGCATCCGGGCCCGGTCCGGCCGGTGTGCGTCGGCCGCGGCGCGCAGCTCGCCGCGCAGCCGCCGCTCGGTGGTCTCCTCGGTCTGCTCGCTCACGTTCACCAGGTGTACCGTCCCGCCCTCTCGCCGCGCAGCGCCAGCACCGTGTCCACGCTACCCGGCAGGCTCTCCTCCCCGGGTTTCAGCAGCTTTTCCAACTCGGCCATTCCGCGCGACGCCTGGCTCTTGACGGTGCCCGTGGAGATGCCCAGGGTGCGCGCGGTGTCCCGCTCGGAGACATCGAGGGCGTGCCGCAGCACGACACAGGCGCGTCTGCGGAACGGGAGCCGCGCCAGGGCCTCGCGCACGTCCAGGACGGCGGGGACGTCCGGGCCCTCGCTGGGCTCCGCGTACCGCGACCAGAACAGCGCGATCCGGCGCCGCTCGCGCGTACGGCTGCGGATATGGGTGCGGGCGAGGTTGGCGAGCACGCCGCGGGCGTAGGCGGCGGGGCGGTCGGCGGCACGCACCCGGTCCCACCGGTGCCAGAGCGCGACGAAGGCGTCCGCGGCCAGATCGTCGGCCTCCTCGGCGTCGCCGAGCAGGAGGTAGGCCAGGCGGGCGAGTTCGGCGTGATGCTGCTCAAAGAAGGCGTGGAACTCCTCCGTTGGGGAATGCACACTGCCCCCTCGCTGTTCGAAATCCCGGTCATGTGCCGTCATTACGTGCACCCCGTGCGAGCGGTGAGGCTACCAGGGAGTTCGCCATGCGGCTCCACGCCGGACATGAGCTGTGTGGGGGCATCCGGTGAAGACCGGGTCGCTCCTCGCGGATCCCTTCGCGCGGACCCCTTCGCGCCGTCACTCCTCGCCGAGCATGCGCTTGAGCAGATCGCGCAGCAGGGTGCGCTCCAGCGGGGTGAGATCGGCCAGCGGCGCGGCGGCGAAGTCGAGCCCGGTGCGCAACTGGGCAGCGGTGCGCAGGCCCCGCTCGGTGGCCGCCGCCACCTTGACCCGGCGGTCCGCCGGGTCGGTGCGGCGCTCGACGAGGCCCCGGCTCTCCAGCCGGTCGACTATCCCCGTGACGTTGGACGGCTCGCACCTGAGCTGCTGGGCCACCTTGCGCATGGGGGTCGCCTCCCGGGCGAGCAGCGCCAGCAGCCGGGCCTGCGCCCCGGTCAGCTCGTGCTCGGCGGCGGCCCGCTCGTACTCCTCGTGGTAGCGCGCGGTGACGCCGCCGATGAGCTGGACGACCTCGAAGGTGACCGGGTCCGGGGAGGTGGGGCTGGAAGTCATGGCATCCAGGATACCCGGATGCTTGACAGCATGAAATATGGCGGGCATGGTTGTTTCAGTAGCTGAAACATCTTGGAAGGACCCGCCGTGACCCCGTCTTCGTCGACCGCCGCGCTTCCGGCCACTGGCCGGGCGTGGCATCTGACCGCCCGGCCGCAGGGCTGGCCCACGCCCGCCGACTTCGCGCTGCGCGAGGAGCCGGTCGCGGCGCCGGGGCCCGGCCAGATCCTCGTCCGCAACCTCTCCTTCTCCGTCGACCCGTATATGCGCGGCCGGATGAGCGCCGAGAAGTCCTATGTGCCGCCCTATGAGCTGGACCGGCCCATGGAGGGCGCGGCCGTCGGCATCGTCGTCGCCTCCCAGGCGGAGGGCTTCGCGCCGGGCGACCATGTGCTGCACGGCCTCGGCTGGCGGGAGTACGCCACGCTGAACGCCCGGCAGGCCACCACCGTCTCCACCGATCTGGCCCCGCTGACGGCCTACCTCGGAACGCTCGGCATGATCGGCCTCACGGCGTACGCCGGGCTGCTGCGGGTCGCCTCCTTCCGCGAGGGGGACACCGTCTTCGTCTCCGGCGCGGCCGGGGCCGTGGGCGGTCATGTCGGGCAGATCGCCAAGCTGAAGGGCGCCTCCCGGGTCGTCGGCAGCGCGGGCTCGGACGAGAAGGTCCGCCTCCTCACCGAGGAGTACGGCTTCGACGCCGCCTTCAACTACAAATCGGCCCCGGTCGCCGAGCAGCTCCGCGCGGCGGCCCCGGACGGCATCGACGTCTACTTCGACAATGTCGGCGGGGACCACCTGGAGGCCGCGCTGGACGTGCTGAAGGAGCACGGCCGGGTGGCGATCTGCGGCATGATCTCGCTGTACAACGTCACTGAGCCGCCGTCCGCGCCGCGCAACCTCCCCGAGGTCGTCAAGAAGCGGCTGCGGATCGAGGGCTTCCTGGTGAGCGACCACCGGGATATGAAGGAGGAGTTCTTCCAGGAGGTCTCGGCCTGGGTGCGCTCGGGCGAGCTGACCTACCGCGAGACGCTTGTCGAGGGCATCGAGAACGGGGTCGAGGCGTTCCTCGGGGTCCTCAAGGGCGAGAACACCGGGAAGATGATCGTGAGCCTGCCGGAGGGGTGAGCGCCCCCCGGCCCTGCAGCCCCGGGCCGCCCATATCCATCCCCCCGGTGGGCGGCCCGGACGGGCCTGGTCGATTCCGGCCGGGCCCGGCCGGTTCCGGTCGGCGTGCTCAGCCGCCGACCGCGGACCGCAGGTCGTAGCTGAGATGCGGCGGCTGAAGGTCAGTGGAGAGGGAGGGGTTCCCCTTGGTCCAGTTGTTCGGCTTGGCGTCCTGGTCGAGCCAGATACGCTCCAGCTCGGTGCCGCCGGTGTATGTGAGCACCTGCGTATAGCCGACTCCGGCCGAGCCCGACCAGCGGTGGTCCAGTAGCTCGCGGGAGGCGTCGCCGTCCCACCCCTCCCTCAGCCGGCGCGCGCCCCGAAGCGCAGCGCGAAGCGTGCCGGTGCCGGGTCGAGCCGGTGCTCCGGCAGCACGCCCGGCCCGCAGGACTGCGAGCCGATGCCGTGCAGCGCGTGATCGACGTTGACCCAGACCACGTCGCCGGGCACCAGGTCCGGCGTATGCCGCGCCGCGTCCAACTGCTCGCTGGTCCAGCGGCGCGCCGAGAACCAGAAGGGCGGCCCCACAGCCGTGACGCGCAGGGTGCGGCCCCGCCCGTCCGGTGCCGGCTCGTGCAGCTCCGCCCAGCGGACGTCGCAGCGCGCGCCGTTCTCCTGCGGGCGCACATAGGGGGTCTGCAGTTCGTCGACCGCCGCATGCCACAGCCCGATGCGCGCCGCCGCGCGCGTGTCCGGGTACGCCTCGCCGGGACCGCCGCCGAACCAGCCGGCCTGCCCGTAGCCGGCGGGCAGCCCGAACCGCAGGCCCAGCCGGGGCAGCGGGCAGGGCCACTCGCCCTCGGGTTCGACGGACACCTCCAGCCGCAGCGCGCCGTCCTCCACCGTCCACCGGTAGACGGTCCGGAGCCCGAGATCGGTGGCGGCCGGGGCGACGCGGGTGCGTACGGTCACGGCGCCGTCCGTCAGCTCGACGCCGTCCGTCCGGTGCCGCATCCGGTGCAGCCCGAGTTCGCGCCACAGCGGGCCGTAGCGGGTGTCGGGCTGCCAGGGGGCGCCCTCGTCGTTGTCGGTCGGGGCCCGCCAGATGTCCAGCGCTGGGGGGTGCGTCAGCGTCACCGCTCCGGCCACCGTGAGCAGGGTTCCCGTGGCGGCGTCGAAGGTGCCGGGGCCGAGCGTGACGGTGCCGCTCCCGGGGGCGCCGTTCCCGAGGGTGCTGCTCCCGGGGGTGCCGTCCCGCAGCGGGGGGAGTGGCGCGGCCGGCGCCGGACGGGGCTCCGCGCCGCCCCGGGGCGCGATCTGGCCCCATGCCACCTCATGGCCCCGCTCCGCCCACGGGGTGTCCGCCGCCAGCGTCGCCCGTATCGTCCACACCGCCTCGCCCGCCTGCGGCTCCTCCGGCGGTTCCGGGAGCTTCAGCTCGGTGCTCTCGCCGGGGCCCAGCGGCGGAGCCGCGAGCGGCCCGGAGGCCACCGTTCCGGCCTCGGTGTCGTACGACCAGACCAGCTCCAGATGGGACAGGTCGGTCAGGTCGTACAGGTTGGCGAGCCGTACGGTGCCGGGCGTGCTGCCCTGCGCGATCCGCACCGGCTCGATCACCTTCTTGTACTCCGCCAGCCCCGGCGACGGCGTCCGGTCCGGGAACAGCAGGCCGTCGCAGACGAAGTTGCCGTCGTGCAGCTCCTCGCCGAAGTCCCCGCCGTAGCCGAAGTACACCCGCCCGCCCCCG
>NZ_JAAKZZ010000135.1 GCF_011045075.1 Streptomyces boncukensis
CCCCGCGGCCCCGGCGGCGCCCGGGGCGTCCCCAAAGGCTGCCCCAACGGCCCTGCCGGAGCCGGGCACGGGTGCGTAGAACAGGGAGTGGAGGCGGCCGCTCCCTCGTGCGGCCGCCTCCACCTCACGCGCCGCAGAGCGAAGGACCGCAGAGCGAAGGACCGCCATGCACGCCCATGAGGAACGTCCCGGTGAGAAGGCGGCGAGCACGGCCCGGACGCCTCGCCCGGCGGAGGCCGGGCCCGGAGCAGGAGTGCGGGGGCCGCTGACCCCCGCGGCCGTCACGGCGCTGCAGCGCTCCGTGGGCAACCGCGCCGTCGCCCGCTTGCTCGACGAGGACCAGCATGTGCACGGTGCGGGCTGCGGTCACGACCACGCGGGCGCCGAGGCGGCGAGCGGGGCCGAGCTGGTCGACGAAGCCACGAAGTCCCCGGGCAGGCAGATCCCGGACCCGCTGCTCGGAAAGCTGGAGTCGTTCTACCAGAACAAGAGCCTGTCCGCCGCCCGGCTCCACGACAACGCGGTGGCACAGCGCGCGCTCTCGGCCATGGGGGCCCAGGCCATGACGCTCGGCGCCCATGTCTTCCTCCCGCCGGGCGGTCTCCAGCGGGCGGATCTCGTCGGCCACGAGGGCAGCCACCTGAACCAGAACCTCAGGAACGTCCCCGAGACGGGCAGCATCACCATCGACGGCGTCAACCTGACCGACCCGAACCAGCGCTCCGAGCGGATGGCGGACACCGACGGCAGCGCGTTCGCCGCGGGGGCGAAGACCGCCCCCTCCCTCCAGGCCCAGGGCCTCGCGGAGGACGCGGAAGCGGAATAGGCCGCGCCGCGGGCGCTATCCGTGACGCTCCGCCCGTCCGCGGCACCGCGTGTGTCGCGGGCGGTCAGCCGGAGCGCGCCGGATCCGCCCGCTCCGTCAGGTGCCGCCAGGTCCGTACGAGCTGGCTGAACTCCTTGACCTGGACGAGGACATGGTCGCGGGCGGCGTCCTCCGCGGCCTCGGCGTCACCGGCGGCGACCGCGTCGGCTATCGCACGGTGCTCGGCCAGGGAGCGCCGCATCCGGTCCGGTACCCGCAGCTGCAGCCGCCGGTAGGGCTGGAGGGCCCGTTTGAGCGCGCGCGTCTGCTGGCGCAGATACTCGTTGCCGCAGGAGTCGTAGACGACGTCGTGGAACCGGGCGTTGGCGTAGTAGTAGCGGTCGGCGTCGCCCGCCTTCGCGTACGTCTCGCACTCCCGCAGGGCGCTGTCGAGGTCGTCCAGCGCGGCCCGCTCGATACGCCGCGCTGACAGCCGCGCGGCCATCCCTTCGAGCTCGGCCATGACCTCGAAGCGTTCGGCCAGCTCGGAGACGCTCAGTTCGGTGACATAGGTGCCCTGTTTGGGGCGGATCTGCACCAGCCCGGACCGCTGCAGGGCCTGGAGCGCCTCGCGGACCGGGGTACGGGAGCAGCCGAACTCCCGCTCCAGCCGCGCGGGGTCCAGGCGCTCGCCGGGCCGGTAGCGGCCGTCGACGACGGCGTTCTCCAACGCGTCCCGCACGCGCTGGGATTCCGGTACTCGAACCATGGGCACCTCCGAGCGCCCAGGTTATCCGGCTGCACAGGGGTAGCGGATCCGGCTCATGTGTCCTACGGTTCCGCTGTTATATACATCACACGCTCTGATGTATGTGACGTCAGTGCTGCGGGGACGGACACATGGAGGGGACCGGGATGGAACGCCAAGACGGCTGGCTGCTCAGCGATCTGTTCCGGGCCCTCGAACGCCGGCACCCCGAAGGGCCCGGCTCCCCGCTGGACCAACTGCTCGCCGCCTGCCAGGTCCTGACGAGCGACGTGGGCGAAGCCTCCACGCGCGCGGTCGCGGCCCGCGCGCTCACCGCCTACGGCGCGCTCGGCGACGGCGGCAAGCGCGCCTTCTTCGCCCACATCACCGGAACCTACGGCGTCGACGCCGACCGGGTCCGCGCCGCCTTCCACGGCTGGGAGGGCGCCAGGGCGGCGGGCCGGGCGGGCGAGGAGGAGCTGGTCCGGCTCTTCGACGCGGTCGAACCGGCCCGCCAGCAGCTGCTCCGCCGGATGAACCACGCGCCCGACGCCACTCCTGCGCTGGTCGGCATGCGCGCCGACCTGCGCCGGCTGATGCGCGACCACCCCGAACTGCGGCCCCTGGACCACGACTTCCACCACCTGCTCACCTCCTGGTTCAACCGCGGCTTCCTCCGGATGGCCGAGATCACCTGGGACTCGCCGGAGGAGCTCCACGGCCATCTGCTGCGCGGCGAGCGGGTCCACCCGATGGCGGACAGGGACGAGCTGGCCCGCCGGCTGCGGCCCGCCGACCGCCGGGTCTACGCCTTCTTCCACCCGGCCACCGGGGACGTACCGCTGATCTTCGTGGAGGTGGCGCTGGTCCGCGGCCTGCCGGACCGCATCGCCCCGCTGCTGGAGCCCGGCCCGGCGCTCAGCCCCGCGGAGGCGGACACCGCCGCGCTCTACTCGATCAACAACGCCCTGGACGGGCTGGCCGGGGTCTCCTTCGGCAGCTTCCTCATCAAACAGGTCATCGAGGAGGTGGGGCGGCACCTGCCGCATCTGGCGCAGTTCGCCACGCTCTCCCCCGTCCCGGGGTTCCGGAGCTGGCTCGACGCGCAGACCGGGAGCCCCGGTCTGCGGGCGCTCGCAGGGGAGTTGGCCGGCGCACAGGGTCCGGCGGACCTCCCCGCTGCGGACGTCGCGCGGATCCGTGCCCGCCTCATCCCCGCGCTGGCCCGGTACATCACCGCCGAGCGGCGCGCCGACGGAGCCCCGCTCGACCCGGTCGCGCGCTTCCACCTGGGCAACGGGGCCACCGCCTGGCGGCTCAACTGGCCGGCGGACGGATCCGCTCACGCGTGGCGGCAGTCCTACGGCGCGATGATCAACTACCGCTACGAGCCCGGGAAGCTGGAGCGCCACCACGAGGACTTCGTCCGCCGCCGCACCGTGGCGCTCGGCGGGCCGCTGCGCAACGCCCTCCCGGATCCGGACGACGAGAGAGGAAAATCCCCGGTGTCACCCTTCAGGACCGTCTACCAGTCCTTCGCCGAGCAGGCGGAGCGGCACCCGGACAAGGTGCTCTTCGAGCTGCCCGACGGCCGGTGCGTCACCTACCGCGAGACCGCCCGGACGGTGCGGCGGATCGCCGCCCGGCTGGTCGCCGACGGCGTCACTCCCGGGGACCGGGTGGCGATGCAGGTGGAGAAGTCCCCGGAGGCCGTCGCGCTGTACCTGGCGACGCTGCGGACCGGGGGCGTCTTCCTGCCGCTCAACACCGCCTACACCGGCGCGGAGATGGCGTACTTCCTCGACGACGCCCGGCCCCGCGTGCTCGTCTGCTCCCCCGGCCGGAGCGCCGATCACGCGGACGGCGCGCCGGAGGGGCTCGTCGTCGAGACGCTCGGCGCCCGGGGCGACGGCACCCTGCTCGACGGCGCACCGCACGGCGGCGAAACACTCGACGACGACGGCCACCGCGCGGAGGTCTTCGCCGCCTCGGCCGACGACCCGGCGGCCATCCTCTACACCTCCGGCACCACCGGCCGCTCCAAGGGGGCGGTGCTCACCCACGGCAACCTCGCCTCCAACTGCCGTACGCTGCGGGAGTCCTGGCAGTTCACCGAGGCGGACCGGCTGATCCACGCCCTGCCGGTCTTCCACGTCCACGGGCTCTTCGTCGCCGCGAACCTGGTCCTGACGACCGGTGCCTCGATGTACTACCTGCCCGGGTTCGACACCGCGGCGGTCGCCGGACTGCTGCCCCGGGCCACGGTGCTCATGGGGGTGCCCACCTTCTACACCCGGCTGCTGCGCAGCGAGCTGCTGACCGCGGAGTCCTGCGCCGCCATGCGGCTGTTCGTCTCCGGCTCGGCCCCGCTGCTCGCCGGCGACCACCAGGCGTTCGAGGCCCGTACCGGGCACGCCATCCTGGAGCGCTACGGGATGACCGAGACCGGTATGAACACCAGCAACCCCTACGACGGGCCGCGCAAGCCGGGCACCGTCGGCCCGCCGCTGCCCGGCGTCCAGATCCGGGTGGTGGAGGCGGAGACCGGGCGAGAGCTGCCCGACGGGGAGATCGGCAGCGTGGAGGTCCGCGGCCCCAACGTCTTCACCGGCTACTGGCGGATGCCCGAGAAGACCGCGGCCGAGTTCCGCGCGGACGGCTTCTTCGTCACCGGCGACCTGGGCCGTATCGACGAGGACGGCTATCTGTGCATTGTCGGCCGGGGCAAGGACCTGGTGATCTCCGGGGGGTACAACATCTATCCCAAGGAGATCGAGGACGTGCTCGACGCCCACCCCGATGTGCTGGAGTCCGCCGTGATCGGCGTCCCCCACCCGGACTTCGGCGAGTCGGTGGTGGCCGTCGTGGTGCCGGCGCCCGGCCGGCGGCCCGGGGCGGAGGAGCTGCTCGCCTTCGCGGCACGGGACCTGGCCCGGTTCAAGCACCCGCGTGCGGTGCGCTTCCTCGACGCGCTGCCGCGCAACGTCATGGGCAAGGTCCAGAAGGCCGAACTGCGCGAGCGCTACGGCGGCCTGTTCGCCGACGCGGACGCGAAGATCCTCTGAAGTCTCTCAGTGCGGAGTGGACGATGGTTCTCTATGGAGTGGCAGCGCTGGCGGTGTGCCTGCTCGTGGGCACGCTCATCGGTGAACTGCTGGGTGTCGCCGTCGGTGTCGACGCCAATGTCGGCGGAGTCGGCTTCGCCATGATCATGCTGGTGCTCGTCACCCACTGGCTCCGCGGCAAGGGCAGGTTCCCCGAGGCCACCGCGCAGGGCGTGCTCTTCTGGAGCGCGATGTACATCCCGATCGTCATCGCCATGGCCGCCACCCAGAACGTGGCCAAGGCGGTCACCGGCGGGCCGATGGCGATCCTGGCGGGCCTCGCCGCGCTCGCCGCGGGCGCGGCGCTGGTGCCCGCGGTGGCGCGGATCGGCGGGACGGCCGAGCCGCTGCCGCCGCTCACCGAGCACGAGAAGCAGGAGGCGTGAGATGGACCGCTTCGTCTCGGTCTTCGAGGACAACAACCTGGTCGTGGCCTTCGCGGTGGTCGGCGCCCTGATGCTGCTCTCCGGGTGGCTGTCCAGGAAGCTGACGCACGGCCGGCTGCAGGGCTCGGCCATCGCCATCCTGCTCGGCCTGGGGCTGGCCTACTGGGGCGGTGAGGCGACCGGCGGCGAGGACGGGCTGGCCGACTACGCCGTCTTCTCCGGGCTGGGCCTGATGGGCGGCGCGATGCTGCGGGACTTCGCGATCGTCGCCACCGCCTACGGCGTCGATCTGCGGGAGATCCGGCGGGCCGGGCTGTCGGGCGCGCTGTCGATCCTGCTGGGAGTGGTCACCTCGTTCGTCGCCGGCGCCGTCGTCGCCGCGTTCTTCGGCTATACGGACGCCGTGTCGCTGGCGACCATCGGCTCCGGCGCCGCCACGTACATCGTCGGCCCGGTGACCGGAACGGCGGTGGGCGCGAGTTCGGACGTCATCGCGCTGTCCGTGGCCGCGGGGCTGGTCAAGTCCGTGGTGGTGATGGTGGGGACGCCGCTGATCGCCCCGCTGATCGGGCTGAACAACCCGAAGTCGGCCATGGCCTTCGGCGGGCTGCTGGGCACGACCTCGGGGGTGGCCGGCGGACTCGCGGCCACCGACAAGCGGCTGGTGCCGTACGGCGCGATGACGGCCACCTTCTACACCGGCGTAGGGTGTCTGCTGGGCCCCTCGGTGCTGTATGTGACGCTGCGGGCGATCGTCGGCGGCTGAGCCGCCCCGTTCAGCCGAGGGGAACCCCGTGCTCGTCCGCGAAGGACCTCCGGCACAGCCCGTGGCAGAAGCCGTACAGGGTTCCCTCGTACACCAGGGTGAGTGTGGACGCTTCGAGGTCCACGCGCATGCCGCAGACCGGGTCGACGAGGGTGCCGCGCGGCGTCTCCGGCTCCGGGCGGGCGGCCGCGCCGTCCCGGTACGGCCGGGAGATCAGCTCCGTGAGGTCCAGGCTGCCCATGACCCGGCCGTAAATGCCGACGCCGCCCTCGGGGACGCCGTCCACCAGGACCACCGCGTCGGGCTCGCGCAGCAGCCGCTCGGGGTCCCGGCCGGCGGCCCGCTCGGTCTCGGCCAGGACACCGGTGACGGTCTCCACGGTGTAGGCGCTCATCTCCTTGCGCCAGGACGCCGGGACGGTGACCCGCACCAGATAGCGCGGCGGATCCGCCGGATCGGCCGCCGGCCGCCGGCCGAGGACCCAGGTGGCGGGCTCGTGCACGAGCACCTGGGTGAGGGTGCGCTGGGCTTCGAGGAGCTCGACGGCGTGGCTGTCGTCCTCCGCCATCAGCGTGTCGACGAGCCGCTGCCCCAGCGCCTGCCGCTCCGCCTCGCTCAGCGCGCCCCTCGGCACCGAGACCTCGATCAGCAGCATTCCGTACTCCCGTCGTGCGATCGGCTGGTTACGCACGGGCCACGATGCCCCGGCGGGGTATACGCCGCATCCGTCGGAGGGTGGACCTTCCCGTTGCTCCCGGGGAAGTAGCCGGAAAACTCTTGACGTATCCGTCCGAGCGTCCTTACCTTTTCGTCGTACTTCCCGCTACGCCGCTGGGCGTAGCTCTAGGCAGGCACAGACTCAGACCACCTGTCGGTGGTTCTGCTGTGTCTGCTTTTCACGTTGTGCCACCGGACAGGTCCTCCTCTAAGGCGGATTTATGGCACAACGGCCGAGCGTCAAAGGCGTCGCCGACATCGTTGCGCTCATCGACGGGCTGCAAAGGGTCACCGGCCGCTCGCGCATCACCTGGTATCTGGCATTCGGCGGTCTCTTTCTGGACGCCTACGCGAACGCCGCACTCAGCGCCGGCCTCGGCCCGATGACCGACCAGATGGATCTGAGCAGCACCCAGATTTCCGTGCTGACGGCGACCGCGCCCTTTCTGGCGATCATCTTCAACCCGGTCGGCGGCTGGCTCGCCAGCCGCATCGGCCGGGTGCCGCCGCTGCTGCTGGCGAAGCTCCTCGCCGTGGCCGGCGCCCTGCTCGCCACGTTCGCGGGGGACTTCACCACCGTGTGGTTCGGCCGGGTGCTCGTCGGCATGGCCTACGGCGTGGACTTCGCCGTCGCCATGGCGCTGCTCGCCGAGTACACCCCGAAGGCCAGCAGCGGGCGGCTCAACCTGTGGCAGGCCGTCTGGTACTGCGCCACGACCGGCAACCTGCTGCTGGCGCTCGGCTTCTACCAGCTCGACGTCGGCCAGGACATCTGGCGCTGGTCGCTGGGCTCGGCTGGGGTGATCGCCGCGCTGCTCCTCGTCCTGCAGTACGTCTTCCTGGTGGAGAGCCCGGCGTGGCTCGCGAGCCGGGGACGGCTGGAGGAGGCGGTACGCAACCTGCGGCGGATCTACGGGATCGACGCGGTGGCCGACCCCGCGGCGGCGGGGGCCGCGGGGGCCGCCGGCCCCGCCGAGGGCGCGGCGCCCTCCGTGGGGCTGCGCGACGCCGGGCTGCTCTTCAAGGGCGCCTATCTGCCGCGCACCCTGCTCTCCTCGGCGATCTCCCTCGGACAGGCGCTCCAGTACTTCGCCGTCGGCTGGTATCTGCCGGTGATCAGCCTGACGATCTTCGGCGAGAGCTTCGAGAAGGCCACGCTCGGCTCGATGGTCTTCAACGCCGTCGGCATCGCGGGCGGGCTCGCCTCCGCGTACTGCGGGCGCCGGATGGGACTGCGGATGAGCTCCGCCTGGGGCTTCGGCGGGGTCTTCGTCGCGCTCGTGCTGATGGGCCTCACCTTCGGCAGGGCCCCGCTCGTGGTCGCCTTCTGTCTGCCGGTGCTGTTCATCCTCTGCCACTCGGCGGGGCCCGGCGCCAACGGCAAGTCCATCGCCGCGCTGTCGTACAGCAGCGATGTGCGGGCGCTGGGCACGGGCGTCACCGGAATGATCGGCAGCCTGGGCAGCGTGATCGGGCTGTATGTCTTCCCGCAGATCAAGGACCGGCTCGGGATGGGCGACACCTTCCTGGTGCTGTCGGTGGTGCCGCTGCTCGGCATGGCGACCTGCCTGGCGATCAAGTGGGACCCCACGCGTGCCGAGGAGACACCTCACGAGCCCGCGGCGGGGGAAGCGCCCGCCGCGGCCCTGCCCGGCGAGAAGGCGAGGTCCGTGTGACACCCGACAGCAGCGCGTCCCCGGCACGGCGCGGGATCCTCGCCGTCGACGAGGGCACCACCGGAACCCGGGCCGGGATCGTGTACGAGGACGGATCCGCCGGCCCGGTGCACTACCGGCCGCTGACGGTCGGCCACCCGGACCCGCTCTCCGTCGAACAGGACCCGATGGAGCTGTGGGCGGCCACCCTCGACGTGGCGCGACAGGCCCTGGCGGCGGCGGAGCGCACCGAGGTCACCGCCGTCTCGCTGGCCACCCAGCGGGCCACGGCCCTGCTGTGGGACCGGGTCAGCGGGCTGCCCCTCGCGCCCGCCGTCGTCTGGCAGGACCGCCGCTACGCGCGGGAGCTGCCGGCGTACGAGGCCGCCTGGGACTCCGTGCTGCTGGCCCGCACCGGGCGGCCGGTCGGCTCGCGGGCCCCCTTCCTGTGGGCGGCGCGGCAGATCGCCGAGCGGCCGGAGGCCGCCGCGGCGCACCGCGAGGGACGGCTGCTGTTCGGCACCGTCGACACCTGGCTGATCTGGCGGCTCACCGGCGGCGCCACGCACGCCACCACCGCCACCAACGCGGCGGCCACCGGCGGCTATCTGCTGCGCGAGCACGCCTGGGACACCGAGTGGATCGGCCACCAGGGCTTCCCCCTCGGGCTGCTGCCCGAACTGTGCGCCGACGACGCCGGGTTCGGGCACACCGACGCCGACACGCTCGGCATCTCCGTACCGCTGGCCGCCTCCATGGGGGACCAGCACGCCGCGCTGCTCGCGCTGGGCGGGCTGGAGGCGGGCCAGGGCATGTGCGTGTACGGGACGGGCACCTTCGTGGACGTCACCACCGGGCACGCGGCGGCGCTGCCCCGGGAGGGGATCTCCGGGGTGCTGGCGCAGCCCGGCTGGCGGCAGGGCGACGCCACCCGGTACGCCCTGGAGGCGTACTGCTCGGCCACCGGCTCCGCGCTGCGCTGGCTCTGCGAGGACATGGGGATCTTCAGCTCGCCGCAACAGGTCGGGGAGCTGGCGGACGGCCGGGGCTTCCGACCCGGCGGCCCGTACTTCGTGCCCGCGCTGGCCGGCGTCCGGGTGCCCGTCTGGCGGCCCGAGGCGGCCGCTGCGCTGGGCGGGCTGAGCCTGGCCACCACGCGCGCCGAGCTGGCGCGCGCCGTGCTGGAGGGGATCGCGCACTCGGTGTGCGACCTGGTCGACGGGGTGGCGGCCACCATGCGCGGGCCGCTGCGCCGGCTGCGCGTCGGCGGCGGGGTGTCGGGCAGCGATCCGCTGATGCGGATCCAGGCCGACCTCACGGGGATGCCGCTAGAGCGGGCCGGGGACTCGGCGACGGCGAGCCTGCGCGGCAGCGCGTATCTGGCGGGGGTGAGGACCGGGCTGTGGTCCTCGCTGGAGGAAGTCGTCGGGGCGCAGCCCGTCGGAGAGGTCTTCGAGCCGACGGCCGGCGACGACGTACGGGAAGGGCAGCGGGCCGAGTGGCGCGCGCTGCTGGCGGCGCATCTGGGCGAGCCCCTTCCCGCGCTATCCGCGGCGGTGGACCAGCCGCCGCACCGCACTACCGGGAGTTGATTGTGATCACCATGCCAGCCCGCAGGCCGAGCCGTTCGGCGCGGGCCACACGGCGCACGGCGCTGCTGCTCGACAGGGAGCGGACCACGCGGCAGCTCGCGGACGACCGGTTCGACGTGCTGGTCGTCGGCGGCGGCATCACGGGGGTGTACGCGGCGCTGGACGCCGTCTCGCGCGGGCTGCGTACCGCGCTGGTCGAGAAGGACGACTTCGCCTCGGGCACCTCGTCCAAGTCGTCGAAGATGGTGCACGGCGGACTGCGCTACATCGAGCAGGGCAACGTCAACCTCGTCCGCCACTCGCTGCTGGAGCGGCACCGCTTCCGCAGGAACGCCCCGCACCTGGTGCACCGGCTGCCCTTCCTCTTTCCCGTTCTGGAGCAGGAGGGGATATTCGACCCGCGGCTCGCCAAGGGCTTCGAGGGCCTGCTGTGGACGTACGACCTGGTGGGCGGCTGGCGCATCGGCAAGCTGCACCAGCGGCTGACGGTCCCGCAGGTGCTGGCGCACGCGCCGACGCTGCGCGCGGAGCACCTCACCGGCGGGCTGCTGTACTTCGACAGCCGCGCCGACGACGCCCGGCTGACGCTGACGGTGGCCCGTACGGCGGCGGCGCTGGGCGCCACCGTGCTCAACGGGGCGCGGGTGACGGGACTGCTGACGGACAGCGGCGGCCGGGCGTGCGGCGCGCGGGCGGTGATCAGCGGCCCCGACGGCGGCGGCAGCGGCGGCGGCACCGGCGGCGGCACCGGCGGGGACGAGGTGGAGATCCGCGCGGAGGCGGTCGTCAACGCGACGGGCGTGTGGAGCGACCAGGTGGACTCGCTGGCCGACGCGCGCCACGAGGGCCAGGTGCGCCCCGCCAAGGGCGTGCACATCGTGGTGCCCTGGCACAAGCTCCGGATCGACTGCACCGTGACCGTCCCCATCCCGGGCCGGGCGCGCCGCGCCACCTGCACCCGCTGGGGCGACACGGTGGTGCTGGGCACCACGGACAACGACTACCGGGGCTCGGTCGACGACGTGCACTGCACCCGGGAGGAGATGGAGTTCCTGCTGGAGGGCGCGCGCACGGCGTTCGACGCGGACCTGTCGCCCGACGACGTGGTCGGCTCCATCGGCGGGCTGCGCCCGCTGGTCGGCGGCAAGGAGGGCGCCACCCTCGACATGAGCCGCGACCACCGCATCACCGTCGGGCCGACCGGCATGGTGACCGTGACCGGCGGCAAGCTGACCACCAGCCGCCATATGGGCGAGCTGGTGATCGACAAGGTGCTGGGCGTCCTGGGCCGCAGGGGCCGGACGGCCCCGAAGTCCCGCACCGTGCACCTCCCCCTGCTGGGCGGCGCGGGCTACGACGCGGAGGCCGTCGCCGCCTCCGGCGGGCTCGCCGCGCACCTGGGCGAGCGGTACGGCACCGAGGCCCGCTTCGTACACGACCTGATCGCCCAGGACCCCTCGCTCGCCGAGCCGGTCGTCGCCGGGCTGCCCTACACCCGCGCCGAGGTCGTCTACGCGGCGCGCGCCGAGCTGGCGCGCTCGGTGGACGACGTGCTCGCGCGCCGTACCCGCGCCCGGCTGTTCGCGCGCGACGCCTCCGCCGACGCCGCGCCCGAGGTGGGCGCGCTGCTCGGCAAGGAGCTGGGCCTGACCGACGAGCAGGTGGAGCGGCAGGTCTCCGACTACCTGGCTTCCATACGCCACGAGAAGACGGTCCTGTTCCAGGACCGCGAAGGAGCAGCAGCATGATCAGCCGCCAGACCATCACCCACCCCTTCAACCGGGGCGAGTACACCGTGGGCGCCCCCAGCCCCGCCGGGTGGGCGAAGCGCACCCCGGTCGGGGACGGGCCCGCGGCGCTGCAGAGCGCCCCGGTGGCCGTGCCGGACGCCGTCGTGGAGCAGCTCCGGTCGGTCGCCAAGGCCGTGCACACCGGGCGCGAGGAGGTCGTCACCCGCACCCGGGACTGGTGGGCGGGCTCGATGATCGGCGAGACCGACGGGCGGCCCGCGACACCGGACGCGGTGGTGGTGGAGGCCACCGAGGCGGACCAGGTCGCGGCCGTGCTGCGGATCTGCGACGCCGCGGGGATCCCGGTGACCGCGTCCGCCGGGCGCTCGAACGTCACCGGCGCCGCGCTGCCCGTCTTCGGCGGCGTCGTGCTCGACCTGTGCGGGCTGGACTCCATCCTGTCGTTCGACCCCGAGTCGAACGTGGTGGAGGTCGAGGCCGGGGTGTTCGGCGACGTCTTCGAGAAGGAGCTGCAGGAGACGTACGGGGTCACCACCGGGCACTGGCCGTCCGCTTTCGCGCTGTCCACCGTCGGCGGCTGGGTGGCGTGCCGGGGCGCGGGCCAGCTCTCCACCCGGTACGGCAAGATCGAGGACATGGTCGTCGGCGTCGACGTCGTGCACGCCGACGGCACCCGCGCCTCCTACGGCGACTACCCGCGCGCCGCCGTCGGCCCGGATCTGCGGCAGCTGTTCGTCGGCTCGGAGGGCACCCTCGGCGTCATCGTCGCGGTGCGGCTGCGCGTCCACCCGCTGCCGGAGTACGCCAAGGCGCTGGCGTTCGGCTTCGACACCTTCGCGCAGGGCCTTCAGGCGTGCCGCCGCATCCTGCAGCGCGGCGCGACCCCGGCGGTGCTGCGGCTCTACGACACGCTGGAGAGCGGCGTCCACTTCGGCCAGCCGGACACCAACCTGCTGCTCATCGCCGACGAGGGCGACCCGGTGCTGGTCGACGCCGCGCTGGAGGTCAGCCGCGAGGTGTGCGAGGCGTACGGGCCGGAGCTGGACAGCGAGGCGGTCTTCGCACGCTGGCTGGACGAGCGGATGCTGGTGGGCAAGTCCTCGGAGGGCTTCTCGCACGGCCCCGGCTTCGTCGCCGACACCCTGGAGATGGCCGCGTCCTGGCGGGACCTGCCGGTGGTGTACGACGAGGTGGTGGCGGCCATCCAGTCCGTGCCCGGCACCCTGGCGGCCTCCGCGCACCAGTCGCACGCGTACACCGACGGCGCCTGCGTCTACTTCTCGCTGCGCGGCGAGGTGGACCCCGCCGAGCGCCGCGCGTGGTACCGCGCGGTGTGGGACGCGGCCAACGCGGTGCTGCTGCGGCACGGCGCGGCCCTCAGCCACCACCACGGCTGCGGTCTGCTGCGCGGCCCGTATCTGGCCGACGCGCTGGGCGCCGGATTCGCGACCTTCACGGCCGTGAAGGAAGCACTGGACCCGAACGGGATTCTCAACCCTGGCAAGCTGGGCCTGCCAAGCCGTTTCGGGACCGCTCCCCTGACCTGACAGGACACCCTCTGCCATGAAGCCCCAGCACCGGCCCAGCGCCGCAGCCCCCGACCGGAGACTGTCCACCGCGTTCGCGAAGGTACCGGTCGTCGCCTCGGTCGTGGGCTCCGAGCCCCTGCGGGACTTCCTCACCGCGCCGGCGAGCGTGTGCATCCTCGCCTCGGTGCCGGTGGGCAAGCTGCCGCAGGTGGTCCCGGCGCTGGGACGGGCGGGCAAGACGGTCTTCGTGAACGTCGACTCCAGCCCCGGTCTCGCCCAGGACCGGGGCGCCCTGGAGTTCCTCAAGCACATGGGAGCGGCGGGCGTCGTCAGCACCCGCCTCTCGCTCATCGAGAAGGGCCGGCCGCTCGGACTGCTGACGATGATGAAGGTCTTCGTGACCGACCGGTCCAACCTCAACCGCAGCCTGGACGCGGTCGCGCGCGGACTGCCCGACCTGGTCGAGGTCATGCCCGCGCCGATCGTGCCGAGGATGAGCCCGCAGGCGCTGCGCGCGATGACGCCGTTCGTCGCCGCCGGGTTCGTGCAGTCCCCCGGCGACGCGGCGGAGGCCCTCGGCCTGGGCGCCGTGGCCGCAGCCTCCTCCACGCCCCGGCTGTGGCACCTCACCCGGGACGAGCTCCCGCCCCCGACAGAAAGCTGATCCCGCCATGCCCTATGTGGTCGTCGCCCGCTACCGCACCCTGCCCGGACGGCAGGACGAGGTGCTGGCGCTGCTGGACACCATGGCCGAGGCGTCCCGGCGCGAGCCGGGCAACCGGCAGTACCGGGTGCACCAGAGCACCGAGGACCCGCGCACCGTGGTCCTGTACGAGGAGTACGGCACCGCCGCCGACTTCGAAGCGCACTGCGCGAGCGAGCACTTCCAGGACCTCGTCCTGGGCCGGGTCGTCCCGCTGCTGGAGGAGCGCGAGGTGCTGCGCCTGACCCCGAGGGAGGAGGGGGCATGAGGACCGCGGCGACCGTGCTGCGCGCCGCCGGCGCGGCCCGCCCGTACGGCACGAGCCGGCCCCTGGAGGTCGAGGAGCTGGAGCTGGGCCAGCCGCGCGAGGGCGAGGTGCTGGTCCGGGTCGCCGCCGCCGGGCTGTGCCACTCCGACCTGTCGGTGGTCAACGGGGACCGGGTGCGCCCGCTGCCGATGGCCCTCGGCCACGAGGCGGCCGGAGTCGTCGAGGAGACCGGCCCCGCCGCCGGGGACCTGGCCGCCGGGGACCATGTGGCGCTGGTCTTCGTCCCGAGCTGCGGGCGCTGCGCGCGCTGCGCCGAGGGGCGCCCCGCGCTCTGCCCGGCCGCCGCGGCGGCGAACGGCTCCGGCGGGCTGCTGCACGGCCCGTCCCTGCTGCGCGACGCGGCCGGCCGGACCGTCCACCACCAGCTGGGGGTGTCCGCGTTCTCCTCGTACGCGGTCGTCGCGCGCGAGTCCCTCGTCCCGATCCCCCGCGACATCCCGTTCGAGGTCGCCTCGATGTTCGGGTGCGCGGTGCTGACGGGCGCGGGCGCCGTCGTCAACACGGCGGGGCTGCGGCCCGGCCAGTCGGCGGTCGTCTACGGCCTGGGCGGCGTCGGGCTCTCGGCGGTGCTGGGGGCGCGCGCCGCGGGCGCGTACCCGCTGATCGCGGTGGATCCGGTGCCGGGCAAGCGGGAGCTGGCGCTCCGGCTCGGCGCCGGCCACGCCTGCGCGCCGGACGAGGCGGAGGAAGCGGTGGCCGCGCTGACGGGGGGCGGCGCCGACTTCGCCTTCGAGGCGGTCGGCAGCGGCGCGGTGACGGCCGCGTGCCTGCGGGCTGTGGGGCGCGGCGGCACCGTCGTCTCGGTCGGCCTCCCGGCCCCCGACCGCACCCTGGAGGACGTCCCCGCGCTGGCCTTCGCGGGCGAGGGCAAGTCGCTGATCGGCTCGTACATGGGCGACGCGGTGCCGCGCCGGGACATCCCCCGCTTCCTCGCGCTGTGGCGGGCGGGCCTGATGCCGGTGGAGGAGATGCGCACCGCGACGCTGCCGCTGACCACCGCGGACGTCAACGGGGCGCTGGAGTCCCTGGCGGACGGATCGGCGATCCGCCAGATCGTCGACACCTCGGGCCTGCTCGGGTAGGGCGCGTGAGGGCGCCTGCCCGCACCCCGGCGGCAGCGCTGTGCGACATTGTGTCCATGCAGAGCTACGGGCATATACCGAACGGCGGCCCGCCGCCCCCTCCGCCGAGGATTCCGGCCAAGGACCTCCGGCCGCGGCGCGTCTGGTACGTGGTCGCCGCGGTACTGGCGCTCGTCCTGGCCGGGGCCGGGGCCACCGTCCTCGGGCTGACGATGAAGAAGTCGGTGGACGCGATCGACACCGACCGGAGCTTCCCCGGCGGAGGCTCGCGGACCGTCAGCCTCACCTCGGGGGAGACCAAGGCCATCTACGTCTCCCAGTCCGGGAAGGGCCGGGTCGACTGCCGGATTCCGGGCCTGCCGTCCGGGTCCATGACCCACCCGGACAGCGACTTCGTGGTCAGCTCGGGATCGCGCACCTGGGAGCGCGTCTTCGAGGTGAAGCCCGGCAGCAGCGGCGAGTACACCCTCAGCTGCACCTCGGAGCGGAAGGCGACGTTCGCGCTCGGGGACAAGCCCGAGGTCGGCGCCACGGTCGCGGGCGTCGTCGCGGGGATCGGCCTCTTGCTCGCCGCGCTCGCCGCGGTCGTGACCATCAGCATCGTCACGGCCGTGCGCCGGGGCCGCGACCGGACCCGGCGCACCGCGGTGTGGGCGCCCCCGTCACCGTGGAGCGCGCCGCCGCAGTGG
>NZ_JAAKZZ010000136.1 GCF_011045075.1 Streptomyces boncukensis
CCCCCGCTCGGCCGCGAGCAGGACCAGGCCGACGTTGAGCGGGCCGGTCAGCGCCAGGTCCACGAGGGCGGTGCTCAGCGCCAGGCGGGCGATCACGGGGTGGCGGCGGAGGTAGGTCAGGCCGTCGGCCAGGTCCCGCCGGGCGGTAGCGGCGTCCTCGCGGGAGTCCGCCGAGCCCGCCTGCGCGCTCCCCTCCCCCTCCGCGCCGGCCAGGCTCCGCAGCCGTACCGCGTACAGCAGCGGGAGGGACAGCGCGAAGAGGACGCCGGCCACGGTGAACGCCGCCGCCGCTCCGCCCGCGCCCATCGCGAGGCCGCCCAGCGGGGGCCCCGCCACCTGTCCGAGGCGGATGGCCAGGGAGGCCATGCCCTGCACCCGCGCGTACTGAGCGGGCACGGTCAGCCGGGGCGGCAGCGCGCCCACGGCGGGTACGAACAGCGCGTCGACGGCTCCGAACAGGAGCGCGCCCACGACCAGCGGCCACAGTCCCGGAGCGGTGCGCCACAGCAGCAGCGCCACCGCCAGGACGACGGCGCAGCGGACGCCGTCGCTGCCGAGGACGACACGGCGCGGCCCGTACCGGTCGGCGACGACCCCGCCGCCCAGCATCAGTAACGCGCGCGGCACCGCGCCGACCGCCATGACCAGGCCGACGCCCGCCCCGTCGGTGGCCTGGTGGGCCGCCCAGCCGAAGGCGAGGAAGCACACGCTGTCGCCCACCATGGAGGCGGCGTACGCGGCGAGCCAGCGCAGGACGTCGCCGTCCCGGTGGGCGGGGGTCACGGCCGGAACGGGAACCCGTACAGGTGCAGGGCCACATGCTCGCGGTCCTCCGTGTCCCCGGCGGCCTCCGCCGCCCGGCCCCGCTCTCTCCACCGCTGCGCGACCTCGGCGAACTCCGCCTCGCACTCCGCCAGTTCGGCCGCGGTCAGCCGGGCGAAGTACTCGGAGGTGAAGGCGGCGTCCATCCAGGCGCGGGGCCAGGAGGCCGCCGTGTCGAGGAAGGCGGAGTACTGCTCGCTGCGCTTCTCCAGCAGCCGCCGGACAACCTGGGCGGCGACGGCGGCGCCCTCCGGGCGGTCGTCGAAGTCGGAGCTGCGGAAGCTGAACGGGCGCTCCGAGGGCGTCCACCAGCGCTCGCGCCCGTCGCACGCGCGGCCCTCGGGGGCGCCGGTCTCGGCGATGAAGCCGTGCTCGGCCATCTTCCGCAGGTGGTAGCTGACCAGCGAGACCGCCTCGTCCACCCGCTCGGCGAGCTGCGAGGCGGTCGCGACGCGGACGGCGGACAGGACGCGCAGCAACTCGATGCGGAGCGGGTGGGTGAAGACCTTCAGCGCCGCCGTGTCGGTGATGCGGTTCGGAGGTTCCGTCATACCCGGAACCTAGGTACGCAAGAAGAGTTGCGCAATACTTTTTGCGCAACTCTTCTTGTGCAACTCCCTGCCGGGGCTACGCCTTCCAGTCCCGCAGCCGCCGGGCGACGTCGCCGAGGCCGGCCCGCTGCTCGCGGGCCTCCTGGACCAGCTTCGCCATGCCGCCCGGCGGCGGCATGACCGGCTCACCGGACATCGCCATATACATCTGGGCGCAGGCCGCGCCGATCGCGGCGTTGTAGTCGGAGAACGGTTCGAGCAGCAGCGCCGTGTGCAGGAAGGTCGCAGCCCTGGTAGGCACCTCCTCGTAGTACGGCTCGCCCGCGATCCGCTCGTACTTGTGCCGCTCCGTCATGCAGTGCAAGCTGCCCCAGTCCCGGACAGGGGTGTTGGGGGGCGAGACCTCAATCTGGACATTGAGGATCCACCCCGCGTCGAGGTACAGGGTCATCGGCTCCCCTCCGGGAAAACGGACTCGAACTCGGCCATGTACTCCTGCGCGAGCTTCGCGGCACCCTCGACGAACTGCTGCTTCTGCCGCCGCCTGACGACGTCCTCGGTCAGTATGTCGTGGGCGAGGCGCTTGATCGCCTTGCCCTGCTCCTTGGCCTCGGCGCGCAGCTCGGCCAGCTCTTCCTCGGTGAACTCGATCGTGATCCCAGGCATACGAGCAGGCTAATCACGCTGGAACCATGATCACTACCCCGTTAACTACCACGAGTGAACCCGCAGCTCATCACGGATCCGCGCGCCCCCGGGCGGCGCTCCGCGCCGGAAGAGTGACCAGCAGCAGCCCGGCGAGCACCAGGGCCAGCCCGCCCCAGGCGCGCGCGTCGAGCCGTTCGCCGACCACCGCCACCCCCAGCAGGGCCGCGACCACCGACTCCAGCAGGCTCAGGGTCGTCGCCGCGCTCGGGGAGGTGCGGGCCAGGCCCGCGCCGAAGAGGACGTACGCGAGGCACATCGGCACGGCGGCCAGATAGCCCGCGACCGCCAGGCCGCGGGCCCCGCTCAGCAGCAGCGGGCCGCCCGTCACGGCCAGCACCGGGAGCAGCAGCAGCGAGCCGAGGCCGAAGAGCGCGCCCATGGCGGCCCGCGCGCGGTGGCCCCGGCGGATCAGGCCGGAGCCGCAGTACGCGTACCCGGCGTAGCCCGCGCCCGCGAGCAGCCCGAGGGCGATCCCCGCCGCCGGGTCCGGGGCCGTACCCGTGCCCGTGGCCTCCGCTTCCCCGCCGGTGAGGACGAGCGCGGCGCAGCCCAGCGCCGCGCACACCGTGGCCGCCGCCCAGCGGCGGGTCAGCCGGGTGCCGTCCAGGCCGCGCTCCAGCAGCGCGGCGAACACGGGTGCGGAGCCGATGGTGACGACGGTCCCGACGGCGACGCCGGCGCGGGCCATCGCGGAGTAGAAGGCGAGGGGGTAGACGGCGACCGCCAGTCCGCCGAGCAGCAGGCGCGGCAGCGTACCCGGTCCGCCGCGCGGGACGGCGAGGGCCGGGCGCCCGCCGAGCAGCAGTGTGAGCAGGCCGCCGATGCCTATGGTGGCGGCGCCGACGGCGAGCGGGGAGACGCCGGCCGGGGCGAAGTCGGCGGCGGTTCCCGTCGTGCCCCACAGCACGGCGGCGGCGAGGACGAAGAGCGGTCCCGCGGCGGCGCGGGCAGCGCCCAGCGAGGGCGCGGAGATTTCAGAAGAGATTTCAGGCATGCGGAAAGACACCCTGGTCCGTAGATCCGTAGAGAGGTCGGCTGCGGCGTGGTGAGGGCGCAGCCGACCGCGTACGCGGATCAGCGGTGTCTCAGCGGGTACCGGCAGCGGCGCTCGCCCCGTCCGGGGCCCGGACGGGGTGCGCTCGCTCAGCAGGTGCCGGCCGCCGGACGGCCTCGGCGGCCGGCCGCGCCCTCAGCGGGACGCCGGCGGCGGGGTGACAGCGTGCCAGTACGTGGTGTCCATGCGCGGCAGCGTAACCCGCGCGGGCCCGCTCCCGGCACCCCGTTTCCCGTGCTCGCGGTCACCGCTCCAGCCGCTCGGTCAGAATCCGCTGCAGCTCCCGCGCCGCGCGGGGCGGCGAGACGTCGCCCCGGTGCGCGACGGAGATGGTGCGGTGCAGTCCGGGCGCCACGAACCGGGTGGCCCGCAGTCCGGAGCGGTCGGCGACCATGCGGGGCACGACGGCGACCCCCAGCCCGGCCCGTACGAAGGCGAGGACCGCGTCCATCTCCCCGCCCTCGACGGCGAACACGGGCTCGAACCCGGCCTCGCGGCACGCGGACTCGGTGAACTCGCGCAGGTCGTAGCCGCGCCGGAACATCGCCAGCGGGCGCTCCCGCAGGTCCGCCACCCGGACCCGGGTGCCCCGCACGGGCGGTGCCGCGTCCGGCGCCGAGACCACGACCAGTTCCTCGCGCAGCAGTTCGGACGTGGCCAGCGCGGGCGCCTGCCCGGAGAGCGGGGTGATGATCAGCGCGAGGTCCAGTTCGCCCGCGGCGAGCACCCGGACCAGGTCCTGCGAGCCGTCCTCGTGCACGACCAGGTCGACGCCCGGGTAGCTGTCGTGGAAGGCGCGGAGCACGCCGGGCACCAGGCTGGCGCACAGGCTGGGCGTCGCCCCGAGCCGCACCCGTCCGCGCTGCAGCTTCGCGACCTCCTGCACCTCCCGCTGCGCGGTCTCGGTGTCGGCGAGGATACGGCGGGCCAGCGGCAGCAGCGCCTCGCCCGCGTCGGTGAGGGAGATATGGCCGCGCGCCCGGTGGAACAGCTCGGCGCCCAGCTCCCGCTCCAGCGCGATGATCTGCTGGGAGAGCGAGGGCTGCGCGACGTGCTCGCGCTGCGCGGCGCGGGTGAAGTGCCGGGTGTCGGCGACGGCTGCGAAGTACCGGAGCTGCTGGAGCTGCATACGGGCCAGGGTACCTACGCATAGGCAGTAGCTATCGACCTCAGCCGTACTATGTCTTGGACTGATCCCCGGTGCCGTCCCTACCGTCGGTTGCCATGGCACTGGCAACGCGCACGGAGCGCGGCTCCGCACCCGGCCCCCCACCGGGTCCCGCACGCTCCTTCTGGGGATCGACGATCGGCAAGAAGGCCGTCATGGCGGTCACCGGGCTGGCCATGCTGCTCTATCTGATCGCCCATATGCTGGGCAACCTCAAGGTCTTCTTCGGCCCGGACGAGATGAACGGCTACGCGCACTGGCTGCGCACCATCGGCGAACCGGTGCTGCACCACGAGTGGTTCCTGTGGATCGTGCGCTTCGGGCTGCTGGCCGCCGTGGTGCTGCACGGTGTGAGCGCGTACCAGCTCAGCCGCCGCGACCTCGCGGCCCGCCCCGTCAAGTACGCGCACGCCCGCCGCCGGGCGAGCTATGCGACCCGCACCATGCGCTGGGGCGGGGTGATCGTGGCGCTGTTCGTCGTCTGGCACCTCCTCGACCTGACGACCGGAACCGTGAACCCGCGCGGCGAGTCCGGGCACCCGTACGAGAACATCGTCGCCACCTTCGACACCTGGTACGGCGACACCATCTACATCGTCGCCATGCTCGCCGTCGGGCTGCACATCCGGCACGGCTTCTGGAGCGCCGCGCAGACGCTCGGCGCGGGCAGCCCCGGGCGCGCCAGGGCGCTCAAGGCCACCGCGAACATCCTCGCGCTCGTTCTCACCGCCGGTTTCCTCTCCGTGCCCCTCGCCGTCATGACGGGAGTCGTGAGCTGACATGGCCGATATGCAGGCGTATGAATCCTTCACCACCGGAGCCCCCCTCACCGACACCAAGGCGCCCGACGGGCCGATCGCGGAGCGCTGGGACCGGCGCCGCTTCGAGGCCAAGCTGGTCAACCCGGCCAACCGGCGCAAGCGCACCGTGATCGTCGTCGGCACCGGGCTGGCGGGCGGCTCGGCGGGCGCGACGCTCGCCGAACAGGGCTACCGCGTCATCCAGTTCTGCTACCAGGACTCGCCGCGCCGCGCGCACTCCGTCGCCGCGCAGGGCGGCATCAACGCCGCGAAGAACTACCGCAACGACGGCGACTCCGTCCACCGCCTGTTCTACGACACCGTCAAGGGCGGCGACTTCCGCGCCCGCGAGTCCAATGTGCACCGGCTGGCGGAGATCTCCACGCAGATCATCGACCAGTGCGTCGCCCAGGGCGTGCCGTTCGCCCGCGAGTACGGCGGGCTGCTGGACACCCGCTCGTTCGGCGGGGTGCAGGTCTCGCGGACGTTCTACGCGCGCGGCCAGACCGGGCAGCAGCTGCTGCTCGGCGCCTATCAGGCGCTCTCCCGGCAGATCGCCGCCGGGCGGGTGGAGATGCACCCGCGCACCGAGATGCTGGACCTGATCGTGATCGACGGCTACGCGCGCGGCATCGTCGCCCGCGACCTGCTCTCCGGCCGGATCGACAGCTACTTCGCGGACGCCGTGGTGCTGGCGACCGGCGGCTACGGCAACGTCTTCTACCTCTCCACCAACGCCAAGAACTCCAACGCCACCGCCGTGTGGCGGGCCCACCGGCGCGGCGCGCACTTCGCCAACCCCTGCTTCACCCAGATCCACCCCACCTGCATCCCGCGCTCCGGCGACCACCAGTCGAAGCTGACGCTGATGAGCGAGTCGCTCCGCAACGACGGGCGGATCTGGGTGCCGCGGCAGGCGGGGGACGACCGGCCGCCCGGCCGGATCCCGGAGGACGAGCGCGACTACTACCTGGAGCGGCAGTACCCCTCCTTCGGCAACCTGGTGCCGCGCGACATCGCCTCCCGCGCCGCCAAGCACGTGTGCGACGAGGGGCGCGGCGTCGGCCCCGGCGGGCAGGGCGTCTACCTCGACTTCGCGGACGCCATCGCGCGGATGGGCCGCGCGGCGGTCGAGGAGAGGTACGGCAACCTCTTCGAGATGTACGCGCGGATCACCGCGGAGGACCCGTACACCCGTCCGATGCGGATCTATCCGGCCATCCACTACACGATGGGCGGCCTGTGGGTGGACTACGACCTGCAGACCACCGTGCCCGGCCTGTTCGCCATCGGCGAAGCCAACTTCTCCGACCACGGCGCCAACCGGCTCGGCGCCTCCGCGCTGATGCAGGGCCTCGCGGACGGCTACTTCGTGCTGCCGGCCACCCTGGGCGACTATCTGGCCCGCCATCCGCACCAGGACGTCGACCCCGACCACCCGGCGGTGCACGAGACGGTCCTCGCCGTGACCGACCGGCTGTACCAGCTGCTGTCCAACAGCGGCGACCGCACCCCGGACTCCTTCCACCGCGAGCTCGGCGAGCTGCTGTGGGACCAGTGCGGGATGTCCCGCACCGAGGCGGGCCTGCACAAGGCGCTGGCCCGCATCCCGCAGCTGCGCGAGGAGTTCTGGGAGCGGATCCGGGTGCCCGGCAGCGGGGAGGCCCTCAACCAGTCCCTGGAGAAGGCCAACCGGATCGCCGACCACCTCGAACTCGCCGAGCTGATGTGCCTCGACGCGCTGCACCGCACCGAGTCCTGCGGCGGCCACTTCCGCGAGGAGAGCCGCACGGAGGACGGCGAGGCGGCCCGCGACGACGAGAAGTTCTCCTACGTCGCGGCCTGGGAGTTCACCGGCACCGGCCGTCCGCCGGTCCTCCACAAGGAGGCCCTGGACTTCGCATACGTACACCCCACCCAGCGGAGCTACACGTGAGACTCACCCTGCGCATCTGGCGCCAGCCGGACGCCGAAGCACCCGGCGCGATGCGGACGTACGAGGTCGAGGACATCTCGCCCGACATGTCCTTTCTGGAGATGCTGGACACGCTGAACGAGGCGCTGATCCTGCAGGGCGAGGAGCCCGTCGCCTTCGACCACGACTGCCGCGAGGGCATCTGCGGGGCCTGCGGCATGGTCATCAACGGCCAGGCCCACGGCCCGGAGCGGACGACGGCCTGCCAGCTCCATATGCGGCACTTCGCGGACGGGGACACCATCGACGTCGAGCCCTGGCGGGCCGCCGCGTTCCCGGTGGTACGGGACCTGATGGTGGACCGCTCCGCCTTCGACCGGATCATCGAAGCGGGCGGCTATGTGACGGCTCCCACCGGCAGCGCCCCGGAGGCCCACGCGACGCCCGTCCCCAAGCCGGACGCGGACACGGCCTTCGCGCACGCCGAGTGCATCGGCTGCGGCGCGTGTGTGGCCGCGTGCCCGAACGGCTCGGCGATGCTCTTCACCTCGGCGAAGGTCAACCACCTGGGCTCGCTGCCGCAGGGCGCCCCCGAGCGGGACACCCGGGTCCTGGACATGGTGGACCAGATGGACGCCGAGGGGTTCGGCGGCTGCACGCTCGCGGGCGAGTGCGCCACCGCGTGCCCGAAGGGGATTCCGCTGCCGTCGATCTCGGCGATGAACCGGGAGTTCCTGCGGGCCTCGCGGAGGCGGTGAGCACGCCGCCGGCGGGAGGGGCCCCGGTCAGCTGCCGGCCGGGGCCAGGGCGTACGCCTCCACCTCCAGCAGGAGGTCCGGCCGGAAGAGGGCCGACACCTGGACGGCCGTGCTGGCGGGGGGCCGCGACATGTCGACGACCTCGTCCCGCGCCCGGCGGATCGCGGGCAGGAACCCGACGTCCGTCACGAAGTACGTCAGCTTCACCACCTCGTCGAAGCCGACGCGCGCCGACGCCAGGCAGCGCCGCAGGTTCTCGAAGACCTGCCGGGCCTGCGCCTCCGGGTCCCCCTCCCCCACCAGCCGCCCCGACGCGTCCAGCGCGATCTGCCCGGAGACCACGACCAGCCTGCCGACGCCGGTCACCACGTTGGTGTACCCGTTGCCCGGGGCGACGCCGTCCGGCTCGGGGATGTGTGTGAGATCAGCCTTTTCGCTCATGCGGGCCATCCTCGCCGCCCGAGCCCTCACCGCACCACCGCATATCCTGCGGGGCAGCCAGGCGTGCGCCGCGGGGTGCGGCGCCGTTGCGGTTGCTCGCGCGGTTCCCCGCGCCCCTGGCCGGGGGCGCGGGAGTCTCAGGCCAGCCGGTCCAGGAGCCAGGCGACGAGGTGCGGGCGCACCGCGCCGTGCGGGGAGTTCTCCGTGTCGCAGCGGAACTCGTCCAGCTCGGCGCTCCCGGGCGGCAGCGCCGACAGGTCGGCGTACAGGTCGACCGGCCAGGCCACCGGGTCGTGGTCGAGGGCGACCGCGCTCACGGCGGGCACGAAGCAGCAGCGCCGCAGCGCGGCGTTCGCGATCTTCGCGCCGAGCGCGTCCGCGAGCAGGCCGTAGGACTCCAGGGTGCCGCCGGGAGCACCGTCGAACGCCGGGACCCCGCTGGTCGTGCTGCTGCGCCAGATGTCCAGCGCCCGGATCCGCCCCGCGAACCGCCCCTCCCCGAGGCGGGGCTGGGTGCGGACGGTGGCCTGCAGACAGCCGGCCAGCTCGCTCCAGTCGAACACCTGCGTGCCCGGCGGGACGTCGCGCCCCGCTCCGGTGCCGCTGCCGTTGGCGACGCCCAGACGGCGCGGCGTACGCGGGAACCAGCCGACCCGGCGCAGCTCCGCCAGGAACCGCGCGCGCAGCGGGCTCGCCGTGGCGACGGGGCCCGCGTACTCCGCGTCCGGCACCCAGCCCCACAGCGTCTGCTGCGCCGCCGGGCTGCGCACCAGCGCGGCCTGGGCCGCGCCGGGGCGCGGGTCCAGCGCCTCCAGCACATGGGCGGTCTGCTGCAGGACCAGCGGGAGGACGGCGCCGTTGTGCGGGGTGTCGTAGGAGACGTACCGCCCGGCGCGGTGCTCCTCGCCTTCGTGCTCCATACGGGCCAGCGCGTAGCGGGTGGCCAGGCCGCCGGTGCCGACGCCGCCGACGGTCAGCGGTTCGAACCCCGCCCGCCCGGCCTGCCGGGCGATGACCTTGCGCAGACAGCTGACGGCGACGGCGGCGTTGGCGTCGAGCGCGGCGTGCCGCTCGGCGAAGCCGAGCAGGACGACGTCGGTGCCGGCCGCGCGCAGCGGGTCCAGCAGCGTGTGGAGGTGCGCGTACAGCCCGGCCAGGTCGCTGGGGCCGTAGCCGAAGCCGTCGGCGAGGACGAGCGGACGCTCCAGGGCGCGGCGGCCGTGCGCGTGGTGCACCGCCGCGCAGCCCCGGGCACGGCCCCAGGCGGGCGCCAGCTCCCACCGCTCGTCGGGCGGGGGCGCCGGGCGGTCCGGGTACGCAGGGGGCGCGAGGAGCACCCCTTCGGGGAGGGCCTCCGCGAGGGCGCCGGGGCCGGGGAGCGGGGCGCGCTCCGTGGCCCACGGCTCGTACGAGACGTCCGTCCGCGCATCCATCGGTCTCCTAGCGAGGGGCCCCCTCGGGTCGGAAGCTCCCCCTCCTTCGGGTGGGGAGCGGAGTCACAGCCCCTCCCTCCGTCGGGCAGTCTGCGGCGGACGCACGGGAGTTGGCAAGCGCAGAACAGCTCCCGGAACCGCCATGGACGCCCCGCAGGGAACCCCCCGTCGCGGCGGCCCCGGCTCAGCAACAGTGACGCGGCTCAGCGAACCGGGTGGCCCGCATCCCGCAGCGTCGACTTCACCTCGCCGATCCGCAGATCCCCGAAGTGGAACACCGACGCCGCCAGCACGGCGTCCGCGCCCGCCGCGATCGCGGGCGGGAAGTGCGCGAGCGCCCCCGCGCCCCCGCTGGCGATGACGGGGATGCCCACATGCCTCCGCACGGCCTCGATCATCCGCGTGTCGTAGCCGTCCTTCGTGCCGTCCGCGTCCATCGAGTTGAGCAGGATCTCCCCGGCGCCCAGCTCCGCGGCGCGGTGCGCCCACTCGACGGCGTCGATTCCGGCGCCCCGGCGCCCGCCGTGCGTCGTCACCTCGAACGACGCGCTGTCCCGCGCGCGGCGCCGGGCGTCCACGGACAGCACCAGCACCTGGCTTCCGAACCGTTCCGCGATCTCCCGGATCAGCTCGGGCCGCTCGATGGCGGCGGTGTTGACCCCGACCTTGTCGGCCCCGGCGCGCAGCAGCCGGTCGACGTCCCCGGCGGCGCGGACGCCGCCGCCCACCGTCAGCGGGATGAACACCTGCTCGGCGGTGCGCCGCACCACGTCGTAGGTCGTCTCGCGGTCCCCGGAGGACGCGGTGATGTCGAGGAACGTCAGCTCGTCGGCGCCCTCCGCGTCGTACACCTTCGCCATCTCCACCGGGTCCCCGGCGTCGCGCAGGTTCCGGAAGTTGACGCCCTTGACGACCCGGCCGCCGTCCACGTCCAGGCAGGGGATCACTCGGACCGCCAAGGACATTCCCTCAAGCTCCTCTGTACGCTTCGACCTCGACCTCGACGACCAGGCTCGGGTCGACAAAGCCGGAGACGACGATCATCGACGCGACCGGGCGGACCGCGTCGAACAGCTCCTTGTGGGCCCGGCCCACCTCGTCCACATCCCGCGAGTGGGTGATGTACATCCGCGTGCGCACCACGCTCTGCGGGCCGAGCCCCATCCCCTCCAGCGTCTTGAGCGCGACGCCGAAGGAGGTGACCGCCTGCTCGTAGGGGCCGCCCTCGGCGATCACGCCGTCGACGACCGAGGTGCAGCCCGCCACCAGCACCAGGCCGCCCGGCAGCTCCACCGCGCGGGAGTAGCCGAACGCCTCCTCCCAGGGAGCCCCGGACGCCACCCGCTGGATCTCCGTCATGCGGCCACCGCCTCCAATGCCTCTTCCAAGGTGAACGCCTTGGCGTAGAGGGCCTTTCCGACGATGGCGCCCTCGACACCCTCCGGTACCAGGGTCGCGATGGCCCGCAGGTCGTCAAGGGAGGAAACGCCGCCGCTGGCGACCACCGGCCGGTCGGTGGCGGCGCACACGTCGCGCAGCAGCCGGAGGTTCGGGCCGCGCAGGGTGCCGTCCTTGTTGATGTCGGTGACGACATAGCGGGCGCAGCCCTCGGCGTCCAGCCGCTCCAGCGTCTCGAAGAGGTCGCCGCCGTCCCGCGTCCAGCCGCGCCCGCGCAGCGTCGTGCCGCGTACGTCCAAGCCGACGGCGATCCGCTCGCCGTGCTCGGCGATGACCTTGGCCACCCATGCGGGGCTCTCCAGCGCGGCGGTGCCGAGGTTCACCCGGGTGCAGCCGGTCGCGAGCGCGGCGGCGAGCGAGTCGTCGTCGCGGATCCCGCCGGACAGCTCCACCCTCAGCTCCATCGCCCCGGCCACCTCGGCGATCCGGGCGCGGTTGTCGCCGGTGCCGAACGCGGCGTCCAGGTCGACCAGGTGGAGCCACTCGGCTCCGGCGCGCTGCCAGGCGAGGGCGGCCTCCAGCGGGTCGCCGTAGGAGGTCTCGGAGCCGGACTCGCCGTGCACCAGACGGACGGCCTGCCCGTCGCGGACATCGACGGCGGGCAGCAGTTCGAGCTTTTTCACGGGGCTCTCCGGGCTCACAGGGTTCCGATCCAGTTCGAGAGGAGTTCCGCCCCGGCGTCGCCGGACTTCTCCGGGTGGAACTGCGTGGCCCACAGCGGGCCGTTCTCGACGGCGGCCACGAACGGGCTGCCGTGCGTCGTCCAGCTCACCCGGGGCGCGGCCATCGCCGGGTTGGACGCCTCCAGCTCCCAGTCGTGGACGGCGTAGGAGTGGACGAAGTAGTAGCGCGCGTCGGCCGGGAGGCCAGCGAAGAGGCGGGAGCCCTCGGCCACCTCGACGGTGTTCCAGCCCATGTGCGGGACGGGGTGCCGCTCGTCCGCCTTCAGCGGGCCGACGGTGCCCGGCCACTCGTCCAGGCCCTCGGCCTCGTGGCCGTGCTCGATGCCGCGAGCGAACAGGATCTGCATGCCGACGCAGATGCCCATGACCGGCCGCCCTCCGGCCAGCCGCCGCCCGACGACCCAGTGGCCGCGCGCCGCGCGCAGCCCGTCCATACAGGCGGCGAACGCGCCGACGCCGGGCACCAGCAGGCCGTCGGCCGCCATCGCGCGGTCGTAGTCGCGGGTGATCTCGACGTCCGCGCCGACCCGGGCGAGGGCGCGCTCGGCGGAGCGCACGTTGCCGAAGCCGTAGTCGAAGACCACCACGCTCTTGCGCACGCTCGTGCGGTCGGCCATGGCTACCACTCCACCCGCAGGATCCCGGCGAGCAGCGCGAGCGCCGAGGCGGAGCCCAGCAGCACCACCACGCCCTTGGGCAGCTGCTGCTTCCAGAAGGAGAAGGCCCCTCCCGCCAGGAACAGCCCCACGAAGATGAGCAGCGTCGACAGCCCCGTCACCGTGCCACCCCGTTCGCCCCGCCGCGGCAGCGCGCGGGCATCGTCGCCGTCTGCGGCCCGACAGCCGCGCGTGCGGCGCCGCTCACAGCGCCCCCTTCGTCGACGGGACGACGTCCCGCTGGCGCGGGTCGATCTCGGCGGCGTACCGCAGTGCGCGGGCCAGGGCCTTGAACTGGCACTCGACGATGTGGTGCGCGTTGCGCCCGTACGGCACGTGGACGTGCAGCGCGATCTGGGCCTGCGCGACGAACGACTCCAGGATGTGCCGGGTCATCGTCGTGTCGTAGTCCCGGCCGATGAGCGGCGCCATGCCCTCCGGTTCGGTGTGCACGAGATACGGGCGGCCCGACAGGTCGACGGTGACCTGCGCCAGGGACTCGTCCAGCGGGACGGAGGCGCCGGCGAAGCGGACGATGCCCCGCTTGTCGCCGAGGGCCTGCTTGAACGCGGCGCCGAGGGCGAGCGCGGTGTCCTCGATGGTGTGGTGGCTGTCGATGTGCAGATCGCCCTCGGTCTTGACCGTCAGGTCGAAGAGGCCGTGGCGGCCGAGCTGGTCGAGCATGTGGTCGTAGAAGCCCACCCCGGTCGACACGTCGACCCGGCCGGTGCCGTCGAGGTCGATCTCGGCGACGACCGAGGTCTCCTTGGTGGTGCGCTCCACGCGGCCTCTGCGCGTCATCTCTCGCTCTTCTCCTTGAGGTCCTTCGTCACGGCTCGCACCGCTTCGAGAAACGCGTCGTTCTCCTCCGGCGTCCCGGCCGTCACCCGCAGCCAGCCCGGCACCCCGTTGTCCCGGACGAGCACGCCGTGTGCGAGCAGCGCCTGCCACGCCTCGTGGCTGTCGGCGAAGCGGCCGAACTGCACGAAGTTGGCGTCCGACGGTGTGACCTCGCATCCGGCCGCGCGCAGCCCGGTCACCAGCCGGTCCCGCTCGGCCTTGAGCTGCTCGACGTACCCGAGCAGGGTATCGGTGTGCTCCAGCGCGGCGAGCGCGGTGGCCTGGGTGACGGCCGACAGGTGGTACGGCAGCCGCACGAGCTGCACCGCGTCCACCACCGCCGGGTCGGCGGCGAGATAGCCGAGCCGCAGCCCGGCGGCGCCGAACGCCTTGGACATGGTCCGGGACAGCACCAGCGTCGGGCGCCCCTCGATCAGCGGCAGCAGCGAGGGGTGGTGCGAGAACTCGCCGTACGCCTCGTCCACCACGACCAGCGCCCCGTACTCCGGGCGTGCGGCCTGCGCCGCCGCGTAGAGCCGCAGCACGGTCGCCTCGTCGACGGCCGTGCCCGTGGGGTTGTTGGGCGAGCAGACGAAGACCACGTCCGGGCGGTGCTCGGCGATCGCGCGCTCGGCGGCCTCGACGTCGATGGTGAAGTCGGCGTTGCGGGGGCCGGAGAGCCAGCCGGTGCCGGTGCCGCGCGAGATGAGGGCGTGCATCGAGTACGACGGCTCGAAGCCCAGCGCGGTGCGCCCCGGGCCGCCGAAGGTCTGGAGGAGCTGCTGGATCACCTCGTTCGAGCCGTTGGCCGCCCACACCTGCGCGTGGCCGACCCGGTGCCCGGCCGTACGGGTCAGATAGCGGGCCAGCTCGGTGCGCAGCTCGACCGCGTCCCGGTCGGGGTAGCGGTTGAGCCGCCGGGCCGCCTCGGTGACCCGCTCGGCGATCCGCTCGACCAGCTCCTCGGGGAGCGGATACGGGTTCTCGTTGGTGTTCAGACGCACGGGCACATCGAGCTGGGGGGCGCCATAGGGGGACTTGCCGCGCAGCTCGTCCCGCAGCGGGAGGGAGTCGATCGTGCTCACTCGGGCCTCGGCACCTTCCAGTCGAACCTTGCCTTCAGCGCGGCGCCGTGGGCCGGCAGGTCCTCGGCCTCGGCGAGGGTCACCACGTGGTGGGCGACGTCCGCGAGCGCGTCGCGGGTGTAGTCCACCACGTGGATGCCGCGCAGGAAGGACTGCACGGACAGCCCGGAGGAGTGGCAGGCGCAGCCGCCGGTGGGCAGCACATGGTTGGAGCCCGCGGCGTAGTCGCCGAGCGAGACCGGGGCGTACGGGCCGACGAACACCGCGCCGGCGTTGACCACCCGGGAGGCCCACCGCGCGGCGTCGGCGGTCTGGATCTCCAGGTGCTCGGCGGCGTACGCGTTCACCACCTCCAGGCCCTGCTCCAGCGAGCCGACCAGCACGATGCCGGACTGCCGGCCGGACAGCGCCTCCGCGATGCGCTCGCGGTGCCGGGTGGCGGACACCTGCTCCTTCAGCTCCGCCTCGACCGCCTCGGCCAGCGCCTCGGACGGGGTGACGAGGACGGCGGCGGCCACCACGTCGTGCTCGGCCTGGCTGATCAGGTCGGCGGCGACGTGCGCGGGCTCGGCCGTGTCGTCCGCGAGGATCGCGATCTCGGTCGGGCCCGCCTCGGAGTCGATCCCGATGACGCCCTTGAGCAGCCGCTTGGCGGCGGCCACGAAGATGTTGCCGGGGCCGGTGACCAGATTGACCGGGGCGCACTCCTCGGTGCCGTACGCGAACATCGCGACGGCCTGCGCGCCGCCCGCCGCGTACACCTCGTCCACGCCGAGCAGGGCGCACGCGGCGAGGATCGTCGGATGCGGCAGGCCGCCGAACTCGCTCTGCGGCGGCGAGGAGACCGCGAGCGAGCCGACCCGGGCCTCCTGCGCGGGCACCACGTTCATCACCACGGAGGACGGATAGACGGCCCGGCCGCCCGGCACGTACAGCCCCACGCGCTCGACGGGCACCCACCGCTCGGTGACGGTGCCGCCGGGCACGACCTGGGTGGTGGTGTCGGTGCGGCGCTGGTCCCGGTGCACGGCGCGGGCCCGCCGGATCGCCTCCTCCAGCGCGGCCCGCACGGCCGGGTCCAGCCCGGCCAGGGCCTCGCTCAGCGCCTGAGCCGGGACCCGGAGCCGCTCGGGGCGTACGCCGTCGAACCGCTCCGTGGCGTCCAGCACGGCCGCGGTGCCCCGGTGCCGCACGTCGTCGCAGAGGGCCCGCACCTTCTCCAGGGCGGCCTCCACGTCCAACTCGGCACGGGGCAGCAGGTCACGGTCGAGCGCCGAGGCGCGCAGGTCGATTCGGGGAATCACACTCCCCAGTCTCTCAGACCGCACACGTGCGCCCGCCCGCTGTATCAGTGTCTGATACGGGGGGGTCCCGCGGGGCGGGCGG
>NZ_JAAKZZ010000137.1 GCF_011045075.1 Streptomyces boncukensis
GGCGGGAGGTGTGGAGCTCGTTCGTCGTCCCGGCGGCACTGGGCGGCTTCGCGCTGATGTCGGCGCGCAAGACCGTCCGCACCATGCGGGAGCTGCGGGAGGCGCGCGCCGCGGTCGCCCAGCTCGCAGCGAACGAGGAGCGGCTGCGGCTCGCCCGCGATCTGCACGACCTGCTCGGGCACTCGCTCTCGCTGATCACGCTCAAGAGCGAGCTGGCCGGCCGGATGCTGCCCGGGGACCCGGAGCGCGCGGCGGGCGAGGTGGCCGACATCGAGCGGGTCGGCAGACAGTCCCTGGTCGACGTCCGGGAAGCGGTCAGCGGCTACCGCCGCCCCACCCTCGCCGTCGAGCTGGCGGGGGCCCGTACGGCGCTGGCGGCGGCCGGGATCGAGGCGGACGTGCCGCAGGCGGGGCCGGACGGCGCCGTCGCCGGCGGGCCGCTCGCCGCCGGGCAGGAGAGCCCCCTGGCGTGGTCGCTGCGCGAGGCGGTGACCAACGTGGTGCGGCACAGCGGCGCGAGCCGCTGCGCGGTCGTGCTGGTGCGCCGCCCGGACGGCGCGGTCCGGCTCACGGTCACGGACAACGGCACGGGGCCCGCCGGCGCGCCCGAGGGCAACGGGCTCACCGGACTGCGGGAGCGCCTGGCCCTGGCCGGCGGCACCCTGGCCACGGCCCCCGGCGTCCGGGGCGGCTACACCCTCCACGCCACGGTCCCCGCGCACCCGGCGCCGTCCCCCGACGCCGCCCCTGACCTGCCGCGGGGCGGCCGCCCGTAGCCTGGGGGTGTGATCAGACTGCTGCTGGCCGAGGACCAGGCCATGGTGCGCGAGGCCCTCGCCGCGCTGCTGGGGCTGGAGGCCGACATCGAGGTCGTCGCGCAGGTGGGCCGGGGCGACGAGGTGCTGGAAGCGGCCGCAGCGCACCGCCCCGACGTCGCGCTGCTCGACATCGAGATGCCCGGCTGCTCCGGGCTCGACGCGGGCGCCGAGCTGCGCGGGAGGCACTCCGAGGTGCCCGAGGTGAAGGTCGTCATCCTCACCACCTTCGGCCGCCCCGGCTATCTGCGCCGCGCCATGGAGTCCGGGGCCGACGGCTTCCTGGTCAAGGACTCCCCGGCGGCCGAACTGGCCGCCGCCGTACGCCGGGTGCTGGGCGGCGAACGGGTCATCGACCCGGCGCTGGCCGCCGCGGCGCTCGCGGAGGGCGCCAGTCCGCTCACCGGCCGGGAGCGGGACGTGCTCGACGTGGCCGGCCGGGGCGGCGGCAACGCGGACATCGCCGCAGCGCTGCACCTCTCGCACGGCACCGTGCGCAACTACCTGTCGACGGCGATCCGGAAGACGGGGGCCCGCAACCGGGCCGAGGCCGCCCGGATCGCCCGCGAGAAGGGGTGGCTGTGAGGTGCCCCGTCAGGGGCGCGGGGCTCGTGTCCACAGCGGCTTCGCCGCGATGGGGGTCCCCCCTGTTCGAGCGAAGCCGAGAGCTCGGGGGCGCGACCGGCCACGGCCTGCCCGCGGACCGCGGCGGACAGCAAGCGGCAGCCCCTCCCCGGCCCTGTCCACCGGACCGGACCCTCAGTTGAGGCGGGCCCGCGCGGCGCGGGCCGCCCTCCGCATCGTCTCGGCGGCGTTCGGCTCCATCGTCGCGATCACCTCCGCGTACGCCTCCATCTCGCGCGCCCCGCGTACGAACTCCCCCCGCTCCACCAGCAGCTGGGCCCGCTCGTAGCGGAGCCGGGCCGGATGGTGGGGCAGCAGCAGCGACAGCTCGATGGCCCACAGCTGGACCGCCGACTGCTCCGGGCGGGCCCCGGCCCACGCCCGGATGTTGTTGAGCACCCGCAGCACTATCTCCAGCGGCCCGGCGGGCTGCAGCATCGCCGCCGACACCGGCGTCCGCCCGCCGGTAGCGCCCGCGACCAGCAGCTCCAGATCCCCGCCGGCCAGCGTCCGCCCGCCCGCGAACGGGTCGGCCAGCGCGTGCTCGCCCACCGGGTCGCCGAAGCCGACCACGAAGTGGCCCGGCAGCGCCACCCCGTAGACGGGCGCTCCGGCCCGCCGCGCCACCTCCATCCACACCACCGACAGCAGGATCGGCAGTCCGCGCCGCCGCCGCAGCACGGCGTGCAGCAGGGACGACTCCAGCCGCCGGTAGTCGCCCGGCGCGCCCCGGAAGCCGCACCCGTCGCCGAGCAGCCGCTCCAGGTCGCCCGCCCACTGCGCGGGCGTACGGGAGTCGGCGTACGGCACCAGCCCGGCCAGCCGGTCCAGCTCGATCTGCGCCGTGTCCACGGCGGCCTGGGCGGAGGCCGCGCCGCCGAGCACCTCGCGGGCCGTGTGCTCGCCCGTCGCGTGCGCCGCCGCCTCCACGCCGATCAGCAGACAGAGCAGCGCGAGGTCGGGCCGCTCGTCGCGGGCCGCCTCGGCGAACTGCCGCCGGTTCGCTTCGCTGTCCATCCGTCCGTTAGATCCCCTCCGTCAGCCCCGCGGGGGCGCGGCGGTAGTGGTAGCTGTGGTGGTCGGCGAAGCCCAGCCGGTCGTAGAGCGCACGTGCCGCACTGTTCTCCGTCTCCACCTGGAGGTACGCCGCCGAGGCGCCCTCGTCCAGGGCCCTGCGGGCCAGCTCGGCCATCACCGCGCCGGCCAGCCCCGTCCGCCGCTGCTCCGGCGCGGTCTCCATGGCCGCGAACCCGGCCCAGCGGCTCTCGACCACGCACCGTCCGATGGCGGCGGCGCCCCCTGCCGCTCCGGGGGCACCTCCTGTCGCTCCGGGGGCGCGCACCTTCGCGAACCAGACCGACGGACCGCCCGTCAGCACGCCCCACGCGGCGTCGGCCCGGCCGCCGGACGCACGGCCGTAGCGGGCCAGCCACTCCTCGTCCGGCTCGCGGCTCAGCTCCACCCGCGCGTCGGGCTCCCGGTCCGCCAGGGGCGCCAGCGCGCCCACCCGGAGCACGGCGTGCCGCTCGTCCGCCCAGCCGCGCTCGGCCAACTCCCGGGTCAGCAGCGCGTCCTCCTCCGGCACGACCTGGATGCGCGGGACCAGGCCGCGCGCCGCGTACCAGCCGGCCACCCGGTCCAGCGCCGTGTCCAGCGGCAGGCCCGGGTCGCCGCGCGGCAGGACGGAGTTCGCGCGCGCCGTGAACCCGTCGGAGGCGCGCAGCGTCCACTCGCCCAGCCGCTCGCTCTCCACCGCGGGCCAGCCGCGCGCGGCCGCCGCCGTCAGCTCGCGCACGCTCGCCGACGGGACGCCGCGGCGCCGTGCCGGTGTGCTGGGCACGACCTTGCCCGCGACGAGCGCTGCCTCCGCCAGCTCGACCGTCACTCCGTCACGGCGTGTGACATACAGCACGCCGTCCGTCCACGCGGTGAGCACGCCGACGGTGTCCGTAAACCGCCCGACTCGCTCCTGAGCGCCGGTCAATGTCCGTACTGATACGCGTTTGCCCACGTCGGCAGCGGTAATGCGGACCTCAAGGCGTCCGCCCGTGGTGAATTCCACAGCTCTATCCGCCCCTCCTGTTCGTCTTGTGCCCAGGAACGGAGATACTAGGTGTGGGCATCGCCGCCGTCCGGATCGAAGCAGCGCTCCCGCGCGCCACGCGGCGGAGCCGGACACCGGCCCGCCAGCCCTATCGAGGAGGAACGACAGCGTGACTTACGTCATCGCGGAGCCTTGTGTCGACCTGAAGGACAAGGCCTGCATCGAGGAGTGCCCCGTCGACTGCATCTACGAGGGCCAGCGGTCCTTGTACATCCACCCGGACGAATGCGTCGACTGCGGAGCCTGCGAACCGGTCTGCCCGGTCGAGGCCATCTTCTACGAGGATGACACCCCTGACGAGTGGAAGGACTACTACAAGGCCAACGTCGAGTTCTTCGACGAGCTCGGCTCGCCCGGCGGGGCGAGCAAGCTCGGCCTGATCGAGCGGGACCACCCGCTGATCGCCGCGCTCCCCCCGCAGGAGCACGACGAGTGAGTCCCCGCGCGTAGCGCCTCCCGGCCCAGGGGCGCCCGTCCGGTGTTTCGGCGCCAGGACATCGCGCCCCGGTCCGCCCGTCGACGTGTGCCGCAGTCCCGTACGGTGTCAGCCCGCGCCGTGCGGGACTGCGGCTTTCCCACAGAGAGCGAGCCACCGTGCCACCCGCCTTCGACCCTTCCCACGCCCCCGTGTCCGAACGCCTTCCCGTCTTCCCCTGGGACCGGCTGGAGCCGTACAAGACCGGTGCGGCCGCGCACGCCGACGGCATCGTCGACCTGTCCGTCGGCACCCCTGTCGACCCGGTGCCGGCCCCGATCCGGCGCGCGCTCGCGGACGCCGCCGACAGCCCCGGCTATCCGACCGTGTGGGGCACGGCCGCGCTGCGCGACGCGATCGCCGGATGGTGCGAACGCCGGCTCGGGGCGCGCGGCGTCCAGCACGCCAATGTGCTGCCGGTGGTGGGCTCCAAGGAGCTGGTGGCCTCGCTGCCCGGCCAGCTCGGGCTCGGCCCCGGGGACCGGGTGGCCTTCCCGCGGCTGGCCTATCCGACGTACGAGGTGGGCGCCCGCCTCGCGCGCGCGGAGCCCGTCGCGTACGACGACCCGCTGCGGGTGGACCCGGCGGGCCTGCGGCTGCTCTGGCTGAACTCGCCCTCCAACCCGACCGGCCGCGTGCTGGACACCGGCGAACTGCGCCGGGTCGTGGCCTGGGCGCGCGAGCACGGAGTGCTGGTCGTCAGCGACGAGTGCTACCTGGAGCTGGGCTGGGAGGCGGACCCGGGCTCGGTGCTGCACCCGGAGGTGAACGGCGGTTCGTACGACGGCGTGGTGGCCGTGCACTCGCTCTCCAAGCGCTCCAACCTCGCGGGCTACCGCGCGGCGTTCCTGGCCGGGGACGCGGCGGTGCTCGGCGAGCTGCTGCAGATCCGCAAGCACGGCGGCATGATGGTGCCCGCGCCCGTGCAGGCGGCCACCATCGCGGCGCTGGGCGACGACGCGCATGTCGCGGAGCAGCGCGAGCGGTACGCGGCCCGCCGCCGCGCGCTGCGCGGTGCGCTGGAGGGGGCCGGGTTCCGTATCGAGCACAGCGAGGCGTCGCTGTATCTGTGGGCGACGCGGGACGAGCCGTGCTGGGAGACCGTCGGCGAGCTGTCGAAGCGCGGCATCCTGGTCGCGCCGGGCGACTTCTACGGCCCGGCGGGTGACCGCTTCGTCCGGGTCGCCCTCACGGCGACGGACGAGCGGGTGGCGGCCGCGGTCCGCAGGCTCGCCGGCTGACGCACAGCGGTGAGGCGGGGCCCGGAGTGGTTTCTCCGGGCCCCGCCTCACCGCGATATGTGCAGCGATATGCGCAGGGGTCGGGCCGTCAGGCCAGGGGAAGGCCCAGGCCCAGCCCGGTGCCGGGCAGCCCGTCCGCGGTGGCCGACTTGGCGGTCTCGCCCAGGGCCTCGCCGCCCTTGCCCGCGACCTGGCCCGCCAGGTTCTCGGCCGCAGGGGTGGCCTGCTTGGCCGCCGCGCCGAGCGTCTCGCCCGCCGCCGGGACGGTCTCCTGGAGAGTCTGGCCGCCCGTCGTGCCCACCAGGTGGGTGGTGCCCCGCACGGTCCGGTCCAGGGTCTCGCCGGTGCCCTGGCCGTCGAGGTCGCTCAGGCCGGCGGAGCCGCTGCCCGTGGGCAGGTCGAGTGCGCTGGCGGAACCGGCCGTCACGCCGACCACGGAGGCCGCGCCTGCGGCGGTGAGCAGCGCGGTCTGGGCAATCCTGCGCGTGAGGGGGAGGGACATGGTGCTCCTTTGACGGAGAGGTCTGCGGTCTGAAGGAAGGTGGTGCACAGGCGCCGGGCTGGAACGTGCCCGGTCGGACGCCGTGCCTATCGCGTGGAGCGGCGCTGAGGTTGCGGGACACCCGGGTAAAGGATTGGTAATGCGGGTGCCGCGACAGTGGGCGCAAACTGGGCATTTGCCTCGCCACCTTGATCGTCGCGGGCCCGGGGAAGGGTGCGTTTCCAGCGTTTCCAGGGCAGTTCACCGCGCCACCGGGGGCCCCGCCGCTTCCGCTTCCGCGTCGTCCTGCTGCGCTGCCGGGTCCCTCGTACGGGGGAATCCGGGTACTACTGACCGGCGGAGAGCCGCAGCGCGACCTCGGCGCGCGCGGCCGGCCCGTCCGCTGCCGCGCGGGTCTTGCGCCACCCGTCCCGCGCGCGGTCCGCGCTCCACACGCGCCCGTCGTACACGACGCGCTCGATACGCAGCCGGCCGGCCTGCGCCACCGCCCAGTGGGCCAGCTCCCACCCCTGGCGCTCGCCGCGAACGGGGAGGGACAGCGCGGGGCGTGCGCGCTTTCGGCCCGCGCCCGCGCCCGCGCCCGAGCCGGAGTCCGCCGCCGGGGAGAGGGCGCGGCCCGCGCGGTGCCCGCTCGCGGCCCGCTCCGCGCCGCCCTTCGGGGACGCGGTCAGCACATCCCGGCCGAACTCCCGCACCAGCTGGGCCCGTACCCGCTCCGGATCGCCCGGCTCGCCGTCGCCGCCGCCGTCCCCGCCGCCCGTCGTACAGCTCAGCGCCGCGGCCCGGCGGCCCGTCAGCGCGGCGGTGAGCAGCGCCGCGCCCGCCTCGTGCTTCGCGTACGCCTGCGGGTAGCCGCTGCGCTGGACGCGCTGCGCGGCGACGGTGAGGGGGAGCCGGGAGTAGCCCGGGATCTTCACCAGGTGGTCGTAGAACTTCCCCGCCGAGTACACCGGGTCGAGGATCTGCCGCTCGGTTCCCCAGCCCTTCGAGGGGCGCTGCTGGAAGAGCCCGAGCGAGTCCCGGTCGCCGTGGCCGATGTTGCGCAGTCCGGACTCCTGGAGCGCCGTGGCGAGCGCTATCGTCACCGCCCGCTCCGGAAGGCCGCGCCGCGAGGCGACGGCCGTGATGGTCGCGGCGTTGGCGGCCCCCTCCGCCGTCAGCTCGTAGCGGGCCGCGTCGGGCGCGTGGCGGGCGCCGTCGCCGCCGCCCGTGGCGCGTACGACGCAGAGCCCGCCGCGCCCGTCCCCGGAGACCACCGCCACCACCAGGTACGCGACCAGTCCGAGCGCCACGGCGCAGGCCGTCGCCATGCTGATCAGCCGGCGGCGGCCGGGGAGCCGGAGCGTGCGCGGGGGAGCGGAGTGGGGCACGGGCACCAAGGTAGCCGGTGCGCGCCCGTAGGGTGTCTCCCATGCCCCACAGCGCACTCGACCTGCGACAGGACGCCGCGCGGCTGACCGCGTGGCTCGTTGACTTCCCCTCGGAGAGCGGCACGGAGAAGGAGCTCGCCGACGCCGTCGAGGCGGCCCTGCGCGAGCTGCCGCACCTCGCCGTCGACCGGTACGGCAACAACGTCGTGGCCCGCACGGATCTGGGCCGCGCCGAGCGCGTGGTGCTCGCCGGGCACCTCGACACCGTCCCCATCGCGGACAACCTGCCCTCCCGGCTCGACGACGGGGTGCTGTGGGGGTGCGGCACCAGCGACATGAAGTCCGGCGTCGCCCTGCAGCTGCACCTCGCCGCCACGGTGCCCGAGCCCAACCGCGACCTCACGTTCGTCTTCTACGACAACGAGGAGGTCGCCGCCCACCTCAACGGCCTCGGGCATGTCGCCGAGGCGCACCCGGAGTGGCTGGCGGGCGACTTCGCCGTGCTGCTGGAGCCGTCGTACGCCGAGGTGGAAGGCGGCTGCCAGGGCACCCTCCGCGTCGAGCTGCGCACCGGCGGGGTGCGCGCCCACTCCGCGCGCGGCTGGATGGGCGAGAACGCCATCCACGCGGCGGGCCCGGTGCTGGAGCGGCTCGCCGCGTACGAGCCGCGCCGGCCGGTGATCGACGGGCTGGAGTACCACGAGGGGCTCAACGCCGTCCGCATCGAGGGCGGTGTGGCGGGCAACGTCATCCCCGACGTGTGCAGGGTCACCGTCAACTACCGCTACGCGCCCGACCGCGGGGAGCAGGAGGCGCTGGAGCATGTGCGCGAGGTCTTCGCGGGCTGCGGCGTCGAGGAGTTCACCGTGACGGACGGCTCGCCGGGAGCGCTCCCCGGCCTCTCGCACCCGGCGGCGCGCGCCTTCATCGAGGCGGTGGGCGGCGAGCCGCGGCCCAAGTACGGCTGGACGGACGTCTCCCGCTTCAGCGCGCTCGGCGTCCCGGCCGTGAACTACGGCCCCGGCGACCCCAACCTCGCCCACAAGCGGGACGAAAGGGTGGAGGTCGCCCTGATCCTCCAGTGCGCCGAGCGGCTGCGCGGCTGGCTGACGGCGTGACGGCCCGGCGGCCCGGACCGGCGGGAGCCCCCTTCCCGTCGTTCGGTTTTCCGCCGCGGGCCACCTCCGTCCGCTTACCCTGAACGCGGAAGATCGCAGGCGGAGGGAGCACGACATGGCCAGCGCGGAGAGTGCCGACCAGGAGCGGCGTCCGGAGGGCGGCCCGCAGGAGCAGCGGCTGGGGCCGGTGGTGCGCCGTCGCGGCCAGGTCCAGGCCGGGACCACCGACCAGCGGCTGCTCGATACCGCGGGCCCCTCGGACTTCATCCACCAGGACCCCTGGCGGGTGATGCGCATCCAGTCGGAGTTCGTGGAGGGCTTCGGGGCCCTGGCCGAGCTGGGCCCAGCGGTGAGCGTTTTCGGCTCCGCGCGTACGCCCGTGGACTCGTCCGAGTACGAGAAGGGCGTCCGCATCGGGCGGGCGCTGGCCGAGGCCGGGTTCGCGGTGATCACCGGCGGCGGCCCCGGCGCCATGGAGGCGGCGAACAAGGGCGCGCTGGAGGCGGGCGGCACCTCGGTCGGCCTGGGCATCGAGCTGCCGTTCGAGCAGGGCATGAACAGGTACGTCGACATCGGTGTGAACTTCCGGTACTTCTTCGTACGCAAGACGATGTTCGTCAAGTACGCCAGCGGTTTCGTGGTGCTGCCCGGCGGCCTGGGCACTCTGGACGAGCTGTTCGAGGCGCTCACCCTCACCCAGACGCGGAAGGTCACCCGCTTCCCGATCGTGCTGTGCGGCACGGAGTACTGGAGCGGTCTGATCGACTGGATGCGCCACACCCTGGTCGACCAGGGCAAGGCGGCCCCGCGCGACATGGACCTCTTCCACGTCACCGACGACATGGACGAGGCCATCGACCTGGTGACCAAGGAAGTCGGCAGCTAGCGCCGTGACCGGCGGATCGGGCTGGGCAGGGGCTGCCCCGGCCGGTGCGTCGCGGTCCGCGGCCGGGTGTGGGTTGCGCGCGCAGTTCCCCGCGCCCCTGAAGCGCCCCTGCGGGGCGCCAGGGCGCGCCCCGCAGGGGCGCGGGGAACTGCGCGACCAGCCGCAGAGCACTCGCAGACTGCAACGAAGCCGCAAGGGGCAGCCCCGGCCCAGCAAGCAGCAGCCGTAACCGGCGCCTCAGGCCAGCCCGCGCCGGGCCACGGCGGGCGGACGGTGCCCCGCGATCGAGGAGACCATCTCCAGCACCTGCCGCGTCTCCGCGACCTCGTGCACCCGGTAGACCCGGGCGCCCAGCCACGCGGAGACCGCGGTCGTGGCCAGGGTGCCCAGCAGCCGCTCCTTCACCGGCTTGTCCAGCGTCTCGCCCACGAAGTCCTTGTTGGACAGCGAGACCAGCACCGGCCACCCCGTCCCGGCCAGCCGCCCGAGCTCCCGTGTCGCCTCCAGCGAGTGCCGGGTGGACTTGCCGAAGTCGTGCCCGGGGTCGATGAGGATGCCGTCCCGCCGTACGCCGAGCGACTCGGCGCGCCGCGCCAGTTCGCCGGTCACCCGCAGGATGTCGGCGACCACCCCGCCCGGCCCGTCGTAGCTGACCCGGTGCGGGCGGGTGCGCGGCCGGGCGCCGCCCGCGTGCGTGCAGACCAGCCCCGCGCCGTACCGCGCCGCGACCTCGGCGAGCCGCAGGTCCACCCCGCCCCAGGCGTCGTTCAGCAGATCGGCGCCCGCCTCGCACACCGCCTCGCCCACCTCGTGCCGCCAGGTGTCCACGCTGATCACGACGTCCGGCCAGCGCCGCCGCACCTCGGCGACGAAGCCCACGGTGCGCCGTGCCTCCTCCTCGGCGGTGACCTCGTCGCCGGGGCCCGCCTTGACGCCGCCGATGTCGATGATGGCGGCGCCCTCGGAGACCGCCTGCTCCACCCGGTCGAGCGCGGGCTCGTCGCGGAAGGTGGCGCCTCGGTCGTAGAAGGAGTCGGGCGTGCGGTTCACGATCGCCATGATCACCGATTCGTGCTCGCCGAACTCACGCGTGCCCAGGCGCAGCATCAGCCATCCCCTACTCGGTTCGTTCTCCCACCTCACCGACCCCCAGGGTCGGTCCAGGGGATGGTACTGGGAAGGGGCCGCTCCGTTCCGCGCGCGCCGCGGGCGCGGGTGAACGGGTGCGGGTGACGGGTGCGGGAGGCACCGGCCGCGGCCTCGCTGTCGGTGGGGCATGACACGATCGTGCCGACGGATATGCCACAGCGCCCGGGAGTCTCGGTGTACTGGTTCATGCTGATCACGCTGCTCGTGGTGGTCGCCGCGGTGGCGCTCGCCGTCGTGGGGAGCGGCGACGGCCGCCCGCGGTCCACCGGCGGCGGGCTGGTCGAGGCCCCGCCCGACATGCTGGACGAGCCGCTGCCGCCGGACCGCCCCGTCGGCCACGCGGACGTGGCCGTGCTGCGCCTCCCGACGGCGGTGCGCGGCTACCGGATGCAGCAGGTCGACGATGTGCTGGACCGGCTGGGCGCCGAGCTGGCCGAGCGGGACGCGCGGATTGCCGAGCTGGAGTCCGCGCTGGCGGGCGCCCAGGCCGTCGCGATAGGACGCGGCGAGTCGGCGCCCCCGCGCAGCGGCGGCCCGGCGGATACCGGCCCCGAGCCGCCGGGGGAGCCCGGCGCGGCGGGGGACGGGGGACCGGCGGGCGGAGGCGGCCAGTGAGCGGAGGGGAGACCGGCGGGTCGGCGAACGGGGCCGCGGAGCGCTCCGCGGCCGTGGTGGACGGCGGCGGAGCGCTGCCGGGGCCCGACGGGCGGCTGCGCTGCCCCTGGGGCACCACGGCGGAGGACTACGCCGCGTATCACGACACCGAGTGGGGCCACGCCGTGCACGGTGACGACGCGCTGTTCGAGCGGCTGTGCCTGGAGGCGTTCCAGTCGGGGCTGTCCTGGCTGACGATCCTGCGGAAGCGGGAGAACTTCCGGGCCGCCTTCGCCGGCTTCCGCATCGCCGAGGTCGCGGCCTTCACGGCCCAGGACGAGCGGCGGCTGCTCGCCGACCCCGGCATCGTGCGCAACCGCGCCAAGATCACCGCCGCGCTCGGCAACGCGCGGGTGGCCGCCGCGTGGCGGCCGGGCGAGCTGGACCGGCTCGTGTGGTCGTATGCGCCCGACCACACCGCGCGCCCCGCGCCGCGCACCCTCGGGGAGGTCCCGGCCAGCACGCCGGAGTCGACGGCGCTGTCCAAGGAGCTGAAGAAGCGCGGCTTCCGCTTCGTCGGTCCCACGACCGCGTACGCCCTGATGCAGGCGTGCGGGCTCGTCAACGACCACCTGGCGGACTGCTGGGCCAGGCCGGGCGCGGCAGCCCCGCTCAGCGCCCGGTGAAGCGGGGCTGCTCCTTGCGCACGAACGCCTCGACGGCGGCCCGGTGGTCCGCGGTGGCCCCCAGCCGCAGCTGGAGCCCGGCCTCCTTCTCCAGGGTCTCGGGCAGCGAGTGCGAGGCGGCAAAGGCCAGGGACTCCTTGAGCGCCGCGTAGGCGGCGGTCGGGCCGGACGCCAGCGCGCGGGCGGCCTCGGCCGCCTGCGCGTCCAGCTCGTCCGCCGGGACCACCCGGCTGGCCAGGCCCAGCTCCAGCGCCTCCGGTGCCTTGACGGTGCGCGGGAAGAGCAGCAGGTCGGCGGCGCGGCCGGGGCCCACCAGCCGGGGCAGGGTCCAGGAGACGCCCGAGTCGGCGGTCAGCCCGATCGCGGCGAAGGAGGTGTTGAACGCGGCGGTGTCGGCCATGATCCGGTGGTCCGCCGCGAACGCGAAGCCGGCGCCCGCCCCCGCCGCGACGCCGTTGACCGCGGCCACCACCGGTTTGGGCATGGTGGCGAGGGCCAGCGTGATCGGGTTGTAGTGCTCCTCGACCGTGCGCAGCGCGCTCCCGCCCGCCTCCTGGAGGGCCGCGGTGTGCTCCTTGAGGTCCTGGCCCACGCAGAAGGCCCGTCCGCTGCCCGTGAGCAGCACGGCGCGCACCGCGTCGTCCTCGGCGGCCTGCCGCAGGGTGTCGCGGAGGGTGTCCTTGAGGTCGTCGTTGAGGGCGTTCATGGCCTCGGGGCGGTTGAGCGTGAGCGTCGCGAGGCCCTCGGTCACTTCGTAGCGCACGGTGTCGGACATGGGGATCAGCATGGCGCAGATCACCGGCACCGGACAGAGGCGGACCGGGTGGCGGGAATGTGTGTGATGTGAGCTGTGTCAAAGTCCGGCGCGGGTACCCGTGGGGGAAAGTGGGGCAGTATCGCAGCCTGATCGCCACATTGGGGGGTTTTGTGTGCGGGCTTGGCAGAAGAGATGCGGACTGATGTTGGTCATCGGGTCGTGCCATGCGGGATAATGGACCGGAAGCATTGTGTTCGATGCCGTGGCTCCGTGTCCCCTGCCCTGGGGAGCGCCCGCCTGCGGCCGGACACGCAGTCGGTCGGCGGACGGCCAGGAAGGGGAACGAGCATGGCGGCCATGAAGCCGCGGACGGGCGATGGTCCGCTCGAAGTGACCAAAGAGGGGCGGGGCATCGTCATGCGCGTTCCGCTCGAAGGCGGTGGGCGACTCGTCGTCGAGCTGACCCAGGACGAGGCCACGGCGCTCGACGAGGAGCTGAAGAAGGTCTGCGGCTGACCCGTCGCGTGACCGCCCCGGAGTGAGCGCGCTCCGGGGCGGCGCTGTGTCCGGCCCCGGGTCTTCCCGCCGTGTCACTCACCGCGCTTGACCGCGCACAGCAGCCCGTCGCCGACCGGGAGCAGCGAGGTCACCAGGGCGGTGCTCTCGCGCACCGTGCGCAGCAGTTCCCGCAGCTTGAGGACTTCGACGGGCTGGGCCGAGGAGTCGATCGTGCGCCCGTCGGCGAAGACGCCCGCGAAACAGATCAGTCCGCCCTGCCGCAGCAGCCGCAGTGATTCCCCGAGATAGTCGGGGAACTCCGCGCGGTCCCCGTCGCAGAAGACGAGGTCGTATCCGCCGTCCGCCAGGCGCGGAAGGACGTCGAGGGCGCGGCCGGGAATGCATCGCGCCCGGTTTCCCGCGAATCCCGCTGCGCGGAATGCCTCGCGCGCGAACTGCTGCCGCTGCGGCTCGATGTCGACCGTCGTCAGTACGCCGTCGGTGCGCATCCCGTGCAGCAGGTGGATACCGGAGACGCCGGTGCCGGTGCCGATCTCGGCGACGGACTTGGCCTCCGCTGTCGCGGCCAGCAGCCGCAGCGCCGCACCGGTGCCCGGGGACACCGAGCGCAGCCCTGCCTCCCGGGCCCGTTCGGTGGCCCAGCGCAGCGCCTCGCCCTCGGCGGTCTCGACCAGCTCGGCGCCGTACGCGTCGGCGAACGCCCAGCTCGTCTGCCGGTTGCCGGTAATCGCCCTCTCCTGTCCCCGTCCGTCACGCAATCGTGACTGTATCCGTTGGCCCGGGAACCTGCTGATGGGACCGGACGTTGAACAGCTCGGAACGAGCACAGAGAAGAACGGAAGCTGGCAAGCAGAGCATTGCCCGGCACCCCGCGCGAAAGCGGGGCAGAAATGCTTATCGGGAGCTAACGGGAGATGTGGCTATGGTAGGGGCTCCACTGGACACCACCAGAGCCGACAGGGGAGGTGCGGCTGCGGCCCGTGACCGGGGATTGCTCAGGCGATTCGTCAGGCCGGCGGCCCAGCCGAAATCCGTGATCAAGAATGCTGACCAGTCCCGCACCGCCGACTCCGCGACCACCGCGACGTTCGACACGGATGCGGATGCGCAGGTGTGGACCCCTCCGTCCTGGGAGGAGATCGTCAGCACCCACAGCGCACGGGTCTACCGCCTCGCCTATCGCCTCACCGGCAACCAGCACGACGCCGAGGACCTCACCCAGGAGGTCTTCGTCCGCGTCTTCCGCTCGCTGTCGACCTACACCCCGGGCACCTTCGAGGGCTGGCTGCACCGCATCACCACCAACCTCTTCCTGGACACGGTGCGGCGCAAGCAGCGCATCCGCTTCGACGCCCTGGCCGAGGACGCGGCCGAGCGCCTGCCCAGCCGCGAGCCCACCCCGCAGCAGCACTTCAACGACACCCACTTCGACGCCGACGTCCAGCAGGCGCTGGACACCCTCGCGCCCGAGTTCCGCGCCGCCGTCGTGCTGTGCGACATCGAGGGCCTGTCGTACGAGGAGATCGCCGCCACCCTCGGGGTGAAGCTGGGCACGGTCCGCAGCCGGATCCACCGCGGCCGCTCGCACCTGCGCAAGGCGCTGCAGCACCGCTCGCCCGCGGTGCGCGGCGGGCGGCAGCGGGCGCTGAGTGTGGCGGTGCCTGCGGCCCGCTCCGGGGAGGTGGGGTCTGAGTGACGCCCGCTGAGCACCATCTCGGTGACCGGCTCGCCGCTCTCGTCGACGGAGAGCTGGGCCATGACGCACGGGAGCGGGTGCTCGCGCACCTGGCCACGTGCCGCAGCTGCAAGGCGGAGGCCGACGAGCAGCGCCGGCTGAAGAACGTCTTCGCGGACACCGCGCCGCCCCCGCCGTCCGAGGGCCTGCTGGCCCGTCTCCAGGGCCTGCCCGCCGGGGGCACCCCCATGAGACCCGACGGCTGGTCCGACCCCGGCGACCCGGACCAGGGCCCCGGCGGCACCGGAGCGGAGGCGAGTGCCGACGCGGGTGATCGCGGCGGGCTGCCGACCGCCCGCACCGGTGCCCGGTCGCCCTGGGACTTCGACTATCTGCCCGTCAGCCGGGGCGGAAGCCGTAGTGCGCTCGGCCCGCACCGCGGCTTCCGGATACACGAGTCGGACCGCGAGGAGCGCGCCGAGCGCTCCGCCTCGCGCGGGCGGCGCCTGGCCTTCGCCGCGGCGGGCGCCTTCTCGCTCGCCGCCCTCGCCATCGGCGGGGCGTTCACCACCGGTGCCGCCGGCGGCCCCTCGGTCGCCTCCGGCGACCGCGCTGACACCTCGGCGGGGCCGGTGCGCTCGGCGTCCCCGGGCGGCGCGGGCCGGGACGGCAGGCGCCGTGCCGAGCGCGGCGGCGAGCAGCGTGCGCGCGTGGCCGGCGTGCTGAGCGCCAGCGCGGCGGCGTCCCTGTCGAGCGCGGCCTTCAGCGCGGGCGGCGCCGGAAGCTCCCCGGCCCGTGGCGACCGGTCGACGGGCGCCCCGCCCGCGCTGGCCCCCCAGTCGTCCCCGCTGCTCTCGACGGCGGCCCGGTCCTCCGGCGCGCTGCTGCGGCCCGGCGGACAGCTGCCCGGCTCCGCCCTGGCCACCCCCGCGCCCGGACCGGAGGGCTGGTCCTCGCAGTGGACGACCTCCCCCTCGCGGGAGTCGTCCACCGAGGCGGTGCCGCTGGGCGCGGCATCCGTGCGTACCCCCACAGCCTCCCCTGCGGCCTCGGCCGCCCCTCCGGGCCCCTGACGTCGCGCGCCGCTGTGCCGGGCCTCTCCGCACCTGGTTGAATCACCTTCCGGCAGTCCGGACGCGCCGCGAGCAGTGGGGAGAGCATGGACGAGGGGAAGGCCGTCGAGCGCCGACCGCAGTGGTGGAGCCGTCCAGCGCCCGCCCAGCGGG
>NZ_JAAKZZ010000138.1 GCF_011045075.1 Streptomyces boncukensis
CCGCCGCCCAGGAAGGCGGCCACAGCGCCGTCGCTGAGCCGCAGCTCATGCGCGCGCGCGAGGTCGGCGACCGGGGCGACGACCACCGCGCGGGCGGCCGTGTGCTCCCCCTGGGCAGCCGCCCACAGCGCCAGCTGGCCCCCGGCCGAGTGCCCCACCAGCGCGCCGGCCGGGCCGCCGAGGTGCCGCAGCGCGGCGGCCACGTCCTCGGCGGTGGCGGGCCAGCCGCCGTCCCCGCCCACCCGCCGGTACTCGACCAGCGCCACCGGGAAGCCGCGCCCGGCCAGCGCGGCGGCGAACGGCGTGAGGTGGGTGCGGTCCCACTGCTCGCGCCAGAACCCGCCGTGCAGCACGACGATCCGCGGGCCCGCGGCGTCCGTCCCGTACAGGTCGATGACCTGGGAGGGGTGCGGCCCGTACCGCTCCTGGCGCTCCGGTGGCACCGGCGACAGCGCCAGCAGGGCCTTCCGCTCGGCGTCGTTCATACGCGCTGCCCCCCCCCGTCAGCCGTGGCCGCCGCTCGTGCGCCCGTGTGTCATGCGAGGACGTCCCCCAGGACGCGAGCCGCGCGCTCGGCGTCCCTGAACGCAGTGTAGAGCGGGGTGAATCCGAAGCGGAGTACGCCGGGGCGGCGGAAGTCCCCGACCACCCCGCGCGCGATCAGCTTCTCCATCACCGGCCCCGCCGCGTCCACCGGATCGCACAGGAGGGAGACCTGGCTGCCCCGGCGCGCGTGCTCGCCCGGGGTGAGCGGGGTGACGCGCACCGCCGTGCGCTCCCCCGCGTACGCCCGCACGCAGCGCAGGAAGAAGTCCGTGAGCGCCAGGGACTTGGCCCGCACCGCGTCGACCGTCACCTCCTCCCACACCGTCAGCGCCTCTTCCAGCGCCGCCATGGAGAGGATGTCCGGCGTCCCCACGCGGCCGCGCAGCGCCCCCTCGGCGGGGGTGTAGCCGGACGCCATGGCGAACGGGTCCGCGTGCGAGTTCCAGCCGGGCAGCGGCGAGTCGAAGCGGGGCTGGAGGTCGCGGCGCAGATAGAGGAACGCGGGGGCGCCGGGACCGCCGTTGAGGAACTTGTACGTGCAGCCCACCGCGAAGTCCACGCCGTGCTCGTCCAGCCCGACCGGCAGCGCGCCCGCGCTGTGGCACAGGTCCCACACGGTGCGCGCCCCGGCGGCGCGCGCCGCGGCGGTCAGCGCCGGCAGGTCGTTCAGCTCGCCGGTGCGGTAGTCGACGTGGTTGACGAGGACGGCCGCCGTGCCCGGCCCCACCGCGCCGGGCAGCTCGGCGGCCGGGACCGGGCGCACCGCGCACCCCGTCATCCGCGCGGCCGACTCGGCGATATAGCCGTCGGTGGGGAACGTCGCCGCGTCCACCAGCAGCTCGGTGCGGGCCGGATCGTCCGCCGCGGCGATCCGGAGCGCGCCGACGGTCGCCTTGAAGACGTTGACGCTGGTGGAGTCGCCCACCACGGTCTGCCCCGGGGCCGCGCCGATCAGGGGCGCGATACGGTCCCCGATCCGCTCGGGCGCCTCCCACCAGCCGGACTCGCTCCAGGAGCGGATGCGCAGCTCGCCCCACTCGTGGGCGACGACGTGCGCGAGCCGGTCGCGCACCGGGAGCGGGAGGGCGCCCAGGGAGTTGCCGTCGAGGTAGGCGGTGCCGTCGGTGAGGGCGAACCTGTCGCGTACGGGCGCGAGCGCGTCGGCCTCGTCCAGGGCGCGGGCCTCGCGGACCAGCGCCTGCCCGCCGTCGGCCGCGCCATCGGCGGTGTGCGCGCCGCCGGCCGTGTGCGGGGCGGCGTCAGACATAGCTGCGCGCCGTCCACAGCTCCGGGAACACCGGCTTCGCGGCCCGTTTCTCCAGCCACGCGACGCCCGACGAGCCGCCCGTGCCCGTCTTGGCGCCCATCGCGCGGCGGGTGGCGACCAGATGGTCGTTGCGCCAGCGCCACACCAGCTCGGCGACCTCGGTCAGCGCCTCGCCCAGCCGGTGCGGGACGGTGTCCTGGGCGCCCTGGTAGATCGTCACCCACGCCTGCTCGACCTCCGGGCTCGGCTCGTAGCGCCGGGAGACGTCCCGGGTGAGCACGTCCTCGGGGATGGCGGCGCCGTGCCGCCGGGCGAGGTGGCGCAGCACCTCGTCGTACAGGCACGGCTCGTGCAGCGCCTTCGCCAGCTCCGCGTGCACCCGGGGCGCGCCCTCGTGCGGCACCAGCAGGGACGCGGACTTCTCGCCGAGCAGGAACTCCAGCCGCCGGTACATCGCGGACTGGAAGCCGGAGCCCTCGCCGAGGGCGCTCCGGTAGGAGTTGAACTCGGGGGGCGTCAGATGCGCGAGCGGCTCCCAGGAGGCGTTCAGCGCCCGCATCTCCTGCGCGGAGCGGCGCAGCGCCTTGAGCGCGGTGTCCGGGTCGTCGTCCCGCAGCGCGCCGGCCGCGGTCTCCCACTCGTGCACCAGGACGGTGAACCACAGCTCCATCACCTGCGTGGTGACCAGGAACGCCATCTCTCCCGGATCACTGGAGAGCGGGTGCTGGAGGTGGGTGAGGACGTCGGCCTGGACGTAGTCCTCGTAGGGGGTGGTGCCTGCGAAGTCCAGATTCGGGTCCTGCGGGACCGTCCGGACGTCGTCGGGGTCGTGCGACATCGCTGTCTCCATCGACGTGAGCCACCGGGTAGCGGTCCGCCCCTTCCTTTCCGGCATCGGAGCCCCGGTCCCCTCGGGCCCGCAGAGGGCCCACTGCGATGATGCGCGAGGCCCGCTCACCGGGGCAAGCGGGCCTCGCGCATATGCCGCGCTGCGGCCTCGGGAACCTCAGTACGTCAGTACCTCAGAACCTCAGAACCTCAGAACCTCAGAACCTCAGAACCTCAGGACAGGGTGCTCGCCGCGGTGGGCGAGCTCTCCTTCAGAAAGGCCGAGCAGCGCTCGTACTCCTCGTCCTCCCCGATCGCCCGCGCCGCGCGGGCCAGCGCGTGCAGCGCGCGCAGGAAGCCGCGGTTCGGCTCGTGCTCGAACGGCACCGGGCCGTGCCCCTTCCAGCCGCTGCGGCGCAGCGCGTCGAGGCCGCGGTGGTATCCGGTGCGGGCGTAGGCGTACGACTCGACGGTGCGGCCCGCCTGGAACGCGTCGTCGGCGAGCTGCGCCCACGCCAGCGAGGACGCCGGACAGCGCGCGGCGACCTCGGCGGGGTCCGTCCCGGCGGCGAGCAGCTCACGCGGCTCGGGGTCGTCGGGAAGGTGGGTCGGGGGAGGTCCCCCCAGCAGATTTTCGTGAATGGCCATGGGTCCCAGTGTGCCCCGCCCGCTCCGGGTCCTGGAACGCGTGCTCGACCAGGCACGACCGCGGCCGTGCCTGGTCGGGGCGCACGTGCGCTACTTCAGCTTGGCGCCGGCCGAGCGGAGGTGGGTGCAGGCGAGCTCGACGCGCTCGGCCATGCCCTTCTCGGCGGCCTTGCCCCAGCTGCGCGGGTCGTAGACCTTCTTGTTGCCGACCTCGCCGTCGACCTTCAGCACGCCGTCGTAGTTGCGGAACATGTGGTCCGCGACGGGGCGGGTGAAGGCGTACTGGGTGTCGGTGTCGAGGTTCATCTTCACCACGCCGTTCTCCAGCGCGGTGGCGATCTCCTGCTCGGTGGAGCCGGAACCGCCGTGGAAGACGAAGTCGAACGGCTGGCTGCCCGCGGGCAGCTCGTACTTCGCCGCGACGCCGTCCTGGAGGTCCTTGAGCAGCTCCGGGCGGAGCACGACGTTGCCCGGCTTGTAGACGCCGTGCACGTTGCCGAAGGAGGCGGCCAGCAGGTAGCGGGCCTTCTCGCCCAGGCCCAGCGCCTCGGCGGTGCGCACCGCGTCGTCGACCGTGGTGTACAGCTCGTCGTTGATCTCGTGGCTGACGCCGTCCTCCTCGCCGCCGGTCGGGGTGATCTCGACCTCCAGGATGATCCTGGCGGCGGCGGCCCTGGTGAGCAGGTCCCGGCCGATCTCCAGGTTGTCCTTGAGGGTCTCGGCGGAGCCGTCCCACATGTGGGACTGGAAGAGCGGGTCCTCGCCGCGGTCGACGCGCTCCTGGGAGACGGCGAGCAGCGGCCGCACATAGCCGTCCAGCTTGTCCTTGGGGCAGTGGTCGGTGTGCAGGGCGATGTTGACCGGGTACTTCTTGGCGACGATGTGCGCGAACTCGGCCAGCGCCACCGCGCCGGTCACCATGTCCTTGTCGTACTGGCCGCCCAGGAACTCGGCTCCGCCCGTGGAAATCTGCACGATGCCGTCGCTCTCCGCCTCGGCGAAGCCGCGCAGCGCGGCGTGCAGCGTCTGCGACGACGTGACGTTGATGGCGGGGTAGGCGAACTTGCCCGCCTTCGCCCGATCGAGCATCTCGGCGTAGACCTCGGGGGTTGCGATGGGCATCAGACCGCTCCTTGGGTGTGTGGTTCGTCCGGTGAGCCTGGAATTCGGCGCGACGTCATCATCGACGGCCCCATCTTTCCAGACCCCGCCGCATGCTCCGGACGGCGGTTCACACGTTCACGAGGCCCGTACGGCCGGGCGCCGCCGCTCCAGCACGTTCCACGTGAAACAGCCGGGACCGCAGGGACCGGCTCAGGCGAGCCCGAGATCGTTCAAATCGAACGCGTATACGTACGGAACACCGGCCCGCTCCATCGCCGGGGCGGCCCCGCGCTCGACGAGCGTCGCCACCGCGACGACCTCGCCGCCCGCCTCGCGCACCGCCTCCACCGCCGTCAGCGGCGAGTTGCCGGTCGTCGAGGTGTCCTCGACGACGAGCACCCGGCGCCCCGCGACATCCGGACCCTCGATACGGCGCTGCAGCCCGTGCGCCTTGCCCGACTTCCGCACGACGAACGCGTCCAGCGCGCGGCGGCGAGCGGCGGCGGCGTGCAGCATCGAGGTGGCGACCGGGTCGGCGCCGAGGGTGAGGCCCCCCACCGCCCCGTAGTCGAGGTGCGCCGTGGCGTCCAGCATCACCTGCCCGGCGAGCGGGGCCGCCGTGCCGTCCAGGGTGATCTGGCGCAGGTCGATGTAGAAGTCGGCCTCCGCGCCGGAGGAGAGGGTCACCCTGCCGTGCACCACGGCCTTGTCCTTGATCTGCCGCAGCAGCGCACTGCGCACGTCATCGCTCATGAGGCCCCAGCGTATGCGTTCTCCCGGGGGCCCAGGGGTCTCCGGGGGGGCTCCGGGGGGCTTCTCTATGGCATGCCCACGCCGTACGATCCGGGCCGCCACCCCCAGGAGGAAGAGAGGTATGGACTCCATGAGACGTACCCGCAAGGGCGCCGCGGCCGCGCTGGCCGCCACCGCGCTGCTCCTCGCTCCGCTGACCGCCGCCGCCCGCGCGGACGACGGCGACCGGGACGGAGACGTACGCCGGCCCCCGCGCCCCTCCCAGGAGCACGAGACCTTCCGCTCCCGCCCCGGCCTCGCGGCCGAGGCGCCCGCGCTGTCCACCATCCGCACCGGCCGCGAGGACGACCGCCTGCTGCTCACCACCCCGGGCACCGACAGCACGGGCGGCATCGGCATCTACGACAACAACGGCGACCTCGTGTGGTGGAAGGACGGTGTCTACACCAACCTGGAGGCCACCCGCTACCGGGGCGAGCCCGTGCTGAGCGTCTACCGGGGCGTCGGCGGCCAGGGCCGCTACGTCCTGCTGGACACCTCCTACCAGGAGGTCGCCTCGTTCGCCATGAAGGGCGGCTACTCCACGGACGTCCACGACTTCCGGATCAGCCCGGACGGCAAGCGGGTGCTGCTGATGAGCTACGACCCGGTGCCGTACGACCTGAGCGAGCACGGCGGGCCGAAGGACGGCACCGTCACCGACGCGGTGATCCAGGAACAGGACATCGAGACGGGCGAGGTCACCTTCGAGTGGAGCGCCCTCGACCACATCCCGCTCACCGAGACCCAGGTCTCCCTCGACACACCGACCGTCGACTACGTGCACGTCAACTCCCTCGCCTACGAGGACGACGGCACCCTGCTGGCCAGCGCCCGGCACAGCAGCACCGTCTACAAGATCGACAAGGGCAGCGGGAAGATCGAGTGGCGGCTCGGCGGGAAGAACAGCGACTTCAGCGTGGGCAGCCTCGCGGACGCGTTCAGCTTCCAGCACGACGCGCGGCGGCTGCGCGACGGTCCCCCTGGGCCTGGCGGCCCGGGAGGTACCCCCAGCCTCTCCGTCTTCGACAACGGCAACCTGGCCGACCCCCCGGTGTCCCGGGGCGCCGTCTACGAGCTGGACGAGGAGCGGATGACGGCGAAGCTGACCCGCGACCTCCAGCCGAACCCGCCGGAGTACGGCTCCTACGTCGGCTCCAGCCGCGAGATGGCAGGCGGCAACCAGCTGGTCAGCTACGGCGAGACCGGCGTCATGGCGGAGTTCGAGGGCGCCGACCCGGTGTGGGCCGGGGCCTTCCCCGAGGACTACTTCTCGTACCGCGCCGAACGCGCCGACTGGAAGGGCACCCCGGACACCGCCCCTGCCGTCCGGGTCCGCGGCGACGGCGTCGCGATGAGCTGGAACGGGGCGACGGAGGTCGAGCGATGGCGGATCCGCGCCGGGGACGAGGTGAAGACGGTCCGCAAGGACGGCTTCGAGACCCGCGCGAAACTCCCCGATTCCGGTTCCGGTTCCGCTTCCGTCGCGGCGCTGGACGCCGAGGGCAAGGTCCTCACGGAGCGGACGGTGAAGCGGTAGGGGCGGGGGACGGTGAAGAGGGCACTTTCCTGAAGCTGCCGGGACAGACTTTCAGGTCCGGAGACCTGGCCCTCGCGGTCGCTCCGTTCGCCGCACGCTCTCGCTCACCAGGTGACCGGGAGTTCGTTCACGCCCTGGATCGTATTGCCCGGCCGGAGTTTCAGCTGCTCGGCCGGGACCGCCAGGCGCAGGTCCGGCAGGCGGGCGAACAGCGCTGTGAGGGCCACCTCCAGTTCGAGCCGGGCCAGGTTCTGGCCGAGGCACTGGTGCACGCCGTAGCCGAAGGCAAGGTGGTGGCGGGCGTCGCGGCGGATGTCGAAGGCGTCCGGCTCGGGGAAGGCCGCGCCGTCCCGGTTCGCGAGGGAGGAGGTGACGAGCACGCCCTCTCCTGCCCGGATGACGTGGCCGTCGATCTCTATGTCGTCCGTGGCGTAGCGACCGCTGGCGGCGTCGGCGATGGACAGGAGGCGCAGCAGCTCCTCGACCGCGCCCGGCATCAGGGAGGGGTCGGCCCGCAGGGCTGCGAGCTGCTCGGGGTGGTCGAGCAGGGTGATGACGCTGAGCGAGGTCATCGACGCGGTCGTCTCGTGCCCGGCCACCAGCAGCAGTCGCGCCGTCGCCACCAGCTCCTCGCGGGTGGCGGTGCCCGGCTCCAGGTACTCGGCGGCCAGGGTGCCCACCAGCCCCTCGCCCGGCTCGCGCCGCGCGCTGTCGAGCAGCCCTCCCAGGTAGCGGTCCAGTTCGCGGCTCGCCGCCCGTGCGCCCTCCTCGGCCTGCGCCTGGAAGAACCGCATGCTGGCGTCCTGGAAGTAGTCGTGGTCGGCGTAGGGAACGCCGAGCAGCCGGCAGATCACCAGGGTCGGGATCGGCAGCGAGAACCGGGTGACGAGGTCGGCGGGCGGCCCCGCGTCGACCATGTCGTCCAGCAGCCCGTGCACGATGTCCTCGATGTCGGGCCGCATGGCCCTGACCCGCCGGACCGTGAACTCCTTGATGGCCATGCGCCGGTGCCTCCCGTGCTCGGGCGGGTCCATGCCGAGGAAGGAGGGGGAGCCGTCCCGTGCGGCCGCCCGGAACCGGGGCGAGAGGGCGGGGAACTCGTCGCGCTTCCGGTCGGACGAGAGGCGGGGGTCGGCCAGGAGGGTGCGCGCCGTCTCAAGGCGGGTCACGACCCATGCCTGCCGGCCGTCGTAGAGGGTGACCCGGCGCAGCGAGTCGCCCTCCCCCCGCAGGCTGTTGTACTGCTCGGGCAGGCGGTAGGGGCAGGTGCGGTCGCTGGGATACGCGGGGGCCTCCGCCCCGGGTGTCGCAGTCTCGGTCATCGGTACCTCGGAGCCCTCGAATTTAAAGAACGGTCTGTTCTCTAAATTGAGGCTAGGGTGAGGTGTCCGAGGCACACAACGGACAGACGACGAATGGCTGGAATCCATGCCTCCGATTCCCCAGGACCCGCCGGTCCCGGCGGACAGCGACCACCGCAGGGGTCCGCGCCGCCGCGGCCGTACGCTGGAGAACGCCATCCTGGCGGCCGCCCTGGACGAGCTCGCCGAGACCGGGTACGCCGGGCTGACCATGGAGCGCGTGGCCGCGCGGGCCCGCACCGGCAAGGCCGCGCTGTACCGGCGGTGGCCCGACCGCGCCGAACTCGTCGTCGACGCCTGGAAGGCGCTGCGCCACAGCGCGCCGGAGCCGCCCGACACCGGGTGCCTGCGCACCGACGTCATCGCCGTACTGCGGTCCCAGGCGGACAACATGGCGGGGCCGCACGGCGACATCTTCCGCGGCCTGCTCTCGGAGATCGTGCGGGACCCCGAATTCGCCAGGGTGGTACGGGAACGCGCCCACGCCACCGGCCCCAAGGCGATCCAGCGGGCGCTGCGGCGCGCCGTCGAGCGCGGCGAGATCGAGCCGTGGATTCCCGGCTCACGGCGCGCCAACGTCGCCATCGAACTGCTGCTCAGCCACTACCTGCTGCACGGGGCGCCGATCGCGGACAGCGTGCTCACCGGGCTCGTCGACGAGGTCTATCTGCCGCTGGTGCTGGCCCCCCGCTAGGGCGCCAGGGCCTTTGCGCCGGCTTGCCGCCCGCCCCCTGGATCACGTCGCCGTCGTGCGTCGTTCGAGCAGGCGGAGGGCGGTCTCGCCCCACTGGAGGTTCTCCCTCTCGAAGGCCATGCCGCGCAGCAGCGTCAGGTACGGCCCGACCCGTTCGGCCTGGGCGCAGTACTCGTCCTCCGTCCGCCCCTTCAGGAGGTGGTCCTGCAACCGTTCGTACCGGGCGAGCTTGGCGGCGGCCCACTTCATGCGTTCGGTGATCGCCGCTCGTACGGCCTCGATGTCCCCGACGTCCGCGCAGTGCACCTTGACCAGGAGGTCGTCGCGGATGGCCGTCGGCTTGCCCGACGGTTCGGCGGCGTAGGCGCGCACGGCTGACATGCCGGCCTCGGTGAGCGAGAAGAGGCGCTTGTTCGGCCGGCGCTCCTGCTCGACGACCCGTGCGGCGATGAGCCCCTCGCGCTCCATCCGGTCGAGCTCCCGGTAGAGCTGCTGCGGGGCGGTCATCCAGAAGTTCGCGACGGAGGCGTCGAAGCCCTTGGCCAGGTCGTATCCGGACGCCTCCCCTTCGAGGAGCGCGGCCATCACCGCGTGACGCAATGCCATGAACGCAGAGTATCGCATCGTTGACTAGTCATGGATGTGACTACCTCGGGGGGTGGACAACCCGCACGGCACGACTCTACTCTCCAATGCACCTATTCAATTAAGTGAGTAAGGGGGATGTCGTGCGGACCATGACCGACGTCGACGCCGTCGTCATCGGAGCCGGCAACGCCGGGCTCACCGCCGCCGCCACGCTCCAGCGGGCCGGGCTGCGCACGCTGCTGGTCGAGCGGCACAACGTGCCGGGCGGCTGCGCCACCTCCTTCCGGCGCGGCCGGTACGAGTTCGAGGTCGCCCTGCACCAGCTGTCCGGGGTCGGACTGGAGGGCCAGGGCTTCACCCTGCGGGGGCTCTTCAACAAGCTGGGGGTCTCCGACCGGATCGACTTCGTACAGGAGGAGGACCTGTACCGGGCCGTCGTCCCCGGGCAGCACGACGTGACCCTGCCCGCCGACTGGGCCGGGGCCGCCGACGCCCTGGAAGAGGCGTTCCCCGGCAACCGGGACCGGATCGAGCGCTTCTTCAAGCTCCTCAGGAACGTCGCGTTCTGGCAGATCGCCGCCATGCGCGGGCTGCCGGGCGACGACATCAACCCGGTCCTCTTCCGGCAGGGCCTGCGCCCGCTCGGGGACGTCCTCGACGAGCACTTCGACGACCCGGGCATCAAGTCGGTGCTCGCCGCCTACTGGGTGTATCTCGGCCAGCCGCCGTCCCGGCTCGCCTTCCAGGACCTGGCGGTGACGCTCTTCGCCTACCTGGAGTTCAAGCCCTGGCACGTCAGGGGCGGTTCACAGGCCATGTCCACCGCCATCCTCGACTCCTTCCTCGACGCCGGCGGCGAGGTCCGCTTCAACACGGCGGTCACCGGGATCCGCACCGAGCGCGGCCGGGCCGTCGGGGTCCGCCTCGACGACGGCGAGGAGGTCTCGGCCCGCGAGGTCGTCTCGAACGCCTCGCTCCCCGTCACGTACGGCATGCTCGACGCGTCCGCCGTCCCGCACCGCATCCGCACCGACCTCGCCACCCGCCGGGTCGGCGTCTCCGGCTTCATCCTGCACATGGGACTCGACGCCACCCCCGCCGAGCTCGGCTTCACCACCAGCACCACCTTCGTCAACGCCGACACCGACGACGAGCGCACCTACGCCGCGTACCACACCCTGGAGCCCGCTCGCGGCATCTGCCTCTCGTCCTACGACGTCGCCCCGATCGGCTTCGCCCCCTCCGGGACCACCCATGTGGGCCTCATGACCCTCCAGTACAGCGACCTGTGGGAGAAGCTCTCACCGGCCGAGTACGCGAAGGCCAAGTTCGCCTACGCCGAGACCCTTCTCGACCGCGCCGAGGCGGTCGTCCCCGGCATCCGCGACGCGATCGAGGAGGTCGACGTCGCCACACCGCTGACGATGGCCCGCTACCTCGGCCATCCGGGCGGCGCGATCTACGGATACGACCAGGACCGCACCGAGAACTGGCTCTTCCGCGACAGCCTCCGCGACCCGGGCGTACCCGGGCTCCATCTCGCCGGCTCCTGGGCAGGGTTCGGCGGCTTCCAGCCCACCCTTGAGGCCGGCCACCGCGTCGCCCGCAACCTCCTGCACGCCCAGCCCGCCTGACGAGACCCTGGGAGTCACCAGTGAAGCACGCTCTCGCGCCCCTCTTCGACGGTCACGACGCCGTCCAGGCGGAGATCGACCGGCGTCCCGCGGACACCGCCGACCACACCGCCGCCACCCGCCGGATCCTCGACACCTACCACCCCGCGCGGCTGTCCCTCACGGTCACCGACGTGGTCACCGAGACCCCGAGCACCGCCACGTTCCGGCTCCGCCGCCCCGACGGCACCGACCTGCCGCCCTTCCTCGCCGGACAGTACGTGACGGTGTTCGCGGACGGCACCAGCCGCGCGTACGCGATCTCCTCCAGCCCCGCCCGGGCCGACCACTGGGACCTGACCGTCCGGCGGGTCCCCGGCGGCCGGATCAGCAACCACCTGGTGGACACCGTGGCCCCCGGCCACACCCTCGTCACCACCGGCCCGATGGGCACCTTCCACCACAACCCGCTCTTCCACGGCGACGACGTCGTCTTCCTCGCCGGAGGCTCCGGCGTCGCACCGGCGATGAGCATGATCCGCGACATCCTCGACCACGGACTCGACCGCCGCTTCCACCTCCTCTACGGCTCGCGCTCCGCCGACGACGTCCTCTTCCGGGACGAGCTCGACGCGCTGGCCGCGAAGCATCCGAACATCCGCGTCGACCACGTCATCGCCGACCCCGGCCCCCAGTGGGCGGGGCCGACCGGATTCCTCACCGCAAGCCTGATCGAAACCCTGGCCGGGCCGCTCGACGGACGCATGGTGTACGTGTGCGGGCCCCAGGCCCTCTACCCGTACGCCCTCGCCCAGCTCGCGGAGCTCGGCCACCCGCCCCGCCGGATCCGCTTCGAGGCCAACGGCGCCCCCGCGGACCCGACAGCGCAGCCGCACTGGCCCGCGGACACCGCGCCCGACACCGAGGTCACGGTCACCGCGCGCGGCCAGAGCTTCCGCACCCGCCGCGACCGGCCGCTCCTCGACGCCCTGGAGGACCAGGGCATCCGCCCCGAAGCGGCCTGCCGCTCCGGCGAGTGCAGCCTGTGCCGCGTCCGGGTCGTCAAGGGCACCGTCCACGCCGCCGAGGAAGCCCGACTGCGGCTATCCGACGAGAAGTTCGGCTACACCCATTCCTGTGTCGCCTACCCGATCACCGACGTCGAACTCGACGTCTGACCCCCTGATCCGGTGCGGTGGTGGGTGGTGTGGGCGAGGAAAGACGTCCAGGCGGCGGGCGAGAGAGCGAGCGCGGGCCCGTCGGGGTTCTTGGAGTCGCGGATGTGGATGGACGCGCACCTGTGTGTCGACTCACGCCAGGCGAGGGCGGCTTCGAGGCATTCGCCTCCCTGCCCGCCGCTGTAGCTCGACTTGAACCAGGTCAGTTCTGTTCTCACAGTTCCTCCAGACGGCGTTGGATGAGGCGAGCAGAGTCCGCAGGCGGCAGCGCGTGCATACGGATCATGCCGTAACGGTGCAGCCACGGGTTCACCTCTTTCCTGTCCGAGACCAGCGTGCTCTCGCCCTGGACCTCGGTGTAGCCAAGCATGCGGTGCTCCGGCGTCTCCAGCAGGGTCATGGGTCCATCTGAGTCCACCGGTTCTTCGCAACCGAAGGGCAGCACCGAGATCCGGACGTGCTTGAGCTTGCCGACCTCCAGAAGGTACTGGATCTGCTCTCGCATGACCTCCCTGCCGCCGGTGCGGCGCAGCAGTACGGCTTCATCCAGGACGAAGCAGAGGATGGGAGCCGGTTCGCGGGCGAAGAGGGCCTGCCGGGCAAGACGTTCGGCAAGTAGGCGTTCAACCTCGTCTTCGCTGAACTGCGGTACGACCGCCTCGAACACCGCACGGGCATACGCCTCCGTCTGGAGCAGCCCGTGAATGACGCCGGTCGAGTACGTACTCAGACTCACCGCACCGGCCTCCAGCCGGAACAGTTCGCCGAACTTCTTCTTCGGGTACTCCTCCTGGTCCATGTCGTCCGCGAGGACGGCCATGACCTGGTGGGCGTCCAGCGCGGCGTCGAGGGAGCGGATGGCCGGGCCGTCAGGAATCCGCTCGCCGCGCTCGAACGCGCCGATCGCCGAGCCCGAGAAGCCGGTCTTGTCGCCCACGTCCTCGCGGGACAGCCCTCGGTGCTCGCGCCAGCGGCGCAACTGGTTGCCAACGGCTCGGACCAGGGGTGACGGCGTGGGCTCGGACAAGGCGACCCCTCCACAGCAGCGCTCTGTGACGGCTTGATTACTTTTCAGCCTAGCCCGGAGCCGCGACCGTGGACGGCATGAACGAGGAAACAACTCCGGAGACCGCCCTCGCGGTTGGGCGGCGGGCCGCCGAAGAGCTGGCGGAGGCGCTCGCGCTGACCGGCTGCAAGCTGCCGTCGCTGAACGGCGGCTTCCCCGTGATGGGGCAGGCGCACGTCGAGCTGGGCGGCGCCTCGGCGGTGACCGTGTTCGCGCTGGCGCGCTGGATCCGGGAGCGGGCGTGAGCCCGAGGAACGAGTGGGCCACGCACCGGATGACGATCCGGATCTACCGCGTGGCGGCGGACACGGGGGACCGGTTGCCCGTGCGCACGCTCAGCGTCGTGGAGCAGGAGCCGTGGCTGCCGCCGCCCGAGATCGGCAACCCCTGCGCGTACCCGCCCTGCGCCTGCCCCCGGCACCGGCGCCCGGGCCACGACAGCCCCCGCATCGGGCCATGATCCTGCGCTGGAAGGTGGCCTGGAGCGGCCTCGCCACAGCCGGGGGAGCAACGGCACTGTCAGGGCACGCCGCACAGTCGGCGGCCCCGCACGACGACCGATCAAACCAGGGGGAACTCGTATGCGTATACGCATGGCAGCGGTCCTCATCGGCGCGTTCGCGCTGATGACGCCGATGACCGCCACGGCGGTGACCGCGGAGGGCGAGGGGAAGGCGGAGTCGTCGCAGCCGGCGGATGCCGCTCCCCTCGCGGCGCTCAAGGAATCCGCTCCCGGAATCGCGCACGTCTCGAACACGTACAACCTGTCCAGAGGAAGCTGCAAATACTGGGCGCTGAGCAGCAACAAGTGGGCGGTGACCTGGAAGTCAGCAGGTGGCTGCTCGGGGCACGCCTGGGTCAAGTTCCGGACCAAGAACGGCTACGACTCCGGCTGGCAGAACAGGGCGAACGTCAAGTTCCTCGCCACAAGCGGCCAGATGCTGTGGACCAAACACAAGACCTGCCGCGACGAAGTGGAGTGCCCAGTGGTGACAATCCACCACAAGAAGTAGCCGGACCGCCGGTCCCCGGTCCCGTCCACGCGGCACCCGGCAGGCGTGCCGCGTGGACGGTCGGTCCGTACTACTCGGTGACGCGGACCGCGCCCGAGGGGCAGAGCGTCGCGGCCTTGCGTGCCGCGGCCCTGGCGTCGCCGTCCGGCTCGGCGGCCAGGACGGTGACGATGCCGTCGTCGTCCTGGTCGAACACCGCAGGCGCGGTCAGTGCGCACATGCCGGCTCCGACGCAGATCTCCCGGTCGGCCGTGACCCGTGTGGTCGCGTTCGTCATGGGGTTCCCCTCACGGTTGCTCCGTTCGCTGTACGCTCCCGCTCACCAGGTGACCGGGAGTTCGTTCACGCCCTGGATCGTGTGGGCCGGGCGCAGCTCCAGCCGCTCGGCCGGGACCGCCAGGCGCAGGTTCGGCAGGCGGTCGAACAGCGCTGTGAGGACGACCTCCAGTTCGAGCCGGGCCAGGTTCTGGCCGAGGCACTGGTGCACGCCGTAGCCGAAGGACAGGTGGTGGCGGGCGTCGCGGCGGATGTCGAAGGCGTCCGGGTCCGGGAAGGCCGCACCGTCCCGGTTCGCCATGGAGTGGGTGACGATGACGCCCTCTCCTGCCCGGATGAGCTGGCCGTCGATCTCGATGTCCTCCGTAGCGTAGCGGCTGCTGGCGCTGTCGGCGATGGCGAGGAGGCGCAGCAACTCCTCGACCGCGCCCGGCATCAGGGAGGGGTCGGCCCGCAGCGCGGCGAGCTGCTCGGGGTGGTCGAGCAGGGTGATGACGCTGAGCGAGGTCATCGACGCGGTGGTCTCGTGCCCGGCGACCAGCAGCAGGATCGCCGCCGCCACCAGCTCCTCGCGGCGGGCTGTGCCCTGATCCAGGTACTCGGTGACCATGGCGCCCAGCAGCCCCGCGCCGGGCTCTCCCCGCGCGCTGTCGAGCAGCCCGTCCAGGTAGCGCGCCAGCTCCTTGCGCGCAGCCCGCGCCTCCTCCTCGGTCTGCGACTGGACGAGCCGTCTGCTGGCGTCCTGGAAGAAGTCGTGGTCGGCGTAGGGCACGCCGAGTATCCGGCAGATCACCATGGCCGGAACCGGCAGCGAGAGCCGGCTGACGAGGTCGGCGGGCGGCCCCGCGGCGATCATGTCGTCCAGGAAGCCGTGCACGATGCGCTCGATGTCCGGCCGCATGGCCCTGATCCGCCGGACCGTGAACTCCTTGATGGCCCTGCGCCGCTGCTTCCCGTGCTCGGGCGGGTCCAGGGCGATGAAGGCGGGCTCGATGTCCTGTACGCCCTTGACCCGGGGCGCGACGAAGGGGAAGTCCGCGCGCCTGCGGTCGGAGGAGAGGCGGGGGTCGGTCAGGAGGGCGCGGGCCGTCTCATGACCGGTCACCACCCATGCCTCCCGGCCGTCGTAGAGGGTGACCCGGTGCAGCGAACCCCCCTCCTCCCGCAGGCGGTCGTACGGCTCGGGCAGGTGGTAGGGGCAGGTGCGGTCGCGGGGGTAGGCG